>CAINLV010000100.1 GCA_903850565.1 uncultured Actinomycetes bacterium
ATACGCGATGCGCATTAGTGACTGGAGTTCAGACGTGTGCTCTTCCGGATCTGAGTTGGAGAACGTTAAGAGTTTGATAAAGCATGACCAAGAACAAGATTCCCTGGGTTACTTTGCAACTAGAAGAGACAAGAGCGTGATTTGGGCTAAGAATCAGAAAGCCGGGATCGCCTATCGAGTTCAAGGTGGGGTGATGCTTGCCAGCGGAGATCCTTTTGGTGAATACAGTCTTTGGAGTGAAGCAATTACCGAATTCCTGGCCGAAGCTCAGAAGCATGCGTGGACTCCGGCGGTAATGGGTTGCAGCGATCATGGTGGTCAGGTTTGGGTCGAACAAGCGGGAATGCTTGCGGTAGATATCGGCGATGAAGCCATTATCAATGTGGCATCTTTTACTTTGGAAGGTCGCACGATGAGCAATGTGCGACAGATGGTCAATCGCATTAAGCGAAAGGGTTACTCAACATATACCTCGCGTTGGGCTGACCTGAATAGCGAAACTAAACGAGAACTTCGAGGCCTTGCCAGAAAATGGCGTTACGGCGTTCCCGAACGAGGTTTCTCCATGTCAATGGATCGCTTCGGCGAAGACTTTGATCAAAATACTTTTGTAACTATCGCAGAACGAGAAGGGAAAATTAAAGGTTTCCTCTATTTTGTTCCGTGGACAACAAATAGATTATCGCTAGACCGAATGCAGCGGGATAGAGAGAACGATCCTGGCGTGAATGAATTAATGATTGCCTCCTCGGTTGAATATGCCAAAGAAAATGGAATCACTCATATCTCGTTGAACTTCGCCGCCTTCCGTTCGCTCTTTGAGCGCGCAGATAAAATCAGTGCCGGACCAATAACCCGTGGAAGCCGAAATTTGATTCGCTTCTTTTCAAATTGGTTCCAAGTTGAATCCTTGTATCGATTCAATGCAAAATTTCAACCCGAATGGGAAACTCGTTATGTCCTCTATCCAAAAGCTAGCGATCTTGTAAGTGTCGCCATCGCTGCGTTACGGGCCGAAAAATTCATCACGAGCTATCGATCACATGCGGTGAAACAAGAAGCAAAGAAGTAATTTCTTCGCGATCTAATTGTTGACCGCAACTTCTGGCGAGCAACTGTAAAGCGTCACTCCAGAAGGAGCGCCGGCATCTACTAAGCAATTAGTGACCACCCAGCTTTGGATCTTGGAGGTATTAACTTCGTTTCCATTGTTATTCCCGCCGGCGCCGCCAATGAGGACGTATTTTAATTCGCCGTTTTTTATGAGTTCTTTGAATTTTGCCAAAGTTGGCGAAGGATCTTGGCCATCAAAACCACCTACGGGCAAGACTTTATCTTCGGTAGCCGTTATAAATGGCGCTGCCGCCATTCCGCCAAAGGTTGCCAAGAGGAATTTACTGCCATTTCGATTAGCTTTTAAATATTTAATAAGAGAGGTATTGGCATCCTGACCGAAACCACCGCCAAATCCAATTCCACCTTGAATTCCGATTGGCGGGTTTCCGTTGGCGAATCGATCGTGCTGGCCTGGGTCCTGAAAACTTCGGGGATCGAAATTTGGCGGTGCACCCGCAGGTACACCCATGGAATTCTGCATTGGGGCACCATTTTTTGGTGCCATCGCATTAAACCCGCCGCCACCTGGGCCGCCAAAACCATTGGCAGTAGCAGGTCCTGCGGTTGGATTAATAGTGCTGGGTTGATTAATGACATCTAGCGCCCAGACTGTTGGCGTAATCATCACCGAAGCAACTATCGAAGCTAGGGCCAACGTTCTTACTCTTGCATGTGAAATTACAAGCCAGCCAATAGCGCCAAGCAATGCCAATCCAAGCGCCACTTTAGGAGCCCAGGTATAGAAGCCACGATATTTTGAAGAGACAAAGAGCGCCCAGATCGCCGAAGTACTCACAAATAGAACCAAAAGGATTTTTGCTAACCATGTTCGTTTATCAATCAGGTACTTGAATACTCCAGCAACGAGAACAACCATTGGGATGGCTAAGGTGGTCGTATAGAACTGATGCATGCCGGCAACTTTGGAAAACATCAGGAAAAATGTTACAAACCATAATGTGAAGAAAATAAAGTTGGCCTTGTCAGATGAAAAATCTTTGAATTTGAAAGTTGCCACTAGCCCGATGATGATGACCAAGATCGTTAATGGAATTAACCACGCGATTTGTCCGGAGAGCTGATCATTAAACAATCTTGTGATCGAAGGAGTTCCACTGAACGGGGGCGTGAAGGATCTATATATTGGATTGTCCGTCGCGGAAGAGAGCGATTGAGTGGTACCAAAGCGACCTAAACCGTTGTAACCAAAGACCATCTCCCAAGCATTGTTTCGATAGGTTCCGCCAACATAAGGTCGAGCAGTTGCAGGTGTGACCGAAACAATGATTATCCACGTTAAGGAAACCGCCAGGGAAGTAACTCCAGCGATGATCAAAGATTTAAATCTTTCTGCTCTTGGAACAGGTGCGAAAATCAGCCAAGCAATAATTAGGGCCGGCCAGAGCGCCCACGCCTCGAGCATGTAAGTTTGAAAGGCTAGACCGATCCATACACCAGCCCAAATTAGAGTCCGGCGATTTCCCGTTGTTAGTGCAGCGCTGGCTCGCTCTGCAGCAATTGCCATTGCCAAAACAAAAAACATTTGTGGCTGATTAGAGCGGGAGGCCGCCGCGATTATTGGAGTTGTGGCAATTAGCGCACCGGCAAAAAGGCCGGCATAACTTCCAAATAAACGACGCACTGCGAATGCCACGACCACAGCAGCAGCAATTCCGGCAAGCGCATTTGGGGCGTCGACTGCCCAGTTACTAAAGCCAAAGATCTTCACAAAAATGGCAGGTAGCCAATATGAACCGGGAATCTTGTCTAGCGAAACCGTGCCAGCTGGATCTAAAGCACCAAAGAGAAAGTTGCTAAAACTCTTGCTCATGCTCACAGCAATGGCTGCGTAATACTCGGACCTAGCTCCTGCGGCTAGGCGCCAAAGATTGATCCAAGCGCTTGCGACAATAAGAAGGAATAGGCCGATCCGCCAAGATAGTCGTTCGCGTGGGGATGCGAGCTCAGGTGCACTCATTCCCCTATTACACCGAATCAATCTGAGAAAGGGCTCAGAAGTGGAGTAATTAAAGAGTATAGTTTTGACACGTGCGTTTCTTAACAAATCCAGCCTATGACCTGACCTATGACGACGTCTTCATGGTCCCCAGCAACTCCGATGTAATTAGTCGAATGGATGTTGATCTTTCCGCCCAAGATCACACGGGATGCACTATTCCCATAGTCGTTGCCAATATGACCGCAATCTCTGGTCGACGAATGGCTGAAACAGTTGCCCGTCGAGGTGGCATTGCGGTAATTCCCCAAGACATTCCGTTGCAGATTGTGGCCGACGTTATTTCGTGGGTGAAATCCCGACATACTTTCTTTGACACTCCAGTAACTCTGGCTCCGCACGAAACTGTTGCCGATGCCATGGACTTAATCAACAAGCGCGCGCACGGGGCGTTGATCGTTGTAGAAAATAAGAAACCGGTTGGAATTGTTACCGAAGAAGATTGCCAACGTGTCGATCGCTTTACCCAACTAAATTTAATTATGAGCAAAGATCTAGTCACTTTGCCAGATTCGGTATCTCCTCGAGAAGCATTCGATTTCCTACATACCAGCCGAAGGAAGTTAGCGCCGGTGATAAATAGTGCCGGTGAATTAGTCGGAATCCTGACTCGGGTCTCAGCGCTCCGAGCCACACTCTACAAACCCGCACTTGATTCGCGCGGACAACTTCGTGTCGCTGCTGCCGTTGGAATTAACGGAGATGTCGCAACTAAAGCACAGGCGTTAATTGATGCTGGGGCCGACGTTCTTGTCGTTGACACTGCACACGGTCACCAAGCAAAAATGATCGAAGCCCTTAAAGTAATTCGCGCCTTAGATCCAAAGATTCCGATTGTCGCTGGAAATATTGTCACTGCCGAAGGAACAAAAGCTTTGATTGAAGCTGGGGCGGACATTATTAAAGTTGGAGTTGGACCAGGGGCAATGTGTACAACCAGAATGCAAACTGGTGTCGGCCGACCGCAGTTCTCAGCCGTTATGGAGTGTGCCGCCGAAGCGAGAAAGTATGGAAAGCACGTTTGGGCCGATGGCGGAGTCCGACATCCTCGCGATGTGGCACTTGCTTTAGCAGCCGGCGCCTCGCAAGTAATGATTGGTTCTTGGTTTGCTGGAACGCTGGAATCACCAAGTGATTTGAATAGAGATGCCAATGGCTTGCTCTATAAAGAATCTTTTGGAATGGCTTCGGCTCGCGCAGTTGCGGCAAGAACCGCTACGGAAGATGCCTTCGATCGAGCCCGAAAGGCCTTATTCGAGGAAGGTATTTCTTCCTCGCGAATGTATATAAATCCCACCCGACCTGGCGTGGAAGATTTGTTGGATGAAATCATCGCTGGACTTCGCTCCTCGTGTACTTATGCAGGAGCAAGCAGTTTGGAAGACTTTCACCAAAAAGCAGTAGTAGGAATCCAATCCGCTGCCGGTTATGCCGAAGGACGACCGCTGCATAGCAGCTGGCGGTCTTAAGGTTTTATCGGTCCGCTCGGACTCAACGGTCCGCTCGGACTCAACGGTCCGCTCGCTCCGCTTGCAGCGGCTGCTGGCTTGGTTTGGGTTGGGGTTGGTGTTGGGGTTGGTGTTGGGGTTGGTGTTGGGGTTGGTGAAATAAGGATCTTTTTGTTGCTGGTTGCCATCTTGCACACTTTCACATCATCGATAGCCGCAAATGGAGCCTCGCCCCACATTCGAATGACCATGCGATTGAAATATGAGTTTGCAACAATCACTCCACCGACTAATTCCCAATCCTTATTCGTCGCGGTTACAGTTCTGACCAACTTAGCACTCTGAACTTGTGTTCCAGAATTTAGGAAATTGAAGGAGATGAAATCGGGGTGGGTTGCAGGTAGTGCACGTACCTTCGCGGTCACAACATAACTTGCCCCTTGGGTTGGAGCTGGCGTAATTTCACTTCGAATTCCGGCATTCGTAAGTCCACCAAAACTATTAATGACTGCGAATTTATTTCCTTCATAGGCAGCTATCTGATTTCCTCCAACCGACCCTGACTTAAAAACGTTCTGAGTGGTTGTTGTGTCGGCGGTCCAATGAAGAACTTTCGACTGATTTTGAAGTCCGATAATCCAATAACTGTTGGATCCCGTAGAAACTCCTGCCGTGAGAGTCGATTCAAAGCCATGGTTCGGCACAAGATTTTGCGCGACCAATACACATGGTGGAATAGGTGGGGATGGTAGAACTTTATAAGTCGCAAATATGGAGGCAAGTGACCCCGCGGCCACTTGAACGGTGCATTGCCCTGGAAGTGAAGTTCCATTATTTCCATTGCATCCCGTTATCGAATTAATCGAAAGCTGGTAATCGTTTCCTTCAATTGTTGCAGTCAATGGAAAAGTGTAAGTACTAGTAGGAATGCCTTCTATGTTGGTAGATACCCACCCAGTCACACCGCAAGTTCCGCTTGTCACCGTAAAACAATTTGGGCTGGTTACTGTAATTCCCGATGGCCAAGAATTAACAGAAAGGGTGGCAGGAAAACCGGTTGAATAAGCCGGAAGCTGTACGCCCATCGCAATCAACAACGTGGCAATTGCCGCGATTAATTTTGAGATTTGGATCCGATTCATTAACCATGCTCCTTGCTCTAAATTAAGAGGGGCCTCGAGGTGGGTCTTCGGTGTCATCATAGAATTCTTGAGGTTGGGATAATTTCCAATACATGTAATAGATGAAGATGCCAAAAAATGGCCATTCAAAAACATAAACCCAACTTCGATGATTGCCATCTAAGGCGCGTTGAAATTCCACCACTCCCAAGAAAAGGCAGACTGGAATAGAAATTAGAATCCATTTTCGTTTCGGATCGATGAGTGGGGGATTTGGTTCTTGGCTCATGGAGTATTTTCTCCCAATTCAATACTTAATAAGTCCTCAGCTTCGGCCATCCGCTTTTCATGGGCAAACCAATCGCGCGCGGCTAAAACGACCCACATGGAGTCAATTAACATTCCCATCGCCCACATTAAGGCACCACCAGTATGTTGATCGCGTAATGGATTTGGCTGGTTAGCGTTCCCCATGTCACTCATATTGGCCATGGAAACCTGGTGTAAAAGTTTATTTCCAGAGTAGAGAAAGAAACCGGTCATAGTTTCAGGCAGCATCATGGCGAAGAGCGATCCAAGCCGGAGGGCATAAGGAACTTGGAATGGCGTGGGATTGCCATCTAGGACTGGGTAGTAATAAATCACGCCTGCGAGCAAGAAGAGGATCAGCTCAAAGCAATGAACGTTGGCGTTCACCATCCCGGCATCGGCCAGGGGCGAAAAATGGGTGGCGATCAGGGTCGCTAGGAAGATAAGGAAGCCGACCTGGGGGCGAAATACTGCCCGTATGCCCGAATTTGCCGCAATTGAGCGCGCTACGGCTCGAATTCGGGCAAATCTAGAGTTTAAAAGGATTAGAAATGGGCTGCCCAGCACCAAAAGGGGCGAAATCAACATCATAAGCAAGATGTGCTGGACCATGTGGACCCAGAAGAGCCGAACCGCGAAGTGGGGGACTGGGCCTACCAACACCATAAAAGTCAGGGCGAGCGCCCAATAAAAGAGAATCTGGCGCCATTTTGCCACCGCATGAGTCGCCGGTCGTTCGCGAAAGTACCAGAATCCGACCGCGATCAGGCAAATTCCGAAAGCTAAATCCCAAAGCGGATTAAGTTTCACTTTGCCCTCCATCCATCTGAGTTAGCCCTACTTTCCTGACTTTAAGGCAAACGATTGCGAGTTGAGTATTCCCTAAAGATACCCTGTGAAGTATCCTCTCCGAGAGATTTAAGTCACAACGAGATCAAGATTGAGAAAGGTCGCCGATGACCAGCACTAGTACAGCCGCACCTGGGTCGCCCTCCACCAATTCCGAGGCCAAACGCAATGGGTTAGCAGGTGCAATTGCATTTGTACTTGTTGGCGTACTTGTCGTCGCCGGAGTGGGATTTGGATTGCATAAATTAAGTGCAGATCCACAAAAACCACTTTATGCCACCTTGGCCACCGACACCGTGACGGTCAACGGAGAAAATCTGCACAAAGCTTCGGTCACCATGGGTGTTTATCCAGATCAAGCGAGCGCCGCAGAACATGGGTCGAAAGCCAATGCTAAGGATTGGGTTCAGTACGGACCATCAAGCCACTTGGTTCTACCGCAACACACTTTAGTGACCATGACACTTCACGTTTACGACAGCGGTGAAAAACTCAATAACGCATTCTTTGGAAAAGTTATCGGCACCGTTGGCGGAACAATCACCGTTGACGGAAAAGATGTTTCATCAGTGCCTGCAGATGAAGTCCAACACACCTTCACGCTTCATGGCCTACCAACCTCTTCTCAAGATCCACTTTTTGTGAATGTTCCTCTCTTAAGAGTGACAACTGATGACAAAGACAATTTTCTTCCGACGAAAGATCCCGCAACAGATTTTAAAGGGCACACCATCGTATTTTCCTTCGTAACTGGCGGCAAAGGCGAGTACGTCTGGAATTGCGAATATCCATGCGGTGATGGCACCTATCAAAAGTTTGGAGCAGTAATGGGAGCAGTTGGCTATATGACTGGAAAGGTAACCGTCGCATGAGTTCACATGAATCAGAACACGAAGAGACTGAAGTCCTTTCACCCACACCAGGTCAAAAAGTTTCCAAATTTCTAGAACGAAGCGATGTAAGGAAATCATTCGGACTAGGCGTTTTCTTTACCTTGGTCTTTGTGATTCTAGGTGGTTACGCGTATCCAAAATGGATGCCAACAATCATGAGCACAGATATGAAAGCAAACGAACACCTAATGATTGCCTTCACTTACATATCTGCACCAATATGTGGACTAGTTTTGGGAATAGCTACATATACATTCTTGCAACGACATAAAGGAGATGCCCCGCCAGAAGACGGGCCGGCCATCAAAACTAATGGTCCAGTTGTAGTGGTGTGGTCCATAGTCACCAGTTTGTTTGCGCTCTTGGCAATCATCTGGGGAATCACCGAACTCAACGTGGGTGCCGAAGCAGCTGCCACAGATGCCAAACAAGCGATCGTGGTTGAAGTAACTGGTTCACAATGGGTGTGGAGTTTTAACTATCCAGCCCAAGGCTTCTCGAGCACAGAACTTAATTTGCCGTTAGATCGTCCCGTAGAATTCAAAGTTATTTCAGCAGATGTAAACCACTCTTTTTGGCCGGTTCAGCTTGGCGTAAAAGTCGATGCAAATCGCCTCGAGACAACTTCTGCCGAAACCACGCCAACGAAGCTCGGGGTATTTGATATCAAGTGTGCCGAACTATGTGGGCTTTACCACGCTTACATGGAAAGTACGGGGCATGTAATGACCACAAGTGATTTCGATAATTGGGTTACCGCACAAGGAGGTCATTCCGCATGACAACACTGGATCACCAAGTTGGATCTCATCCAATTCCAAACCCATCAAAGAGTCTGATCACTAAACTCAATATGGGAACCGGCACCGTTGTCGGGGCCATCTTTGCAGTCGTTGTTTATTTCTGGCTACGTTCTGGCGAAGATATGTCCGTTCCACAAAATGACAATCGAGTTTTGTTGATTTCCATGTTCGCGTGGAGCGTTGGCTTCTTGGTTGGAATTGGCGCCTTTATTGGACCATTTCGCTGGTTAATCGGGAAAGACTTAACCGATGAAGAACAGCTTTTCCTCGCCGGCGAAGGCCAAGGAATATCCCGTTACTTCCGTTACTGCACTGACCATAAAGTTGTAGGCATCCAATACCTGGTTGGCGTTATGGCCATGCTTGGTGTTGGTGGAACTTTGGCAATGATGATCCGTACTAACTTGGCCATGCCTGGTTCAAAGATCGTTACGCCGGCAATTTACAACTCTCTGGTTGGACTCCATGGAATTACCATGATCGTTGCGATGATCGTGGTTTCCACAGGCCCATTCGGAAACTTCATCCTGCCAATAATGATTGGCGCCCGTGACATGGCTTTCCCTCGGCTAAATGCCCTTTCGTGGTGGGTGCTTTTCACTGCAATTCCAGTTTTGTGCAGCGCCTGGTTCTTGGGTGGAATTCCAACTGGTTGGACTGCCTATGCACCGCTTAGCGTTCAAGCAGGTCCGGGCATGAATGCATTTGTTGCTACCATCATTATTTTTGCAGTCTCTACAGCAGTCACCGGGGCAAATATCACCGCCACGGTTGTGACCATGAGAGCTAAAGGAATGAAATGGAATCGTGTTCCGATTTTCGTCATCGGTGCAACTATTTCGGTGGCGCTTGCTATCCCTGCTTTCCCAACATTTATGGTTTCCATGATTATGACCGCTTTAGATCGCACCGTTGGAACAACCTACTTTGATGCTCAATTCGGCGGAAGCGGCTGGCTCTATGCCCATCTCTTCTGGATCATGGGGCACCCTGAGGTTTATGTAATTCTCCTACCAGGCGTAGCCGCGCTTATGGAGATTGTGCCGGTCTTTGTCCGGAAACCACTATTCTCTTATAACGCCGCAATTTTAGGTTTCTCTGGAATTGCTGGACTTTCAGTGTTGGTATGGGCTCACCATATGTATATATCTGGATGGCTGCCAATGCTCAACGGTCCATTCATGATTACCACCGAAATGATTTCCATCCCGACTGGTTTGATCTTCTTAGTAATCTTAGGAACTCTATGGCGAGGCAAACCGTGGATGAAGCTGCCAATGCTTTCAGTTTATGCATTTTTATGGAACATGCTCATCGGTGGCGTGACTGGGGTTTATCTCTCCGACGTTCCTGCTGACAACTACCTTCACGGTTCCATGTATGTAACCGCGCATTTCCATTACACCTTAATGGGGGCTGCTTTAACTGGCGCGATTGCAGGTCTTGCCTACTGGTTCCCAAAGATGACCGGCCGAATGCTGCACGAAAAAGCTGGTTATATCGCGTTCTGGTTTGTTCAAATCGGTTTCCAAATTCTCTTCTTGGGAATGTTTATTTCTGGTGCCGAAGGACAACCTCGACGAGTTGCTGATTATGCTGCCATGTACAAACACTCAGACATGATTAGTACCGTCGGCGCTTATTCGGTGGGCATTGGAATGCTCTTCTTGCTCTGGGCCGTTGTTCACTCGTGGCGAAAGGGAGCTATTGCTCCTATGAATCCATGGGGAGCAAAAACATTGGAATGGACCGTGCCATTTCCTGTTCCATTGGAAAACTTCGACACTCCGCCGGTCATAACTAGTGATCCATATGGATATGGAAGGAACGAAAAATAATGAGCGCAGAAACTCAATTTCATGTCCATCACGATGCTCCGGAAGTTGTTGGTCGTCGTGAACGCTTAGGAGTTCGATTGTTAATCGTTGCCGATGGTGCCTTCGTCTTCGGAATGATTTTTTCCTACTTCTATCTTCGTAATTTGAATGCCAATAACGGGTGGCTTCCAAAGGGAGCGCATCAATTCACCGCCACTTCTGGCTGGATTGCCGCGTTGCCTTTAGTCGTTGCCGCGCTAGTTCACCGCTTTGGCGAAAAGAACCGCAGTAGTTTTGGAGTAATTTCCATCATCACTTTGGTAGCGCTGCTTATCGGTGGTTATTACCAGTGGCACCAGATAGCAAACATGCCATTCATTACTCCAGATACTGGAGTTTTTGAAGGTTCGTACGCCTCCATGTGGCTGCTAATCGCTGGTGCGAACTTTTTCCATTATTTCTTGGGAAGTTTCATCGCTTTGGGATTGGTCCTTCGTGCTCGACGAGCCAATGTGAATGAAATTCTGGAAACTTGGAGATTGCGAACCGCTGGATCATGGTTCACTTGGATTGCCGTATCTGGCCTTGCATGTGCACTAACTACTACGTTTATCAGCTGAGGTTTATTTCGGTTGTAAACTCGTAATACTTTTATTGATGAACTCACTTGTATCATCTTCAACATCAGCCAGTAGCGCGAAATCGCGCCACTGGCTGATTACTGCACCAACATCGGCACCGATTTTCTTATATGCCGGGATCGAATACATCTCCCCTAAGGTGTAAATATCTGTAAGCGTTATATTTTCAAATTTTCCATTTACGCTCATCTGATGTCTTTGAGTCCGTCTACCTCTTGGATTGAAGGCATAGGTTAAATCAAATGCTGGCGCGAGTTTCCACTCACTATTTTCTGCGAGAAGAAATCCGGATTTCTTGGTGTGGTCATCACGATTAAGCGCAAAAATATTGAAAACCATTATTCTAAAACACTGAGCCAACTCATCATCGCGCAGATTAAGCTTCCTGGCCACGTTCAGATACTGCGTACTTCGAACAATCATTCCCATGTGGCACCCATGGCTTTAATAAAGTCCTTAATGAGATTTTAAGGATTGAATCCGTCAGAAAAAGACTACATTGAGTCCAAAAAAGAGAAATTTAGTAAATTTGGATTAGATTTAAGCCTTAATTGAAACACCAGTTAATTGGGTTAGCGCCGCCAGGACAGTATCAACGCTCCAGGAGAAGGCATCTGGCTTGGACAAGTTCGTTTGGCCTTCATCGCTTAAAAAGGATTGCATCTTTGCGGGAACTTTCTTTGCCACAGTTTGCGGCGCCGCTAAATCCATCCAACTCCAGGTGGAATCTGGATTAATGATCAGCACAATATCTGCATGCATATAGTCATAGGTAATTGGTTTACCCGTTTGCCAATCTTGGGGGGCGTTGGCGGCTTCAGTTGCGCTCTTAGCCATCCTGGTGGCCGGGGCGCCGAAATAACTCCATAGCGAATTTAAATCTTTCTCCGAACCAGTTGCCAGGGTCCAACTTTTTTCCCCGTATAGAGCTTGATAAGCCTGCAACCTGGCTGGCGTATCCGTCCCAGCATCGACACTGACTTCCAAAACTTCCACTTTTCCTTTTAGGGCGCTTCCGGAAATGGCATCGGCCAAGTCGCGCATATTTGCACTTACCATGGGGCAGATTTCTTGGCATGAGGTCAGGAAGTTAGCCAAAATAACAGTTTTGCCGGCGAAAGAAGCTAGGGATATTTTCGTTCCAGTTGAATCCACAAGCGGCAGAGCCAAAACTGGCGCTGACAATTTTTGATTTAAATAAGTTCCTCCCATGGGGGCCGCGGCTCCCTGGCCAGCTTCGGGAAGTTTAAATTTTTCTGCCGTTTTGGCTGAAGTGCTGGATGCAGAACCACATCCTGAAAGCATAACTACGCCAAGAATTAGCGCTGAAGAAATTTGAGCAATTTTACTTATTTGCTTCATAGCCAAACTTTACTAGAGATCCACTGGTAAATGAGAGACAACTATTAAAGTTTTATCACGGCAATAGTCGGCAACGGATCTAGCAATTCGACTGGCTTGTTCTAAATCCAAATATTCAAAAGGTTCATCCAAAATCACAATTGGACGGTCCCGAAGCAAAGTACGAGCCAACTTGATTCGTTGTTTCTCGCCACCAGAAAAATTATGTCCATATGGTCCAATATGTGTGTCTAATCCGATGCCCCGAACTAATTCGGCCAACTCCACTTTCGCTAAAACCGCAAATAGTTCTTCGTCGGTGGCATCTGGGGAACCAATTCGCAAATTTTCTCTAATAGAGGTAGCGAATAGATGATCCTGTTGCAGCAGGATCGCACAATGCTCGATTCGATCAGATGATGAAAGCGCTCTAGCTGGGATCTCATTGATAAGAATTTCGCCCGAATACTCCAGAAAGCCAATAAGTGCATGGACTAACGAAGATTTTCCAGCTCCGCTCTTGCCCGAAATAATCAAGGGCAGACCTGGCTTGGCCATTCCAGAATAAGGAACCAAATCTACTTCAGGAAGTTTAGGAACTACCCGAGAGAAATTAATGGTGAAATATGCGCCTGAAATCGGCACTGATGAAATCGGTTCATCCGATTTCTGACTCAATATTTTGTCGACGCCCGTTGCAGAATTTTGAACTGTTGGCAATCTGGAAAAGGCGGCGGGCAAGCCGGTTAGTCCATCAAAAATAACTAAAGGTAAGAGAACGACTACGGCAACATTGACGCCAGCAAGCGACTTATCGGCAAAAGCAGGAATGGAATAACAGGCGGCGATAATTACACTCATGCCAGTGAGTGCGATATGCATTGCCGTAGATACTCCAGAAGCAATGCCACTTTTCAAATCGATCCAATTAAGTTTCGATTGTGCTTGCGCGATGGATTTCTTAAGCTGGTCTTGATATCCAAAAATAAGCGACTCTTGCACCGAGTCGCTTGCTTGGATAATCGCATCAAATACTTTTGACTCTTCACTTCGTTGGTTTTCATTGGCGCTTAAAAGAACTGCGCTTACCGGAATTATAAAGATCGCAAAGACGAAGATGGCCGAGAGAATGAGTGCTAATCGCGGGAGTAAGGCGAATATGATTCCAAGCCCGGCAACGCCAGAAATCACCGCACCGATCCAGGGATTAGCGATACGCAACCAGAGATCTTGTAACAGTTCACTGTCTGCGACGAGATGTCTCAGGAGTTCACCTCTGCGCAATTGTGAAAAATAGGAAGGTAGTTGTGATTCGATTCGATGGTAAATCCCAATACGAATTCGGTTGAGCGTGCGAAGCGCGCTGTTATGTTCAATCAACCTAGCGCTGTAGCGCAACACACCTCTACCCAAACCAAAGAAGCGAACCGCAACAATCGCAACTTCCAAAACCAAAATAGGTGGCTCCATTGACGCCATGGATATTAGCCAGGCACTGCAGGCTAATAAACCAACTGCCATTGAGGAGGAGAGGCCGCCGATAATTGCAGCTGCCAAAATCTTGCCGAGCTCGGGTTTAATAAAGGTTCGCAGCTGTTTCATTCTCCGCTCCCAAAATTCACGGTAGCGGGGGCATCAATCAAGTTGACTCGATGGGTAACCAGAATGACTATCTTTCCTGCTGCCACCTCTGCCGAAATCGCCCTAGCGATATCAGCTTCACTAACATCATCCACGGATGCAGAAGGCTCGTCCAAAATCAAAATTTCAGCAGGTTTCAAGAGCGCTCTCGCCAGTGCGATTTTGCGCTTCTGTCCCACCGAGAGCGTCTCGGTCAAAGTTCCCAGCGCCGTATCAAGACCCATTGGTAAATCTGCAGGGGCTAATCCAACTCGGGCAAGTACCGCGATTAAGTCAGCATCGCCAACCTTGGCGGCGTGTTGGAGAATTTCGCGGACAGTTCCGGATGGAAAATTTACATCCTGTGGTAGCCAAGAAATTAGCGATCTCCAACTCTCCGCAGAAAGTGCGCGAATGTCGGCATCACCAGCTGCCGTGGATATAAGTAACTTTCCTTGAAAATTCGAGCCAAATCCTAAAAGCAAAGATAGGAATGTGCTTTTACCTGCACCCGAAGGACCAACAACGATATTGACCTTCCCCCGCAAAAATTCTCCCGCTGGGATCACGATTTGTTTTCGCCCTGGGAAATCCACCATTAAGGAGCTCCACGAAATTCGCGCTACACCGCTAATTACACCAGCGCCATCACTTTCTGGTTGTTCCAGGATTGCAAAAATTCTATTGGCAGCTTCTACTCCATCTGCTGCGGCGTGGAAGTAAAGCGCGACTTGGCGGATAGGCCAATAAACCTCGGGCGAAAGTATCAAAATGAAAAGCCCGGTTTTCAAAGTTAACGAGCCGTTGACTAATCGCAAGCCAATGGAAACTGCGATTACGGCTACGGAGAGGGTGGCGATTATTTCTAGAGCTAGCGAAGATAAGAACGAAATCCGGAGAACTTTCATAGTTTCAACCCGATAACGTTGCCCTACTTCATCTAACTTTTCTTCTTGTTTCGACGACCGATTGAACACTTTAAGGGTTGGTAATCCCGTGAGTAAATCTAAGAAATAGCCGCTCAACAGCGACATTGTCTGCCAACGTTTTTCAGTCGCGGCACCAGTGAATCTTCCGATCATGATTCCGAAGATTGGAATTAGTGGCACGGTGAAAATCACGATAAAGCCCGAGACTTTGTCTTGACTGGCGATAGTCAATCCGACGGAAAGTGGAACTACTGCCGCAATAAATAGTTGAGGTAGGAATCTGGAAAAATATGAATCTAAATTATCTATGCCTTTGGTCGCGAGCAACGAGATGCTCCCCGGTCCTTCATTAAATACCGCGGCAGATTTACCAGACATGACTTTGTTGAGCAGCCCGGTTCGCAACTCATTGCGAATCTCAACGCTATAACTGGCAGCCAATCGTTCAATCGAGTAACTTGCAAAGGATCGACCAATATAAATAAATGCAATCATTCGCAAATTGGCCGAAACATCTGACACCGAGAAATGCTTTTGGAAAACGTCCACCACGATGGTAGCGATGAAATAACTTTGGGCGATTACCAAGCCGGCATTGATGATTGCCATCAGGGCTTGGAGAAAAACAAATCCGCGGCTACTCCTGGAATATCGAAGTAGCCGCGGATCTAGTGGTTTCACAGATGTATCTTGTCCAAAACTCCTTCATTTGGCGAAGCGATATCGGTGGCACTAATACGCTTCCTGAAGACCCAATAAGTCCAACCTTGGTAGATCAGAACGATTGGGGTAAGGACGACCGCCACATAGGTCATTACTTTTAGCGTGTAATGAGTGCTGGAGGCGTTAAATATGTTCAGGCTCGATGCTGGATCCAAGGAGCTTGGCATGACATTTGGATAGAGCGCGGCAAAGAGGGTGATTACCACCATGGCTACGGTGACGGAGGATGCCAAGAAGGCCCAACCATCTCGACCAAGCCGTTGTGCTCCCAATGCCAAGACCCAAGCAACCACGACAACCAACGAGAAGATTCGAACATCGGTCTTCGAGGTGAGTTTGAATGTGGTCCAGGCCAAGAAAATGACTGCCAAAACTGCCGTTAGTAGGCCGGTTCGGGCTGCCAAATAATTGGCACGAGCGCGAATTTCGCCACGAGTTTTCAAGGCCAAGAAGAATGCGCCATGCGTTGCGAAGAGGAAGAAGGTGGTCAGTCCACCCAGAAGGGCGAATGGGTTAAGTAGGTTGAAGAATCCACCTACATATTCGATGACGCCGTGTCCATTATCTTTTAGCGGAACACCTTTCACAATATTTGCGAAGGCAACTCCCCAGAGAAGTGCTGGAAGAGCGCTGCTAATGACAATGGCATTGTCCCAACGTCCACGCCATTCTGGCTTTCCATACTTGCTGCGGTATTCAAAGGAGACACCACGAACGATAAGAGAAACCAAGATGAGAAATAGCGGTAGATAGAAACCACTAAACAAGGTGGCATACCACTCTGGGAATGCGGCGAAGGTAGCTCCACCGGCAACGAGCAACCAAACTTCGTTGCCATCCCAAACTGGTCCGAGCGTTGTCAATACTGCACGACGTTCGGCTTGATCCTTTGCTACGTACTTCAATGTCATACCAACACCGAAATCGAATCCTTCAAGAATGAAGTAACCGATCCAGAGAACGGCGATGATGACGAACCAGAAAGAATTTAATGACATTTTCATCACCCCTTAGTAAGCCATTGTTAATACGTCGGAATCTTTTGCACCAGGTTTTGGAGTAGGTTCTGGACCAACCTTGATGGTTCGAATCATTAATCCGAACTCGATAACTGCAAGCACTCCGTAAAGTGCAGTGAATGTAATCATGGTGAAGAGGACGCTGCCAGCACCAACAGATGGGCTAACGCCCTGTGCAGTCTTAAACAATCCGAAGACCACCCATGGTTGGCGAGCGCTTTCGGTGAAAATCCATCCGAAGGAGTTTGCCAAGATTGGAAGGAATGGCAGGCTGATCATGGCGCGTAATAACCATTTACTGGTTGGGTAATTACCTTTTCGAAGTCGAACCAGAACGATTAACGCGAATAAGGCACAGAGCGCACCGAATCCAATCATCAATCTAAATCCCCAATAAGCCAGCGGGATATTTGGCTTGTAATCGCCAGGACCGTATTTGGCTACATACTCTTTCTGAAGGTCATTAACGCCTTCAACAACGCCATTGAAATTTCCAGTGGACATGAAGGAGAGAACTGAAGGTAAACCGATTTGGAATACTGGCTTAGATCCATCCAAAGTGCCCAGCGTTAAGAGTGAGAACGGCATATTGGATTTTGTGTCATAAGCAGCTTCTGCAGCGGCCATCTTCATCGGCTGCTGTGACGTCATGACGCGAGCAGTCCAGTCTCCAGTTACTCCAACAATCAAGAAGGAGATGATGATTGTTATCAAGCCCATTTTCATGACTGGCTTGGCAACTTCAACATCGCGCTTCTTGGCGATCATCCAACCGGCAACACCGGCGAATAATCCGCCTGCGGTTAAGAATGCTGATGGAATTGTGTGGAAGAACGCCGCCAATGCGGTGTTCTGCGTTAAGACTTTGAAGATATCCGTAAGTTCAGCGCGACCTCGGCTGCCATTCAATACATATCCGACTGGATGTTGCATCCAGGCATTTGCTGCCAAGATGAAGTAGGCCGAAAAGAGAGTTCCCAGAGCGGCCATCCAGATCGTGAGCATATGAATCTTCTTCGGCAAGCGATCCCAGCCAAATATCCAAAGCCCGAGGAATGTGGATTCTAAGAAGAAGGCTAAAAGGCCTTCCATGGCCAATGGAGCGCCAAAGATATCTCCCACGAATCGGCTATAAGCCGACCAGTTCATTCCGAATTGGAACTCTTGGACGATGCCGGTGACTACACCGATTGCAAAGTTAATTAAGAATAATTTTCCAAAGAACTTGGTCGCACGCAGATACTTATCTTGATTGGTGCGGTACCAAGCTGTATGTAAGCCTGCCACTAAAAATCCAGAACCGATCGTGATCGGTACGAAGATGAAGTGGTAGACCGTGGTAATTGCGAATTGCCATCTGGCAAGATCTAACGCATTCACTCAGTCTCTCCTCGCTATTTTCGAATCATTTTCTAACATTCCAAATGATGCTACATATAGGGGAAGGCGATGTCGGAAAACTAGGTGGCATCTCTCACTTTCGTGATTTTGAGCCTAAAAAGCCCGCTTTGAGCGCTCTTAGTAGTGCTAGCCCCTGGCTTGAAAAATATAAAAACTCAGGCTAATTCGCTTCCTGGCGTGCGATTCTGCCGCGAGATAAAAGCACATGTCCGAAGAAGCCAATCAGCATGGCAGAAATGACGCCAACGTTGGCATAGGCCCAGGCGCCGCTCTTGCCACCTATAGCCCCTAAGAAGTAGCCCTGCCACGAAAGCCAGGAGGCAAAACCGTTGGTGACGAATCCCCAGCCGACTATTGAACCAACCACGACCAGTCCAATCGAGCGCCAATTGGTGGATCCATACCTGCCGGAAGGATCAAAGAGCTCGGCTTCGGCATAATCGCGCTTTCGCATGATCACATCTGCAATAAATATTGCCGACCAAACTGCAACTGGAACTCCCAAAGTAATTAGAAATCCTTGAAATGGGATGAAGAAGTTCTTGGCAATCCAGACGATGTAGATGGTTCCAATCGTCATAATCACCGAATCGATTGAGGCTGCCACATGTCGCTTCACCGGCAATCCGATCGAAACCAATGTGATTCCTGAGGAATACAAATCCAAAATGGCACCGCCGACCAA
Source organism: uncultured Actinomycetes bacterium (assembly GCA_903850565.1). GTDB lineage: Bacteria > Actinomycetota > Actinomycetes > Nanopelagicales > Nanopelagicaceae > CAIMZW01. The sequence continues at coordinate 18,733 of CAINLV010000100.1, forward strand.
TCCCAAGACTGCAACAATCGCGAATGGGATCAAGTACCAAGTTGGCAAGAGAGTCGTCAGTGCGCCAATTGGATCGTTAGCAATTTTCTCACTCAACGCTGTGCTACTGCCCGCCAGCAAGGATCCGTACATCACCAAAATAATAGGAACAATCGATGCCCCGAAAACGGTCCAGCCAATAACGCCTCTGCTTGAAACAGTCCTAGGCAAATATCGAGAATAATCAGCTGCTGAATTCACCCAGCCCAAACCAATTCCGGTAATGCCAAAAATTAGCGCGCCAACAAATCCTTGGATTGATCCAGAGTGGATTGAATGAATGGCATGCCAATCAATTTTATGAAAAGTAAGCGCGATATACCCGATAGTCAGAAGAATTGTTGCTGACGTCAACCATCGTTGTATTTTCATAATGACCGAGTAACCCAATACGCCACCAAAGACGGTTAATCCGGCGGCGCAGAGAAAACCTAAAATTCGCGAGAGATTGTGATCGATATGACCCAACCGATTGAACACCGTTTCCGTGGCCAGAGTTGCCAGCGAAACTAATACAGTTTCCCAACCAACAAAAATGAGATAGGAAAGAAAACCTGGAAGCAGATTTCCTTTAACTCCAAAAGCAGCTCGAGACAAGGTCATTGTTGGAGCGTTGGCTCGCTTACCCGCAAGTGAACTTATGCCAACAGCCACGAACGATGCGACCGTTCCAATGATTGCAGCAAAAGATGCTTGCCAAAATGAGATCCCAAAACCTAAGAAGAAGGCACCATAGGAAAGAGCTAAGAAAGAAACATTTCCCGCGGCCCACGGCCAAAAAAGGGAACGCGGTGAACCACTTCGTTCTGATTCCTGAATGAAGTTGGTGCCGTTGAGTTCAAGGTGTGAGTTAGCCATAGGGGCAAAGGCTACCTAGTGACTGGCCAGTACGCCGTTACTATGGCGCAATGCTTTCTAGATTCCCCAACTTGGCCGAAAAAAGCGATGGCAGCAATGACTTCAGCAGAGCTAGGTTCGCGGTCAGCCTGACCTTTATTCTCAACGGATTCGCGGTAGGAACATTTATCTCGCGAATTCCTGACTTTAAACACATCCTCCATCTCTCCAATACCGTTCTGGGAAATTCGCTCTTCTTCGCTTCGATCGGAGTCCTGGCTGCCATCAGTCCCGCTGGTCGCAATGCGGCCAAACGCGGAAGCGCCCCTGTCGTTTTTGCCTCCACCATTGCGCTGGCTGTGGCGGTGCCATTCATCGGGTTACTTTTTAATCTGCCCTTCTTATGGTTATCCCTGTTTATCTATGGATTCTTCCAATCGTGCCAGGACCTTTCCATGAATGCGCACGCCGTAACTTTGGAACAAAAATCCACGAAGCGAATGATGAGTGTTTTTCATGCAATGTGGTCCATCGGTTCACTCTGTGGCGGAGCGATCGGTGGCGTCATTTCGCAATTAGGAATCAAACCAATTTGGCACACACTCGTTGTCGGAGCGATCATTGCCGCAGTAGGTATCTGGCTGCGAACTTGGTTCCTGCCACCGTCAGCGGATATCCATCCAATTGATTCCAAAAAGCGCACTAAGCGCCCGAAAGTTTTTTGGATTTACGGCTTGCTCGGAATGTGCGCTGCTATCCCAGAAGGTGCAGCCGCAGACTGGGGTGGGATCCTGGCCCGCGATACTTATCACGCAACACCATTTCTTTCTACCCTGCCCTTTGTTTTCTTTGCGAGCACCATGGTGATGGGCCGGTTGTCCGGTGATTTAGTAGCGCATCGTTTTGGCACCATGCGCGCACTTTCGTACAGTGGCTTGCTCGGTGCATGTGGACTAACAATTGGTTTGTTGATTAATAATATTTATGGCGAGATATTTGGTTGGATTATTTTGGGATTTGGAATGTCGCTGGGAATCCCACTTACCATCAGTGCCGCTGGCAGTACTGCGAACAAGAATTATTCGGGGATTATCTCTTCTGCCGAAGCAGTGGCAATGGTTTCAGGTATTTCATACTTTGGATTTGTTATTGGTCCACCTTGTATGGGTTTCCTTGCCGATCACTTGACTCTTCATAGCGCACTCTTCGTTATTGTTTCCCTGGCCTTGATACTGGCTATTGGATCTCGAATCTCTATCAAAGATTAGCGATTTAGAAAACTCTCTAAGCGTGCTTTGACTTCTGGCCATTCACTTCTGATGACGGAATAAACCACGGTGTCCCTGCGACTTCCATCTCTTCGGATCATATGACTTCGAAGCGTTCCTTCAAACGTGGCACCAATTCGTTCGATCGCGATGCGAGAACGAGTATTCAAATTATCGGCTCGGATTTGGACTCGTTCGTAGCCTCGATTTTCAAATGCTTCAGTCATTAACAGCAATTTCGTTTCGGTATTGATACCAGTACGGCGGGCCACTGCTCCGTAAAACGTTGAGCCAATTTCAATATCGCCGAACTCCGGCATGATTTCGCTGAAAGAGGATGAACCGACACATTGGTTACTTCGCAGATCAATGACTGCCCAGGGTTCGCGCTTACCACCCTCTTTTTGATCTAACATCCGAACGATAAGGTCACGCATATCAGCAACGGAGTGGGGAATCGGAAATTTTGTGAGCACCCAACGCCACATCTCGGCATCATCTTCAGTATTTCGATAAAGATCCTCGGCATGCTCCACCGAGAGAGCTTCTATCCGAACCCATTTTCCTTGCACGAGTGAACTATAAAGGCTGGAACAGGTTTGCTGCTGCCCTTATATTTTTAACTTTTCAATATTTAGAGATTTTGCTAGTAACCCGCTGGCAATCAGTGCTACTGCTGGCATTAACAACGCCATAGGCAACCCGATCCAACCGGCGAAGACTGAAATCAATCCTCGACCTAAAAAGAAACCTAGTGAACTAAGAACACCCATTCGTGCCAAGGCTCTTGATGTAGGAAGTCCAGGGATGCTTCCTGAAATGGTTATATATGAAGGTGGCATAGGGGCGACTCCTAGACCAAGCACGGCATATGACAAACACATAATGCTCACGGCAAATGCTTTGCTATGGCTGACCGTCAACTGCGAAATGATCAGTCCAATCGCATAACCAGTTCCACCCATGACGCCACAGGTACGCACCACCGTAGGTATTCCGAATTTATCAATCAATGTGCCGGCCCAAAAACGGCCAGTGATTTGGGCGAGCAGAAAGGAACTAAAACCTAATGTGTTTACTCCGATACCGACATGCAAATTTTCTTTCAATAAAATGGCACTCCAGTCACCGACAGATATTTCTGCCATGAGTGCCAACATCGAACCTAGTGAGATCAGGTATAAGAATTTCTTTATGTGGGGCGGAATCGGTTGATCGTGTTTTATTTCCTGATTGGCTTTTATATCTTCTTTATCTGAAGCAAAAGGTAATAACCCTTTTGATACAACTAGTACGCCAATCAGAGCGAAGAGTGAATTGATTACAAGGTGGAGGTCGGGTCGAAGCACTTTTGCAATCGCACCAGCTAAGAGTGAACCCGCTAGAGCGCCAACACTCCATGAACCGTGAAAGGATGGCATAAGTGATTTCCCGGATTTTGCTTCAATCATCGACCCTTGGGAGTTAGCGCCAACATTTGCAAATGCATAGGTAAATCCCGCGAGCAAAGAGACGATCGGCACTTGCCATAAAGCGTTCATGAATCCATTGGCAATTTGCGCGGCAGCCACGCCAAAAATTACGAATTGAACTAACCGGCGCGTTCCAACTTTATGGGCCACTCTTCCGCCAACAATCGTGCCGAGCATTCCGCCTAGATTTCCCACCATCAAACTGGTACCAAAGGCGGTATTGGATGCGTTCACGTTCAGTTTTATTTCCGCTAGCCGAGCAGCGGTTGCGGAAACCATCATGCCCATAAAAAAGAAAGTTGCCCGAAGCGCCCACCGAGTTCGATTGATTCGAATAAGTTGCGAATCGGTCACGGTAAACAGATTACCGTTTTGCGGGTCGGTTCGCGCTCAACTCAGGGTGAAGGTAACCAGCGCCTTGCCGTCTCGTCCGGCCGAATATGAACCAGAGCAGGAAACCCCAACCAGTCCATCTGTACTGGCTGATTCGACAAGGTTCCAAACGCTTCGGGCCACACCATCGCTATAACTGCCAAAATGGTGAAGGACGCAAGAACCCTTCTTCCCGAAGATCTTTCCAGTTAAGTGTTCGATACCCATGAATTGCGCATCGCCATTTGGCGAATATGTCATCAGGGTCTCCGTCACGCTTTTACCCTCGATATCACCCTGATAACTAGCCGATATTTTCGCTTTGGTGATCTTTATTCCTGTGGCAATTTCGGAGACCGTACTTTCGTCCCAAGTCAGAATGGAAAATTCTGCGGCACCAATTCGCTCCATCTTTTCTCCAACTTCTATTGAAATGGCTACTACGAGGACTTACTTTCGTTGATATTTGCTCTGACTCCGTCTAACCAAGCTTGACCATAAACCTCTACCCCGTAAGCGATATTTGCGGTCAACCATGATTTGGCCGAACCCAAGTCATGTCGACTCCCCTTGGTCACCAAGCCATCGAGAACGCCAGCCTGAGCCAACTCGATTAATGCATCAGTTAATTGAATTTCACCGCCGGCACCTGGCTTTACCGCGTTAAGCAGCGGCCAAATTTCCGGTCGTAAGACATATCGACCCGTCACCGAAAGGTTGGATGGTGCATTTCCACGCGTTGGCTTCTCGATCAAATTCCTAATAGCGACAACGCCGTCAGAAACCTGGCCATCGGCAATTCCATACTGATCTGTTTTGGAATCTGGAACTTCGGTAAGCGCGAGCGCAGAGTGCTTCGTTGATGTGGCCTGGGTAATTAAGCGCGACAAAATTGGGTCATCCAAGACAAAATCATCGGGAAGGAGCACTGCGAATGGGTCATCCCCGCACCAATCCTGGGCAACGAGTACGGCATGGCCCAGCCCTTTGGGCGAAGATTGAATGAGGTAGGTAACTGGAATATCCAGGCCTTCGGTGTGAGCGAAGAGCGAGGCCAACTTATTAGCGCTAGTTACGATGCAAATCTCTTCAATTCCAGAATCCGTAGCCTCTTTAACGATCCAATCGATCGCCGGACGATCTACCAACGGAATGAGCTCTTTTGCGGTCACCAAGGTGATTCGCTCCAACCGAGTTCCCCGCCCAGCAGCTGGGATAACGGCCTTTCGAATCTTCATAAACCTAGATTAGTTGAATCTCTGTACCTAAGAAAGAAAGCATGGAATATACTTTTAGTATCCAAACGTGAGGTAAAAAAGAGTTTTCACCTTCCAGGATTTGGATAGGCGGAGTTATACAAATGAGATTGCGAACGGTGGCCATCGCTCTGGGCGCGGCACTGATCATTTCGCAATTTTCGCCAGCTGGCGCTGATGCCCTAAATACAAATTCATCCGATCTTCCAGTGACATTTCTGGGTCAAGTTTTAAGCAACGCAAATCCAACTTCCGATCCAGCCAACTTGGTTCAATTAGCAGCACTTGAAAAAGTCTCAGTTGTCGCTGTTACCTGCAATGAAACTCAAGGCAGTGGTTGGTCGGCCGAATTTGAACCCACTGCAAAAATGGTCAGTGCAGGAATTCATAGTTACATCATCACTTCCTATCAAAACATCAAGAACTGCATAAGCGACCGGCAGGTCACTCTTACGGATTCATCTTTGAAGGCAGCAAAAGGAACAATTTGGGCGTGGGATGCTGGTAATGATCTCGCCGCAATTGCGACAACCTCCACCATTCCAGAATTAATTTGGACTGGTACTTCTCCTGCATTCGGAAGTTGGGTGGGGTTACTGCAGGTCCTTGGAAATGGTCAGCCCTTTTTGACAACTGGAATACTTTCTTCAGTAAATCAGAGTGAAAACACGTCAACGACAATCTCTAATATTTACCCGGAGCGGTCCGGCGGGCCAGTTTTTGATCGGCTAGGCCAAGTGATCGGAACTGGAAGTGCAATCGCGGCTGGAGATACCGCCAACGTAACAATCCGAAATTCCACAATTTTATGCATTTCCTTGGTTCGTTGTAATAAGAATATTGACCCCATGCCAGAGCAGTTGGTGACGGCCGCTCAAATAGTAGTTAACGATTCCGCTAAAATTTTGCAGCAACTTGTGATTAGCGTGAACAGCGCCATGAAAAAGCAACCAAAGAAAGTTGCCACACTTAAGAAGTTTGCTTCTACCTTGCCAAAAATTCCCAATCTTAAAATTTCGAAAGACCCGATTGCCGCCGCCACTTCTTTTGCCTACTCGGTAAATAACCGATGGAAAGTTTTTTCAACAAACTTTAAAATATAAAAGAGTTCTTTAACCAGGGTTTGCACAAATGCGCTGACAGTCGTACCTTTGATACATGACAACGGAGTCAGCATTAGATACTGCGCTTTCACAATTGCGCAGAGCAATAGAACAATTAAGCCTTTCGGAAAATGAATGGCAAACTCTTTCAACACCAAGGCGCGTTTTAGAAGTTGCCGTCCCGCTTCGTCGCGATAACGGCAACGTTGAAATGTATAAAGGTTTCCGCGTCCAATATTCAACAACGCGCGGTCCTTCAAAAGGTGGGGTGCGATTTCACCCCGAAGTAAATATGGAAGAAACCATTGCACTTGCCATGTTGATGACGTGGAAGTGCGCCTTAACGAATTTGCCATACGGTGGTGCTAAAGGTGGCATCGCGGTTGACCCCGCAACTCTTTCGCTTGCGGAAAATGAGCGACTGACTCGCCGCTACACCTCTGAGATTCTTCCGATCATCGGTCCAGAGCGTGACATTCCCGCCCCCGATGTTGGAACTGATGAAAAGAACATGGCTTGGATGATGGATACATATTCGGTTAATGCCGGATTCTCCGTCCCGGGTGTAGTCACAGGAAAGCCAATTGTTTTAGGCGGTTCACTGGGTCGCACTTCAGCTACCGGCGATGGCGTTGCGATTTCTACTCGTGAAGCGCTCTTGCACCGAAAGATCAATCCACTAGGTGCAACCGTTGCCATTCAAGGTTTTGGAAAAGTTGGCTACTGGGCTGCGGTCGCCTTAGAAAATATGGGCTTAAAGATTGTTGCCGTAAGTGATGTCCATGGCGGCGTTACCGGTTTTGCTTCAATCAAGGATCTCTGGGATCACTTCTTAGTCAATAATAATTTGGATGCTCCTGGAACCGAACGAATGACGAATGAAGAACTCTTGCATTTGGATGTCGATGTTCTCATCCCTGCAGCTTTAGCTGATTCCATCACGGAAAAATCGGCGCCAAAGATTCGGGCGAAAATTGTTGTTGAGGGAGCAAACGCGCCAACGACTCCCGAGGGCGATGCAATTTTGAATGACAAAGGCGTACTAGTAGTTCCCGATATTTTGGCCAACTCTGGTGGCGTGATTGTTTCCTACTTTGAATGGGTCCAAGATAAACAGAACTACTTCTGGGATGCCGATGAAGTTAAGGTCAACCTCAACTCCATCATGATGCGCGCCTTCAAAGAGGTTGAAGAGAGCGCCACCTCCGGAAAAGTAACTTGGCGCGAAGCGGCTCACATGCTCGGCGTTGGTCGAGTCGCTCAAGCGCACCGCCTACGAGGTCTATATCCTTAATCCGTGGAGATTTCGGTAGTTTGTAAGTACAACCAAGCCCGTTCCATTATCGGCGCGGCTGCAATTCGAAAGTTCTATCCGGAAATCACGGTCCATTCTTCAGGGATATTCGCTCTCTCCGGTGGGTTGATCCCAGCTTCGATCCGCGACATCGCCCAATCTTGGAAATTGCCGATCCAAGAGATTTTCTCCACTCCAGTTGCCCAAGCTGGGCCAGAATTGACTGCCAGTGATTTGATTATTGGCGCGGATGAAGAAGTTTCCTTAGCGTTAAAGAGTAAATACCCAGAAAGTCAGATCCGAAATCTTCAGGATGCGGCCATGGCACTGGAATTCACCCCGCATGACCCTTCCGGGATGTCGGGGTTTAAGACCGAAATTGAGTTGGCCAAGGTCGTAGCCCTCACGCTTCAAGAAGTCCGAGCTTTCATCGCAAAGCCCGCACCCTTCCCCATCACCCTCTGGATTCCCCGAAGTCCACATTCGGAAACGGCGCTAATAAAGAAAGTATTAGCTGGGGCCGCCAGCGCGCTAACGATCGACCTAAATTTCCGAACGCCCAGCCCGGAGTCGTGGCGAAACCCGACTCATCCGGTGCGAGCGCTTTCCTCAGATTTCCTTGGCGAATTATCCGAATTGGTCGATTTAGGAAATTTTTCAGGCTCAATAATTTCACCTACCTTTGAAGCGCCCTGGCCCGAATCCCTCTGGACTGATCCAGCGCTAGCGGCAACTATTAATAAAGCTGCTGAAAAAGGAGCGGTGAATTTGGTGACGGCGCCGTTGACTATCGGGGATAAGTTAAAGCCCGATGCCTTCCTGGCTTCGATATGTGCCACGGAGATTCACATCATTTAATGAGGGTTTGCTGGGAATGAGTTCCATCTAGTTCCTAAGGTCACGCAGTTGCGGATTATTCTTCGGGTTTAACCCAATATAGTCTGTCCCTATGGATTTAAAAGACTTCTATCGCTTGGTCATTAGGAACCTTCCGGTTGTAGCCATTTCCACTTTCGTGGGAATCTTGGTTGCTGGAATTTTCTCCTTTGTCGCCACCCCTGTTTACGAAGCAAAAATCCAATTATTTGTTTCCACACCATCGAGCGCATTGGATATCAGCGCTCTGGCCCAAGGTTCTTCCTTCTCGCAACAACGGGTGAAGTCATATGCCCAAGTTATTAATGGTCCAGAAACGTTGCAGCCAGTAATTGATAAATTGCACCTAAGTGTTGATGCGGAACATTTGGCAAAGCAAGTTACTGCCACCGCGCCATTAGATACCGTGCTTATTAATGTCACCGTTAGCAATACCAACGCAGTACTTGCCGCTGATATTGCAAATGCGATCGGCCAGCAATTTTCATTAACCGCCAATACTTTGGAATCTGCATCTGATTCCAACTCTGGTTCCATCAAGGTTTCCCTAGTGAAGTCAGCGACGATTCCCAGGTTTCCAGCCAGCCCTAAAAAGGCAGTCAATTTAATTCTGGGTCTACTCCTTGGCTTTGGACTGGGGATCGGACTTTCCATTCTTCGCCAAATCTTTGATAACACGGTAAAGAATGAAGAGCAGTTGGGCGAAGTTCCTCTGCTCTCAGCAATCTCTTTTGATGATGATGCAAGATCCGAACCGCTGATCACCAAAGCCGGCCGTTACGCCGCTCGTACTGAATCATTCCGAACCCTTCGAACCAACTTGCAATTTATCCGGCCAGATAGTCCACCAAAAGTCATTGCGGTTTCCTCTGCTATTCCAAATGAGGGCAAGACAACCAGTGCAATTAACTTGGCCATTATGTTTGCCCAAGCTGGAATGAAGACACTTCTAGTTGAAGCTGATCTTCGTCGCCCGCGCGTATCTGAATATTTGGAAATTGATGGAAAGAAAGTTGGTCTGGCCGAACTGCTTAACGGCCAAGTGGATTTCCGAAAGAAAATTCAACTAGATAAAACATTGGTGGCATGGGGCGATTTCGGTCTCGCGGTTCTTCCAACTGGAAAGATTCCACCAAACCCGGCCGAGCTCCTTAACTCAGATCGCTTCCGCGAGCTAGTGGATATTCTCCGTGGAAAGTTCGATTACGTGATTTTTGATTGCCCACCACTTCTTCCGGTCACGGATGCCGCCCTTATTTCCACAGTAGTAGATGGCACCGTCCTGATTGTTCACGCTGGTGTCACAAGAGTCACCCAATATCGTGGCGCTTATGATGCAATTGCTGCAATTGGTTCACCGATCTTGGGTGTAGTCCTCAATATGATTCCAAACTCTCGCGATGGTGAAGATTATGGCTATCGCTACGGTTATGGGTATGGCTACCGACGCAAGTATGGATATGGCAGCTACAGCGAATACGGTCCCCGTGGAAAGCGACTTGGTCGTGGTGGTTATGCACCCAACCGTGGGTACGCCCCAAATCAGGGATACGCGCCGCGTCCAGATGACCTAAAGAACCACGAACTTCCGCAAGAATAACCCGATGAAATCGGCGCTGAAGTTAATTGCCTTGGCGTTTGGGTTGGTTGCAACCTCTTATTTAGTTGCTGCGGCTTTTCTTGGATTTGAACTATTAGGTATCTCTAAAGATGCCAAGCAATTAGTTTCGCAAATCAAAGCCGGCGGAAATGTTGATGCGCAACATTGGCTCGCCGATGCAATGAATAAACGAATCGCATCGGTCACCAACGACTTGAATGATCCACTGTGGCGACCGCTGGTTAAACACTTCTCGAAAGACTTTCACGGTGAATCACAACTTCTTCAATCTTTGATTGCAGTGTCACCAGAGATTGCAGGTTCTGGAAGAGCAAAACGATATTTGATCGCCGTTCAAAATAACGCCGAAGCTCGCGGTACCGGTGGGTTAATTGGCGCGTTTGCGGAAATTGAAATCCACAGCGGGAAAATCACAATCTTGCGCGAGGGTTCGAATGCACAACTGCAGAGTCTGAAGAAAATACCGATCGCCATGTCTGGCGAATATATGTGGCACTACGGTGATGACCCAGCGATCTGGCAAAACTCAAACGAATCTGCACATTTCCCTTATGGTGCAAAAATTTGGCTTGCACTCTGGGATAAGCAATTTCATGAAAAGTTAGATGGTGTAATTGCAACCGATCCCATCGCACTTAGCTACGCCTTGAAAACGATCGGGACTGTTCACCTAGCCGATGCTGAAGCAATCACAGCGGACAATGTTGTGGAAAAAACTTTGTCCACCGCCTATTCCAGGTTCGCCACAGACAACGCGGCCCGAAAGAAATACCTTGTTGATGTCATGAAGGCGGTCCTGGATAAAATTGTCGAGGGCAACTTCTCACATCTGGCCTTCATTCGAAACCTGGAACAACCGCTCCTAGATCATCGAATGCTCTTTTATTCGGCCGAGGACGGTACGCAGAAGGAAATCCAGCCAACTCTGATTGGCGGCGCACTCTCGGAGCTCCAAGATAGCCAGATCCGGGTCAGTGTCATTAATACCTCGGGCAACAAGTTGGATTACTACATCAAGCGTTCCATCAGCGTTGTGCGAAGTCGTTGCAAAAAGAGCCAAATCGTGACCGTTAAGGTAACTGTTACAAATACCCTCAAATCGGACGCAGCCTTAACTGACTATGTGAAGGGGCGATTGGATCTGCACGCTCCCCATGGCGTGAATGGCAGCCACGGTTTCCAGCTCAATATTTATGGGCCAACGGGTTCAGAGGTAACCTCCGCACTGCGAAATGCCGAACTTTCTCGAAGCCCACGGCTTTACACTGAACTCAACCACCCAGATGCTGCATTTTCCATTGACCTACCAAAGCAGGCGAGCGAGACCGTTACCGTCGAGTTTCAAGGTGGCTCCGGAGCGCTCTCACTTTATTCCCAGCCATTGGTTCAGCCAGATTTCGTACAGGTTAAAGATTCCTGCTGATCGGAAAAAAATCAACTTCCCGTTAGGAAAACTGTACTTTTTGCCTATACTATCCGTTTATGAAATCCAACACATCCCGCACACTGGTCATGAGTTTTTGCATCGCGCTGAGCCTTCCGCTTTCGGCTCCAGCCTTCGCGGATAGCAACTATCCGCCAACCCAAAACCAGAGTTTCCAAAACCCGGTCATCATCAGTGAGACCGGCGTAATTGAAACTTCTCTAATCATTGAAAAGGGCGGCGTTACTTCGGCAACAGCTGTTGTTGGATCTTCGATTGAGATTTCACTTCCAAATTTGAAAAAGGGTTCACCGGTCTCATTCACAATTGTCGGACCTGATGGCACCAAAGACACTCCACCATCATTAGTTGTTGGCAGTGACGGAACTCTCCGTACCGGCGGATTAATTTTCAACGTTAAAGGCCTCTGGGTATTAACCTTCAAAACTGCTGGTGGAGCTATCTGGACTGTGAACGTTACCGTCTCACCAAAAGAGAAGGCAGTTCCTATTGTTGCGGCAACTATGGAGACAATTGCTGAACCGAAGAAGAAGATTGTGAACCAAATTGTTCCAATCACACAACCGGTAAAGGTAAATCTTCCTAAGGACACGGCTAAGACCCAAGTCTTCGTCAACGGAAATCTAACGTTGGTAAAAGTTTCAAAAGACGGAAAATTCGTTTTGCCGGTAACGGTAGGACCAAAGGATAAAGTCACTTTGGTTGTAACCAATAGCAAGGGAGAGAAAGCCACTACTACTATTCCGCTCAATCAAAATCCAATTTCTATTGCCAACGTGAACTTTGATCTAGGCAAGTTCGATCTCTCCGGTCAGGCCGCGGGAATTTTGGATAATGTTGTCCGACAAGTTAAGTCGCATGGTTTCACTAAAATAATCCTCACTGGTTATACCGATGCTCAAGGTGAAGGAAAGTTCGACAACCTAAAGTTGTCAAAGCAACGAGCCAGCGCGGTCCAAGATTATCTGAATACCGCGTTCAAGAAAATTGAGTACGCGATTACATTCTCAACCGACTTTAAGGGGCCTAAGGATCCAATTGGCAGCAACAAAGACGCCAATGGACAGGCCCTTAACCGACGCGTGGAGATCTCAGTTAAGTAATTCCTAACTTCCAAAGAAAAGACCCCAGGCGAACGAGCACCTGGGGTCTTTTTCTTGGCCTTGTTTTTTTAGTAAGCACCTTTACCGGTAATCATTACGCCAATAGTTCGAAGCACAATCCAAAGATCGCCAGTGAATGACCATTTGATTGAGTAATTCAGATCCAACAGAAGTGATTTATTCCAAGTCAGATCTGCACGCCCATTTACCTGCCATGGGCCAGTAATTCCTGGTTTAACGTGCATGCGGCGCAGTGCTAACTGCGAATACCGCATGACTTCATCAGGCAATGGTGGACGAGGACCAACTACAGACATCTCACCTTTGAGCACATTAATGAATTGTGGCAACTCATCCAAGGAGAAGCGGCGAAGAATCTTTCCAATATCTGTTACTCGTGGATCATTTTCAGCTTTGAAAAGCAGATGGTCGCCATCATGTTTGTTGGCAACTAATTCCTTCAAGTTTTCAGCGTTGATGATCATGGAACGAAACTTTATGAACCTAAATAGTTCACCATCTTGGCCAACGCGTTCACTCATATAGAAGATTGGACCGCCATCTGCCATTTTTATCAGGATCGAAATAGCTAAGAAGATTGGTGCAAGCAAGAATAAAATGACAGCGGAAAATACGATATCAAAGGCGCGTTTGATGAAGGCATCTATTTGAGACAATCTGGAATCAACAACGCTAAAGAATGGCGAATCATCTTCGCGCACCAGGAAGTTAAAGAAACCCCCCTGCTCAACCAGCATTGGGATTACATGGGTCTTGATGGGGTAAGAACTGAGGTAATCAACCACATTCGCAACAGAAATGTCGCCAGCTGCAAGGGACAAAATTAAAGCATCCGTTGGTTTGTCACCTTGGAAGACTGCATTTAGATGCGGGGCTAGTTCCGTTGCAGAACTTTCTAGGATGCATACATCTGCGACGTGGTATCCATAATCGGGATTGGAATCAATCCATTCGCGGTATTTTTCCGTAGATTCCAGATCTGTGCCGATAAGCAGGAGGCCACGGGTAAATTGGCGATGCTCGCGTAGTCGCCGAAAAACTAGAGTATTTAGCAGGAAGCGGAAGAAGAAGATTAAGTTGATAGAGAGAATCACATAGAAAACAAAAATAGTTCTAGAAAAAGATATTTTGAAAACATAGAAGGAAAACCCAAGCGAGAAAAGAAAGATCATCGATTTGTTCAACAAGATCTTGTCTTTATTGGAGGTGTGCAACTGGAGGTATGGCGAGTAAGAACCACCTATAACAAAGCGCAGCAACCAAGCGATTGAAATGATCACCAAGACCATGTCATAAGTCGGGTCCCAATTTAAAATTTCTATCCGGGGATTTGCAACGTGATCGGGGAATTTAAGAATTATTGAAATCCAACCCGCTAAAGTCAGCGCAAAGGTGTCTGCAGCAAAGAGAAAGAGCGACCCGCTTAACTTCCAGAAGGTAACTCGTTCTTGGCGCTGGCGAACCAGATTGTGCGCAAGAGTCACAACAAAACTCCTCGGTCGGTCTACGTCTCATGAGCGTAAAGAGCCTTCCTTTCGGAAGGGGCTCGCTACCCTCACACAAACCTGTCTGAGAAGTCTAGACAACTTGTTTAAGAAAGCAACTCCGCATTCACCATAATCTTGGCTAACTCTGGGGTTAATACCGTCGGATGCCAACCCAGGATTCGTTCCGCCTTGCTGTAATCCCCGCGAAGATCATTAACCTCGGTCGGCCGGAAATAATTCTCATCAACTTGGACATATTTCTGCCACTCCAGCCCAACTGCTTCAAAGGCAAACTGGCAAAAATCTTCGACCGAGTATGAGGTGTTGGTTGCCACGACAAAATCGTCCGGTTCATCCGCCTGCAGCATCCGCCACATAGCTTCTACATATTCCGGCGCATAGCCCCAGTCTCTGCGAGCAAAGAGATTTCCCAGATATAGCGAATCTTGTTCCCCGCGCGAAATTCGCGCCGCCGCCTTTGCAATCTTCTGAGTCACGAAGGTATCGCCCCGCCTTGGGCTTTCGTGGTTAAATAAAATCCCATTTGTCGCAAAAATCCCATATGCCTCGCGATAGTTACGGGTAATCCAATATGAGAAAACTTTTGCTACACCGTATGGAGACCTGGGATAGAAAGCGGTGTTCTCATCTTGCGGCGGTGGCGTAGCGCCAAACATTTCCGAACTGGAAGCCTGATAAAACCGGGTTGGCAATCCAGCCGAACGAATAGCCTCCAACAACTGAACTGTGCCCACGCCAGTGATTTCGGATGTGTAGACCGGGATATCAAAGGATGCCCGAACATGGCTCTGCGCCCCCAAGTTATAGACCTCATCGGGCTCTATTTCGGCTACAAGGGCCGCTAAGGAAATTCCGTCAGAAAGATCGCCATAATGGAGAATTAGTCTTCTATTGAGCTCATGCGGGTCCTGATAAATATTTTCGATCCGGGCGGTATTGAAACTGGAAGATCTACGAATCAACCCGTGCACGATGTAGCCCTTTGAAAGCAACAACTCCGCCAGGTAGGAACCATCTTGCCCAGTAATACCTGTAACCAGGGCAACTCGATTTTCCGTCATGGTTGAACTATAAGAGATGTTTCTGCTTAATAGTCGCTATATTCCAAACATGGAAGCGCTGGACCGAAATGCACCGATTTATATCGCTGGTCATTCCGGCATGGTTGGCAGCGCCATCCAACGATTGCTCCAAAAAGAGGGCTTCACCCAAATAATCGTCCGAACCTCTAAAGAATTGGACCTTCGCAACGAAGCTGCCACCAAATCCTTCTTTGAAGAGACCAAACCAACCAATGTAGTTCTGGCCGCGGCCAAAGTTGGTGGCATCATGGCCAACGCCAACAATCCAGCTACTTTTCTGATGGACAATCTCTCAATCCAGAACAACGTAATGAAGGCAGCCTTAAACCAGGGGGTGCGCCGATTACTCTTTCTTGGCTCCAGCTGCGTCTATCCAAAATTGGCCCCGCAGCCCATCAAAGAAGAATATTTACTTACCGGTCCGTTGGAAGTTACGAACGAAAATTATGCCATTGCAAAAATCGCTGGCTTAATGCAAGTAAAGGCAATTCGTAAGCAATACGGACTTCCCTGGATCAGCGCGATGCCCACCAATCTCTATGGCCCCAACGACAATTACGACCCTGAAAATTCACATGTCTTGGCCGCCTTCATAAAAAGATTCCACGATGCAAAAGTCAATCACTTGCCGTCCGTCACTTGTTGGGGAACCGGAACCCCCCGCCGGGAGTTCCTCCATGTTGATGATCTAGCTCGTGCCTGTTTATTACTTCTTGATACGTATGATGACGACGTCGCCTTAAATGTCGGAGTTGGTGAAGATATTTCAATCAAAGAGCTGGCAGATTTGGTAGCCAAGGTCGTTGATTACACCGGAAAGATTGAATGGGATTCATCGAAACCCGATGGGACGCCAAGGAAACTCTTAGATATATCAAAACTAAAAGCCCTTAAATTTTCGACTGAGATAGAACTAATAATAGGAATTCAGAATTCTCATACTCAATTTAGGCTGGAATCGCAGCCTAAGGTGCTCTCGGAAAGATAATAGGAATTATAATTAACGCCAAATCCTAAAGTTGGTAGTTCAAATCAAAATAAGCAGAGGGAGCAGCAAATGTTCAAAGGATTTAAAGATTTCATCATGCGCGGCAATGTCATTGACCTGGCCATTGCGGTAGTTATAGGAGCGGCATTTAGTGGGGTGGTTGGGCAACTGACGAAGTCCTTCATTGAGCCGCTGATCAAGGTCTTCGGTGGTGGGGGTATTCACGGCGGTGCTTTCGTGATTCATGGGGTTGCCTTCGATTGGGCGGCTTTTATCAACGCGGTCTTGAATTTGGTAATCGTGGCCTCGGTTTTGTACTTCTTCATCGTGACCCCTATGAATCAGATCAATGTGCGATTGAAGAAGGCTGAAGCTGAAGCCGCTCCGGCTGTCGCTACGCCTGAAGACGTGGCATTGCTTCGTGAAATCCGTGATCTGCTGAAGAAGCAACAGGGGTAGGCGTAGACTTCGGGCAACAAAGGATTGGAGATGTCATGGCAAATAAGGAACAAAAAAGTAATGCGAATGCGAAGAAGGAACCAAAGCTTTCACTAAAGGAAAAGCGCCTTCAGAAGCAAGAGAAAGCAGAAAAGAAGAAGTCGTGATTCACTCGTGAGGTGGTAACCCTCACAAGATAGAAAATTCTTCGTTTGGAATTGTGTCTGACCCTCAAGGTGTATTTACTTTGAGGGTCAGATTTTTTTGTGGCTGACGAGCGCTCTGGAAAAGAGAAAGGCTGGCCAAAAGAAGATGATGGTTTCCAGCTTCCGCACGAAGAGTTCGTTGATGGTGGCCTCGCTCCTTTCGGTTGCGGGATCGGTTTTACTTGGGAATTTCTCGGCAGATGCCGCGGAGATTATTCCAACAAGCTCATTAGTGACGGGCCAACTGACTACGCCAGCAACTTTTTCTTTAGTTAAAGGTGTGGCACACAGTTCGGTCCGGATTATTGAAACTTATATTTCATCCGGGTCAAATGCATTTGATGGAGTTAAATTCACATTGAATAATGCTGGGGATCCAGCGGTCAAACTCGTTCCAAAGTCGGTCATGGCTCTACCAGACGGTAAAAGCGAATTAGTGGCGATGGATGTCTATGCAATAAAAATGAATGACATGAGCAAAATGGATTTGGGCAGTGTGCGAGCCATCAGTTTGTGGGTAAATCGCAGAATAGATTCTTCAAAAAGTGGATCTTGGATATTGCTTCGCGAAGTGACCAGTGGGGTTTTACCTCCATCGATGGATCAGTGTTACACGAAAGAAAGTGATGGAACAATTCGAATTCAATTCAGGAGAGTAATTGCGACTGCATCGAATATAGGCTCTAATCTGAATCTGAATACAGATTTAGAATCTTGATTGGAAGGTTCCCGGTGGACCATTGGACAAAATTGAATCAAAATTAATTAGGGCAGCATCCGAACTACTGGAATGTGTACAGAACCCTGATCTGACCAGAGAGGAACTCTGTCGGATCCTTTCGCTTCAAACCTTTCGTGACTTAGGATCGGAGTCGGCTTTCATAGGTGAAATCACTCAAAAAGGTACTCTCGCAGTGACTCATGCCTTTGGAATTCAAGCTCGGGAAATCGAATCGTGGAAGGAAATTCCTTTAACATCCGAAACCCCACTCTCGGTTTCGATAAGCGAGAATAAGCCGGTTTGGCTAGATCTTGCACAAGACAAGTACGAATTATTTCCAGCGATGAAGAAGTTTCGGGGGCACGGAATTAATGCCACGCTCATTTTGATTCCCGTCCGAAAATTCGGGATTCCCCTTGGGGCTATTGGTCTTTTCTCAAGGTATGAAGTTGAGGAAACTTTTTGTCTTGATAATTTTTTTGAATTAGTTGCCGGCATTATTTCAAGCAGTCTAAATGCTTCATCATCCTTTGTGACTTCGCTCCCGACTTTGAAACCTCGCACGTCAATTCACGAAATTTTATCGACACGTGAGGAAAATATTTTGGAAATGTTGGGGCGAAGCAAAACTAATGCCCAGATCGCAAATGATCTCGGTCTAGACGATTCAGTTGTTCGCCAAGACACAATTCACATTTATCGCAAACTGGGCATTAATTCTCGTTCAGAAGCCAAAGCTTTTTATAAAAAGAATTTAGCAAAACAAAAAGAGTTAAAGACCTAATAAATTCTTTGCTTCTAGATATTGCTCTGGATTGATATCGCCATTGGCAAGTCTGCGATCCAAAATTGCCTTTGGTGAATTTTCACCGGTACTAACAACTGGAGTTTGGTGCGCACTATGACTGCCGACCATTACCCGACGATCTGATGCGCGAACCACAAACCAAATAACTAACGCAATCGCTACGACCCAGAAAATCATCATTCCAGCCATAGCCCAATCGTGACCGCCGTTGCCGAACTGGTCGTCATATCTCCAACCCATCATTTTCCGCCTTCATTCTTGAGTGTTTTAACTTCGGTATCCATGATTATGCTCTCAAATCGGAATAAAGCGCCCAGAGCGAGGTGGGAATTCTTTGAGAAAAATCCATCCTAATATCTTTGGACTAATTGTCTTATTTCGTGTCCTAAATCGGCGCCAGGAACCGCTATTGAGTATCTGGGCGTTGGCTTCAAGGGCGAATATATTTGGCACTAATGGCTGGTTCACGCTAACCAAGGAGGAGCAATGGCGCCGTTAGAGCGGGCCGTTCGCAGCACGAAGGATCAAGAGATTTCGCCAACCCAGATCTTGCCAATTGAAAATCGCCGCTACATTCCAGCTCGCCTTATGCGTCGAAAATTTCATTTCTCAGAATTGTTACAGTCCAGTATTAGCCAAACTGAATTGGCATTAGTCGAAATGAATGCCGGGTGTGCTTCCAAGCAAGAGATCGAAGCCATGACTAGGAGCATGATCCGAGCCGAATCCATAGCGTCATCGCGTATAGCCGGGCAAGCTTTAGTCACGCGCAGAATTTTGCGAGCTGAGTTGGAAATGAACTTGGTCGGGGATACTTTGGATCAATGCGCCAATGAAGTACTTTCTAATATTCATGCCCTCAGTTACGGGATTTGTCAGATAAGAGAAGGCTCTGAGATCACCATAGATCTGATTAGTAAGATTCATGAATTGATTACGAGCGCGAAGAATGATGCAGGATGTTTCGCGTTGCCCTCTTCTCCAGATTTAGACGAATTGATGGCGGACTTAATTCTCTTTTGTAATCGGGACGATCTGCCTGCTGTTGCTCAAGCTGCCATCGCACAGGCACAGTTGGAAACCATTCGCCCGTTCGCGGAAGGAAATGGCCGAACCGCTCGCGTCTTAGCACAATTGATTTTGCGAAGACGGGGTCTGGCGTTAAAAGTTCTTCCACCGGTTTCCTTGGTCGTGGCAAATCAAAGGAAGCAATTCAAGACTGGACATTCCTCCAATCAAAATGTGGGAAAGTGTAAATCAACCCCCGCTAGTAGTAATTTAAATTCGTGGATCGAAATATTTTCTTATTCCTGCAACAAATCAATTGCAGAAGCAATGCAATTCCAACGCCAACTCGCTTTGATCGAAAGAGGATGGCGAAAAAAGTTGGGCTATGTCCGCGATGATTGCACTATTGATCTATTACTTCAACGGTTGACCGGCGTACCCGTGCTAAGCGTGACTAGCGCTATGAAAATAATCAATCGCAATCTTCCGGTGACCAGTGCTGCACTTTCGCTCTTGGTAAGTAACGGGATTCTCACCGAAATAAATCTAAGTGCTCGCAATCGGGCATTTGAAGCGCCCGAAATCATCACCGCCTTCACAAAAATGGAAAAGACTCTGGTTAATTAGTCATCAATCAAGGTAACTTCGCATCCTTCGCGAAAATATCGCGCGATTAATGGTTCGTGCCAATTTTCGGAACACAATTGGAGTTAAGCATGAGCGTCGAAGGCGATATTTACTCTGAAACGTTGGCAGTTGCGGCCAAGCACGCGCAACTATGGTTGAACACAATTTCCGAACGAAGCATCAATCCTTCAAAAAATATTGATGAAATTTTGCATTCCTTCGGCGATGTTTTGCCGAAGGGCATGACTAATCCTGCTGATGTAGTTGAGCGGATTGCACATCTAGGTGAGCCGGGTCTGATGTCCATGCCCTCTGGGAGATTCTTCGGCTGGGTCATTGGTGGGACTCTTCCGGCGGCGCTTGGTGCGGATTGGTTAGTTAGCGCTTGGGATCAGAACAATGCGGCCCGAGGTGTAACACCAACAACGGCAGCGCTAGAAGAGATTGCTGGTCAGTGGCTAAAAGATTTACTAGGCCTGCCCACGAGTGCCGATGTTGGTTTTCCCACTGGTGGCACCATGGCCAATTTCACTGGATTGATTTCGGCGCGCTATAAAGTTTTATCCGATGTCGGTTGGGATATAAATGCCAAGGGATTGATCGGCGCACCCACGGTGCGGGTTCTTGCCGGCGAAGAACGGCACATCACCGTTGACTTAGCGCTGCGATATTTAGGCCTGCCAATTCCGACTGCGATTGCTGCTGACAGTGAAGGGCGCATAATGATTGATGCGCTAAAGCAAACGTTAGAAAGTGGCAGCGGTCCGACCATCCTCTGCCTGCAAGCTGGGAATATTCATTCGGGTGCATTTGATCCATTCGAGGAAGCAATCGAATTAGCACACCAACATGGCGCTTGGGTGCATGTAGATGGCGCCTTCGGCTTGTGGGCTTTGGTCTCGCCAAAACTTCGCCAGCAATTAAAGGGAATCGAGAAGGCTGACTCATGGGGCACAGATGCACATAAGACTTTGAATGTTCCTTATGACTGTGGCGTTTCTATCGTCGCGCATCCGGATGCGCTTAGAAATTCATTTGGAACTCACGCAGGCTATTTGGAAAGTTTCATGTCCGATGCCGGGGATCCAACCGATAAAGTGCCAGAACTTTCGCGGCGAGCGCGTGGAGTGCCTGTTTACGCGGCACTGGCTTCCTTGGGACGAGATGGCGTGACCGCACTTGTCGAAAAATTAGTGACCAATGCCCAACTTGTCGGGGAAGAATTGAAAAAGATCCCTGGGTGTTTTGTCATGAATGATGTGGTTTTCACCCAAGTGACTTTCTGCTTTGAAGATGATGAACGAACAAAAGCGATTGAAGAGCGCTTAATCCAAGATCCAACGGTCTGGATTTCCGGATCGCATTGGCAAGGAAAGAATGTGCTTCGGATTTCAGTGAGCAATTGGACGACAGATGGTGCCGATGTGGCCGTTGCCGTAGAAGCGGTTCGAAGGGCTGCCCAGCCGTAAGTTAGAATCGAACCCAGCCTGAGTGCATTACCCAGACTGGGAAGGCGACATGACTACCGATAGCCAGCCTTACCGCGCCGCGCTAGAAGTTGCGGTCCGGGAAGCAATCTCTTGGCTGGACGGGATGCCCACCAGATCAGTTCACCCCCATAAAGATCCAGATGAAATTCGCGACTCATTTCATGACTCACTTGCCGAAGTTGGGATACCACCAACGGAGGTAATCGAGCGCCTTGCTCAATTGGGCGAACCAGGGTTGATGGGTAAAGGTTCAGGCAGATTTTTTGGTTGGGTAATCGGCGGCACACTTCCCGCGGCCCTTGGTGCCGATTGGCTAGTAAGCGCTTGGGATCAAAATAGCCGCGCCAATTACCTGTCGCCAACGGCCGTGACTTTGGAAGAAATCGCCGGCGAATGGCTCTTGGATTTATTACACCTCCCCAAAGATTGCGCAGTCGGCTTTCCTACCGGTGGCACCATGGCGAATTTCTCTGGTCTGATGTGCGCTCGATACAAATTACTTAAAGATCTTGGGTGGGATGTGAACGAAAAAGGTGTTAACGGCGCACCTGCCATCCAAGTCTTAGTCGGTCAAGACCGACATGTATCAGTTGACTTGGCACTTCGCTATCTAGGTTTTGGCCTTCCGACGGTCGTTGACGATGATGATGAAGGTCGAATCGATATCGCCGCCCTTCGAAAGATATTTGAGAGCAGCGATGTTCCTACGATCCTGTGCTTGCAAGCGGGGAATGTTCATTCCGGATCATTTGATAACTTTGCCGAAGCAATCGAAATTGCCCGCCAGCATAATTCCTGGGTTCATGTGGATGGCGCCTTTGGCTTATGGGCTTTGGCATCAGCAGAATTCGATTCCATTACCGCTGGATTGAACTTGGCTGATTCTTGGGCAACGGATGCTCATAAGACTTTGAATGTTCCCTATGACTGCGGGATTTCTATTGTGAAAGATTCGCAAGTATCTAAGGGCGCCTTTACGGTGGATGCTGGATACCTCTTTGATTACGCCGCGCCTCATCTGCAACCTTCGGACAAGGTTGTGGAGTTTTCCCGCAGAGCTCGTGGTGTGCCGGTCTGGGCGGCGCTGCAATCTCTAGGTCGCACTGGAGTTGTTTCGTTAGTGGAAGGTTTAGTACATAACGCGCAATGGTTTGCGCAAGAACTTCTGACTATCCCAGGCTGCCAGATTCTCAACGATGTTGTTTTCACCCAAGTGTGCTTCGCCTTTGAATCCGACGAACGCACACTCGCAATTGGCAATGCTTTAATGGCCAACGATTCGGTATGGATCTCCGGGTCACATTGGAAAGGCAAACAGGTCTTGCGAATTTCAGTAAGTAATTGGAGTACTGATCAAGAAGATCTGGAAACAACTGTTGCGGCAGTGAGACTAGCCGGCCAAAATTAGTTCAAAACCTTGACACAAAGGTGAGGATTAATGAAAAGTAAAGTTACGTAGGCAAGTCATAATCTCCCGATAATAACGCCATAACTATCGGAGAGGATTTGTCATGGCACATGATCTTGCCGCACCACCTTCGCGGAATTTCGACATAGTTCCCAAAAAGGCGCTGCCCATTGTCGGAGTAGTTTTAGTTGCACTTGTAGCTGCTATTGCTTCAAATAAGTTGTGGGCAATCGACTTCTTCCACGTCGTGGGCGGGGGGCTCTGGACCGCCGTCGATCTATTTGTAGGTTTTGTCGTTGGGCCAATTTTGGGCCGTTTATCCATACCTGCCCGCATGGAATTTTCGATGAAGTTCATGCCAAAGATGTTGGTGCTAATGCCCACTCTAGTGATCATGACTTTGGCAGCGGGATGGCAGTTGGCTCGCCACCAGAAATTCATTCTCTCTAGCGACGAGCATCATGGCTGGGTTGTGGCGTCAATGATCGTGGTCGGCGTGATGGCAGTTATTGCCTTGGGGATTCTGGAGCCAGCGAATATCGCCGTGCTCTTTGAATTAAAAAAACCACAACCGAATGGTGAGCTGATTGGAAAGTTAATGAAACGCTTTCTCTATACCGCCGGCATCACTGGAGCCATGCAAGTGGCGACCCTGATTATCATGACTCGAATTGCCACCTTATGAGCGCCAATACTCACGAGCATGGCCACCACGCGCCAACACGAAAGTTTCCTCCGATTGCAGAAACATCGGTTGCGGTTTTAGCCCTGGTGATCATTGGCGGTATTTATGTTGCCTCGCACCTGCCCAATCCGGTGTCATTAACGCCGGCAGTTATTTCAACTCTTCTGGCCACCATCTTGGTCTTGGTCAATGTGGCACTACTGAGCCATTTGGAAGACTTCGCTTGGAAGGTCTTCTTCCAGGTCGCAAAATGGTCCCTGATTGCATACGGAATCATCGCGGGAATGTTGGAATATATATTTATTTTCGACAATGTTCGTGGTTCGGCCCTGCTGCTCTTCTCATCGATTCTTCTGGTCTTCGCAATCAATATTCCGATTCACTTTGGTTTTTCGGTAGCACGGCACCAAGAGCCTTAATCCGCCGTTGGTGCTTGGTGCCCGCGACTTGTCTTCTTTTAGCGCCCAGTGCGCCGATGTAGTGCAGTGCAATTGGTCAATAAGGTACTCACTGCATTTTCGATAGCGGTAGTCCCGTTTCCGGTGGTAGCAAAACTCATCATGAGAGTTAATTTGGGCTGCCAGGTGCGGTAGGAAGAGTTTGCACGAATAGCAGTTGTTAGTGCGGTTTGTGCCGCTACGACATATCCACGAAGAGTTGCTAAAGAGGATGCTCGCCGAGCAACACGAGTTGCTTGGGGCAGCGCTTCAAAGGCATGTGCAAAGCTATTGGCCGTGTTGATGCTTGCACAGGCGGAAAGTGCGGCGGTATCAGCGGCGGTCACCGTGGCTTTTGCAAAAGTACTTGCGTTTGATAGTGGAACAGATAGCGATGTGGCGGTAACCACGGCTACAAGAAATAATATTTTTCGGTTAATGATCATCATCGCTCCCTGGTGAAAGAATTCGAATGGTGGAATGTAACTACGAATCAGGTGGGCTGGGAAGGCTTTTTCAGCCTTTCTTTGGGCAAATTCCCAGAAATTGCCTTTCGAATTTTGACGATCAGGCTCAAAATGGTGACCAGCGCCAACAGAACGAGCACGCTAATAATAATGATGTAGACATCGGCTCGCCCACAACTTTTCAATGATTTTTATCTTCACGTACCATCTTGACACTAATTGCAATCAGGCGTACAAATGAATTACTCAAATATTTGGGAAACTTTATATCTGGGGTCGGATCGGATATCAGCTCAGGCTCGGCGTATGTTCCGGAGCCAACACGAAAGATGACGTGGTCTGAAGGTCATTACATCCGAGACGGGAAAAACGAAGCGGTTCTGCCTTCAGTGCTTTCGGTGCAAAGTGCGAGACAGAGCGATCGAGATGAAACATCTTCATCGCGATCGAGAATATTCAACCGGCTTCGACTATCCGCCAAGAACAACCCCCTGGACCTGACCTCCAGGGGGTTCTCTTTTCGCTTAACTTTTTAGCCACAAAGCAGAGGAAGATAGCCCTATGAAATTTAGAGTCCCAGTCGTCGGGTTAGTTTTGGTTCTTTCCATTCTGCCCTCGGTAAGCAAAGCTCAAGACTTAACTTTTCCGCTGGCTATTTCAACCAACCAGACCTCCGTACAAGAAACAAATTTTTATACTTTGAATATCGATTCGTTGATCGTTCCAAATGCCACCACTCTAATCACCGCTGTTTCCGGTTCTACCGTGTTCATTGGTGATCGACCAACGAGGACTATCTATCGAGCCACGATTGTCGGAAATACCGTCACACTCATAGGAGTCGTCCCAGTTCCTGCGCCATTGGAACCAGGGCACCCCAACAATGCACTTCTAGATATGGTGGCAAATAGCACCAATCTATACTTGGCAGTTGCAGATGGAGCTAAGGCATACCCTGCTTGTGGCGGTGCTCGGATTTACGAATACCAACTTTCCAATCTTCAAGCAAAGCCTCGCCTGATCTTTAAATCCACGCCATGCGTAGATGGCGACCTTTTCTATGATGCTCGGTTGGCCATTAGAGATGGATCGGTTTATATCGCCGGCGGAAATAGCTTGGCGAACAACACGGATGGCACTTTTCCTTTAGCGGATTCGCAAGACTTTGTTGAGGGCATGCCATTTCCAAAGACCAATTACTTCGGTGCACTTTCAGCTATAGATATTAAAACTAAAAAGGTGACTGCAGTCGCCACCGGCCTTCGTCACCTTGGTGGCTTGTATTGGGATGCGGCGCGAAAGACGATGTGGGAAACCGAAAATGGCCCCAGGGGTGGAGATGAAGTAAATATCATGCTTGCCGGCAAGAACTATGGTTGGCCTCAAGTTACTTTGGGTCGACCCTACGATTCGCCAACTGCCCCTTCTGGTGGAATCAAAATAAATACCGTCGGGAAGTCACAACCACCTATTTATGGATGGACCCCTTCGATTTCACCATCAACTATTCGCAAGGTGCCCGCAGGTGGTCAATTCTCCAAGTATTGGGCTGGTGATTTAATCGTGGGTTCGCTAAAAGGAAATCAACTTCGCCGACTTCGGATATCGGCAACTAATACCGTTATGTACGATGAGCCGATTCCAGTGGGCGATCGAATCCGGACCTTAGATTTTCTTAACGATGGTCGCTTGTTGCTAACTACCGATACTGGGCGATTAATGCTGGTATCGGACTCATCTATCTTGGGAACTGGCCGCTATCCGAAAGATCCAGCTCCGCCAGTGATCGTTAAATAGGCAAAAAATATTGCAGAAGCAAGGCGCATTGGCATCGTTTGGAACAGATGGTAGTGATTGCAAAGGTCATCGCAACTGTCTAATCCAAACTTGCCTGATTGATCACATTCTCTGTTCATTGCCTGGTCACGGGCTATAGTGAAAGCGCAAAGCCTCCGACCTTGGTCCATTTAGACCAACGCGGGGAATGCAAGGAGTTAATCATGACCAAGTTTGCAGTTGTAGCCATCATGCGGGACGAAGCCAGAATTTGGAACCACGGCCTGACCCCCAAGACACATCCAGAAATAGTCACCGCTCCCGATGAGAGCGTTCACCATCATGTTAGATCTTATGAATACCTAGATGGAAACGGTTCCAACCACACCAGCCCGGAATATTACGAGGCGATTTATAAGGTGATCAGTGGCTCCGATGAGATTTTGTTGTTGGGTCACGGAAAAGGAAAAGCTAGCGCGATGTTGCACCTGATCCAATATTTGGAGCGCAAACATCCACTTGTCGGGAAGAAAGTCGTGGATGCGTTGGAAACTGATCTACAAAATCTTTCCGAAGGTGAAATCATGGCGATCGGTCGAGAATGGATTGCCGCTCATCCCAACTAGAAATTAATACTCGTTCGCGATAAATAATTTCTGAGCTGGGAATTTAGTAAGAATATGGACTCCCGTATCGGTGACCACTACTTCCTCTTCGATGCGCGCTGCCGAAACACCATCTGACGCCGGGCAATATGTTTCAAGTGCAAAAACCATTCCGGGTTTGATCTCAATAGGATTATCCAGACTATTAAGCCGAGAAATAATTGGACGTTCGTGAAGTCCCAGGCCTAAGCCGTGACCAAATTGCAGACCGAAGGCCGCTAATTCATTAGCAAATCCGAAGTCTTCCGCTTTTGGCCAAACCTTTGCGATGTCATCGGTACCTACGCCGACCCGAACCGTATCGATGGCCGCATCCATCCATTCTCGAGCTTTTGTATAAGCATCGTGTTGGCTTGTGGTTGCACTTCCAACTGCAAACGTTCGGTAGTAGCAGGTGCGATAACCATTAAAGGAATGGATGATGTCAAAGAAGGCTTGGTCGCCAGGTCGAATTATCCGGTCGGTAAAATTGTGGGGATGTGGATTGCAGCGATCGCCAGAGATCGCATTGATGGCTTCTACTTGATCCGAACCCATCTCATAGAGTCGTTTATTGGCTAGCGCCACTATTTCGTTTTCTCTGATGCCGGGCTTGAGAACATCGACGATATTTTGGTACACCCCATCAACCATCGCTGCGGCTTGATTGAGCAACATGATTTCATCCACGGATTTGATGACGCGGGCATCAAGCATTAATTGCTGGCAATCTACAACTTTTAAACCTTGTCGTTGCATCTCAAAGAGAAATGCTGGTTCGACAATATCCACTCCAACTGGCAGATGTGCTACGCCAGCATCCTCCAGTAAACCTTTAATTTCCTTGATTGCTGATTCCATCAATCCGGCCGAAGGCGCAACAGCACCACGCATACCCAACATTCCGGGACGGTTGTTTTCTTTGGCCAGCCAGGGTGAATACATTTGATGATGACGAACCGCGGAACCAAAATCCCAAAGCATTGGCTCACCTGCGCGAGTCAGCAATGCATACCGAGTCATCTTGTCGCCCAGAGCTCCACCGATCCAAGTCTGGGTTGTGTAGCGAATGTTGTAGAAGTCAAAAAGTAGAAAGGCGCCACACTCGCTGGATTCCAATGAGGCCTTTGCACGCCCGATTCGATATTTGCGAAGGCGGTCAAAATCTACTCGGGACTCGTAGTCGACGCCCATATGACCTGGCGCTTGAAGTTGAGCAGTTGGAACGGCTTTACGGTCACTCATCTTTGGATACTTCCAATCCACTAATGACTTTCGTATTTTCCGATTCGATCTCATAGCCGCTTCGACGAGCTTGTTCCTTAATCAAGACCGCGAAGTCTTCGGTTAAGTAACCTGCCCCTCCTGCCGATGCAATCAACTGCGAAGTCGCCGATGCCAATGGCATTGGAACTTTTAGATCATGTGCAGCTGCTAGACCCAAATCAAAATCTTTGCTTAATAGCGGAATTGTGAACGTTGCGGCGAAATCCAAATTAACTAGCGCTGGGGATTTGTATCGGGAGAAAGTTGATCCCATCACTGAATCGTTGAGGAACTCCAGGAATGCCGCTCTACTGACACCACCACGTTCGGCAAGAACGGTGATTTCAGCGAGCGCTTGAATCACTATTCCTAGGTACACGTTGTGTGCGATCTTCACTAGTCGGGCAACTTCACCCTCGCCAACCCAAGTCACTCCATGTCCAAAGGTTTCTAGAAGTGGTTTCACATCTTCAAAACTTGCTCGGGGTCCGGAAACTGCCACAGTTAATTTCCCAGCGGCGATGACGGCTGGATTGCCACTAACTGGAGCAGCCAGAAATGTTGCGCCTTTTTCTTCGGCAGCGGCCCGAACTTTGGCCGATACTTCTTCAGAGACGGTGGATGAGTCCACAATAATTTTTGGAGCTTTGCCTTCGACGGTCAGGAGGCCGTTCTCACCATAAATTACCTGCTCAAGATCTTTTGGCGCTGAAACCATAATGAAGACGACATCTAGCCCAGCCAAATCCTTGGGATGATCCACGATTTTGGCGCCTTTAGCTGTTAGCGGTTCGGCCTTGGCTCTAGTGCGGTTGTAGGCGGTGAGGTCATAGCCGGCATCTAGCAATCGGGTGGCCAGCGCATAACCCATTCGTCCAGTGCCAATCCAACCAAGTTTGAGTGAGTTAGAAGAAGTCATGCTGCGCTCCCTACCGTTGGATTATGCAATCGATTGCAGAATAGTCGCATTATTCGCCCATTTATAGGCTCTCGTCAACCTATAGCCAGGGCAGTATCGTTGAACAATGCGCAATCGAGTAACTCTGGCCGATGTGGCCAAGATAGCCGGGGTTAATCCTGGGACCGTTTCGCGCTCGTTGAACCCACAAACTGAGAATCAAGTTAATAAAGAGACAGTCCGGAAGATTCGCAAAATTGCCAAGGAATTGGGCTACACCCCCAACACCGTTGCCCGAGGTTTGCGCACCCGAAAGTCCCTGACCATCGGTGTTGTGATTCCCGATTTAACCAACCCGATCTTTCCGCCCCTTGTTCGAGGAGTAGATAGCTATTTACTTCCCCGAGGATATTCGGCCTTGATTGTCAATTCTGATGGAAACGTTGACACAGAATTAGTCTTGATCAACTCACTTATGGAGCGACAAGTCGATGGTCTGATTATCGCAACCGGCCATGGCGGCGACGAAATGCTCAAGGATTTTCATACTCGTGGTGTGTATGCAGTTATGGTTAATCGCGAATCTCCCGGGGTTCCATATCCAACTGTTACTGGTGATGATGGGGCTGGAATCAGTGCTGCTATTGAACATTTGGCCGCATTAGGACACACGGAATACATCCACTTAGCTGGTCCTTCGGATTCTTCAACTAGTAAAATTCGAGCACATACATTCACGATTGAGTGCAAGCGGTTGGGGTTAAACGGAAAAATAATCAAGACCACCGCGTACTCCATTGAAGCTGGACAAACAGCGATGGATAAATTCCTAGATCACAAACCTTCGCCCTTTACCGCCATCGTCGCGGGAAACGATCTTTTAGCACTAGGTGCCTACCATTCCCTAAGAACTCACGGTTTAAATTGTCCGGACGATGTTTCAGTTATCGGATTTAACAACATGCCATTTACCAACGACTTCCAACCACCGATGACAACAGTAAATGTTCCTCATTTTGATATGGGAGTTGAGGCAGCCCGGCTCTTGCTGAGCCAATTTGAAGATGAAGAGAGCGCTCCAGTGAAAGTGACCCTGCCCGTTTCGCTAATTATCCGAGAATCCACGGCTCTGAAAAAATAACTTTTGCGTTACCTCTGAAACCCTTGACAACGACCCGAATTCGGGCAAAGGTTACTGCAAACGATTGCATAAACCTTTTTGGGGCAGTCGTGGTCGCACTTGCTTATCACTTACGGGGGTAACAATGGAGTTTCGAAGCAGCAAGTTAGCTACATCTAGTACATCAATGAAGCGCCGAGCAGTGTTCGCAGGGGTCATCTCTGTAGCGCTCCTATCCGCTTCGCTCGTTACATCTTTCGGACCAACAGCAAACGCTGCTGGAACATTGAAGATTGGCGTCTCACTTTCCCTAACTGGAGACTTTGCCGATTCTGGCACCGCGGCTCAAAAGGGCTACCTCCTCTGGCAATCAGAGGTCAATAAAAAGGGCGGAATCCTTGGACGCAAAGTTTCGATCAAGATCGTCAACGACGCATCCAGTCCTGATCAGGTAGTCACCAATTACACCAACCTGATTACTCAATCCAAAGTCGACATCGTCATGGGACCTTTCTCGAGCCTGCTCACGATCCCTGCATCTCGCGTTGCTAAGCGCTATGGATATTCATTTATTGAACCTGCCGGAGGCGGACCAAAGGTTTTCCTCGAGAAGAATCCAAACCTCTTCTTTGTCCAACCTGCAGCTACAACTAAGGGTGGCGATATTTTCGCTGATTACATTCTCTCCTTGCCAGCAGCACAGCGTCCAAAGACGGCTGCCTATGTGAAACTTGATGATCCGTTTGCCGCCCCATTGGCAGATAACATCAAGGCTCGTTTTGAAGCAGCTGGGATCAAGACTGTTTACGACCAGACATACCCTTCTGAAACTGCAGATATGACTCCAGTAATTTCTGGTGTTGCCACTGCAAATCCAGATGTCGTTGTTGGCGGAACTCAAAATGCTGATGCTTTTGCGCAAGTAAAGGCAATGATTCAACTTAAGCTCAATCCAAAATTCCTCTTCCTTTCAAATGGTGCTAACGCTCCAGTTGAATTTCCAAAGCAAATCGGTATTAAGAACACCGAGGGAATTTTCACAAGCGCCGACTGGTACCCACAGTCAACCGTCCCTGGCTCTGCTGCCTTCATCAAGGCATACATTGCAATGTACAAAGGAACTGCCGAAGATATCGACCCAACTTCCGCAGAAGCTTTCTCCGCTGGAACATTGTTAGAACTCGTTGCAAAGAAGACCGGAAAGATCGATAACAAGACGATCATCGCGACTTTGCACAAGGGTTCATGGCCTACTCTGGTAGGAAATCTCAGCTGGAATGCATACGGCGAACCACAAGGTGCATACCTGCTTACGGAATGGATTGGTGGTCATCTAAAGACTGTCTATCCAGCCGCAACGGCTCAACACGCTCCAGTTATTCCGAAGCCAGCCTGGGTCGGATAACGGGAAATCCAGAAGATCAGATTAAGTAGAGAGCCAATACCGTGCATCAAGTAATTCAAGCACTGATTTTAGGTTCCCTAACCGGAGG
>CAINLV010000101.1 GCA_903850565.1 uncultured Actinomycetes bacterium
ACCTTGACGACGGCGATAGCCAGTCTTGTTCTTGTAGCGAAGGATGTCGATCTTTGGACCCTTTTGCTCGGCAACGATTTCGCCAGTGACATTTACGCCAGCGAGGACCTTTGCATCTGAAGTGATATCTGCGCCATCTACGAGCAGCAATGCAGGGAAAGAGACCGAGGCGCCAATGGCGGCATCGATACGATCGACTACAACTGTGTCGCCAACGGCAACCTTCTCTTGACGGCCGCCAGCTTTAACAATCGCGTACACGGTGACACCTTCCTAACGGGTTATAAATCTTTGCTCATGAACTTCATTTTAGAACTGAAAAACAAGCCACTTTTTATCAGTGGGCAGAGGGTAAGGGTACGGAACCTTAGGTGCCCTGGTCAAACTGAGGATAAATCCCCCGAAAGGACCAGAATCGGCTAGGACGGGGTGATTATTCCCGTGCTGACCGCTCGGCGACGCTTTCTAGGCGCCGGGGTGGATGAATCCACCGCCTCGACCGCAACATCGGTTACGACAATCGTGGACTGCGCCGCAGGCTCAGATTCAACGACGGGTGCTGGTTTCGACGAAGGGGCTTCTTGGGCAACTTCCTCGCTCTCATCCTCGTCATCGGCCTGGTGGACATAACGCTGTTCCATATCCTTTTCCAAAGCGACCTTTCGAACCGGTTCATTATGGATATGAATTCCCCGGCCACCACAACTTTCGCAGGTAGTGGAAAATGCTTCGATCAAACCTTGGCCGACCCGTTTTCTGGTCATTTGAACCAATCCCAGCGAGGTAACTTCGGCTACTTGATGCTTGGTTCGGTCTCGCCCTAAGCACTCAACTAATCTGCGCAGAACTTGATCTCGGTTGGATTCCAGTGACATATCAATGAAGTCGATGACAATGATTCCGCCCATATCGCGAAGGCGTAATTGTCGTGCGATTTCTTCGGCCGCTTCCAAGTTGTTCTTGGTTACGGTCTCTTCAAGGTTGCCGCCTTTACCAACGAACTTTCCAGTATTTACGTCAATGACAATCATGGCTTCAGTTCTGTCGATGACTAATGAACCACCAGAAGGAAGATAAACCTTGCGATCGAAAGCCTTCGCAAGCTGTTCTTCAATTCGATTTTCAGTGAAGAGATCGCGAACACCGCTCCACTTTTCAATTTTCGCAGTCAATTCCGGTGCGATGTGGCCTAGGTAATTATTGATGTCATCCCAGGCTTGATCGCCTTGGACAATTAGACGGCGGAAATCTTCATTAAAGATATCTCGAATGACTCTGACGGTGAGGTCTGGTTCGCTATAGAGCAAGGATGGCGCCGAAGTTCCGGACGCCTTCGATTTCTTTTCGATATCTTCCCATTGCGTCTTCAAGCGAACAACATCTCTTTCAAGTTCTTCTTCGCTTGCTCCTTCAGAAGCGGTACGCACAATAACGCCAGCTTCTTCTGGAATTAAGTTCTTCAAAATTGTCTTCAGTCGTGACCGCTCTTGTTCCGGTAAGCGACGGCTAATTCCGCTCATTTCGCCACCGGGTACATAAACCAAATAGCGTCCTGGCAGGGAAATTTGACTGGTAAGGCGAGCGCCTTTTTGACCAATGGGATCTTTTGTAACTTGAACTAATACCGGTTGACCAGTTTTTAGTACATGTTCAATTTTGCGTGGATGACCATCAGCTAAACCAGCAGCATCCCAATTCACTTCACCCGCATAAAGAACTGCGTTTCGGCCTTTACCGATGTCGACGAATGCCGCTTCCATAGAAGGCAATACATTTTGAACTCGGCCGAGGTAAACATTGCCAACATAGGAAATATTGCTATTTCGATTGACATAATGCTCCACCATAATTTTATCTTCAAGAACTGCAATTTGAGTTCTATCGCCCATTTGGCGAACTAACATTTCGCGATCGACTGACTCGCGGCGGGCTAGGAATTCTGATTCAGTGATAATCGTTCCACGGCGACGAACGAAATCGCGAGGCTCGCGCTCACGGCGATTGCTTCGTCGATCATACTTATCGCGGTTATTCCGATCATTACGATCACGCGATGGTCGTTCGGTTCGGGTTGGTTGATCTTCTCGAGTGCGAGGTTCGCGAACTTTAACGACTACTGGAACGCCATCTTCATCGACGGTTTCACCAGGAGTGATTCCATCTGCTTGCGAACGGCGACGGCGACGGCGGCGATGAGTTGTGCCATCAGAACCTTCATCACCTTCAGAATCAGAACTTTCTCCATCTAAACTTCCAGCATCTAGCTCTTCATCGGTATCTGAATCGCGAGAATCTGCACTTGCTTCGCCAGTTGTATCTCTGCCGGTGCGACGACGGCCTCTGCCACCGCGGCGGCGACGGCGACGCTCTTGCGAAGCCTCATCCCCAGCAGTTGCGTTGGAGTCTTTACTCTCGGAATCCTGATTTTCCACTGGAGCCTTTGTGGCTTTTACTGGCGCTACCGCTTTCTTAGCTGGGCGCTTGGCGATTGGCTCTACCGGTGCTGCTTGAAATAGCGGTACTGGAACCGGCGCCGTGGCTTTGGCAACCTTCTTGGCTGGGACTTTCTCTTCCTGTGGAACTGGGGCAACCGCTTTCGGCGCGCGTTTTGCTGGCGCTCGCTTGGCGGTGGTTGGGGCGCCTTCGGCAGAAGTGACTTCGACCGTTGTATTTTCTCCGGTCACAGCCTTGCTGGGGGCGCTCTTCTTTACTGCACGCTTTCGCGCGGCTTTTGGCTCTATAGCCATAACACCAAATCCTCATCCAGGTACCGAACTCTTGATTATCGGTACTTCGTTAGGCCCGAAATCGGGCAATTCTGATAAAAACTGCTTCCCTGCTGGTAGATCCTGCGTCGATTTCCGGCTGATGTGGAACAAAAGCCAAGAGATTGACCCCTACTAAAAACTAGTGTTCGCGGCGATGACGAGAAATTAAGGCTCCGACGGAACCGCTCGACGCGCTGAACGCTACGAAAAGTATAGCCCCTACCTGCTCCGAACGTGGACGTTCTGCAAAAGGCCGAGCCCAATCAAGTTGGCAAACATCGAGGAGCCGCCATAGGAGAGGAAGGGCAACGGGACGCCAGTCATGGGCATTAACCCCATGGCCATGCCTATATTTTCAAAGGTTTGGAAGGCAAACCAGGCGATTACCCCAATACAGACCAGCCTGCCGAACATATCCTGGGTCCGCCGGGCGATCATAAACGCTCGGAAAAAGAAGAGACCGAAGCACAGGAGAATGAATCCTGAGCCTACGAAGCCCAATTCCTCCCCGGCGACGGTGAAAATGAAGTCAGTCTGCTGCTCTGGGACGAAGCGGCCATTGGTCTGCGGGCCATTAAAGAGCCCTTTACCCAAGACTCCCCCTGAGCCAATGGTGATTCGAGATTGGCGGAGTTGGTAGCCACTTTGTTGTGGGTCAGCCGTTGGATTAACGAAGGACTGAAGCCGTTTTAATTGATACTCATGGATGACCCCAGATTTCACCGCCACGAAACTGCCCAGGACGCCCAGGAGAAGTAATCCAACGACCCATCTACTTTTCGCTCCCGAGACCGAAATCATGGAAATGACCGAGGCCGAAATAATGAGGACTTCGCCCAGATCTGGCTGCATGATGATCAGGAGCATGGGGATTGCTGCGATCGCGATGGCGCGCAAGACATCTCGATCATCTAGATCAGAACGAGAATCACTGCCTTCGGCCAAGAGCATAGACATTCCAATGATCACCGAAATTTTAGCTAGCTCTGCTGGTTGCAATTGGAAACCGCCGGGAATTGCAATCCAAGATTTGGCGCCGTTGATAGTGCTTCCAACGCCTGGAACCAGAACCGCGATTAATGAGAGGACTCCTAAGCCCCAAAGAATCGGGGTGTAGGCACGGAGCAATCGATAATCGATCAAGGTGGTTCCGTAGCTAAGCAGGACTCCAATAATGATGTTAAGAATGTGGCGTTTCAAGTAATACTGTGGATCTAAGCCTTGAGAGGCAAACCAATTTCGAGTCGCCGCATAGACGAGCAACGTTCCGATGGCCAAAAGCGCAACTACAGAGAGCGCCAACCATCGATCGTAATCCGCCAAGTTTCTTCGGACACCAATAGTTTTTCGCTTCATTGCTTCACCGAACTTAATTTACTAGATGGCTTAGGCGAAGCCGATGCTGAAGCGGTTGGAGTCGCGGCTCGCTTTGGAAGCTTGGCATTCTTAACATCCAAAATTGGGAGTTTGGTTGGTGGTCCTTTTGGAAAAATCGCCTGGGTTGGATCTATGGTTTGACCTACCACTCCATAAATTGCGGAGTAAATATTCTTCACTCCAACGGCGCTGATGCTCGCACCAAATCCACCTTGGCTCACCATCATGACTACTGCATATCTTGGGTTCTCTACCGGTGCGAAAGAAGCAAACCACGATGTGTCATCTTTGCTAGAGCCATCAGGATTCTTACCCAATACTTGCGCGGTTCCGGTCTTGCCAGCAACGGTGATGGGATAGTTCGCAAACACTGCAGCAGCCGTTCCTCGCGTTGCAACGGCCCGCAGTGCAGTATGCAAGAAGGCAATGTCCTTCGCTGTCGCCGGAGTTTTTCCAGTGATTACTGTCTTAAAGGTTTTAATGATCTTTCCGCTTGGAGAAACAACGGCTCGAGCAATTTCTGGCTTAAATAACGTCCCACCATTTGCGATTGCGGCATAAACCGCAGTCTCTTGAATCGGAGTAACCAAGGTATCGCCTTGGCCGATAGAGAAGTTCACCGCATCACCGGCACGAATAATATTGCCGTCGACACAGTTCTCTTTGGCAATGGCGATCAAATAGGGAGTGAGATCTGACTTACGCGCTTGCTTTTGAAAATTACAGAAGAAACTCTTATTGGCTTTGTACCATTTCTCTTTCCACGCACGGTCTGGAAGTCGTCCAGTAGCTTCCCCTGGTAGATCGATTCCCGTCGCTTTTCCAAAACCAAATCCAGCGGCAGTCTTGAAGAAGTAATCGTGAAGTCCGGACTTTGGAAACAATCCGCCATCTCTTACCCATTCATCGTAGGCAATTTGATACCAGATTGTGTCGCAGGAAACCGCAATCGCGTTCTCCATATTGATATGCCCCTGGGATTTCGTTTCGAAGTTCTTGAAAAGCTGAGTGCCAATTTGAACGGATGCAGGACAGTTGTAGAGCGCATTCATGTTGTAGCCAGCTTTTGCGGCAGCAATAATCGAAAGCGATTTAAAGGTCGATGCAGGTGCGTACATACCTTGAATGGGGCGAGAGAGCGCGGGAACACCTGCACTTTCGCTAAATAAATCTTTTGCCTGTGCAACGGTTAAGCCGGTTTCCCAAATGTTGGGATCGTAAGTTGGGTAAGACGCAATTGCTAGAACATGGCCATTTTTCACATCCATAACGATCGCGGCGCCGGAATCAGCCTTGTATCCCAGAGCATGTGCCCGAGTTATTGCATCTGCAAGCGATGCTTCCGTCGCTGCCTGGAGTCTGGCATCAATGTTTGTTATTAAATTATTTCCTGGAATGGATGGCGTGTTTTGGGATTGGTGGGTCACCGCTTCTTTTCGGTCGACGATGACCGTCTTGACCCCAGGAGTGCCTCGCAAATATTGGTTGTATTGATATTCCAAACCGCTTTTGCCAATAATTTCATTCCTAAAATAATTTTGCGAAGTATTGGCCATATCTGATTCGGTAACCGTGCCGACGTAACCTAAGACATGTGCCGCATT
This sequence comes from uncultured Actinomycetes bacterium, assembly GCA_903850565.1. Taxonomy (GTDB): domain Bacteria; phylum Actinomycetota; class Actinomycetes; order Nanopelagicales; family Nanopelagicaceae; genus CAIMZW01. The sequence continues at coordinate 5,750 of CAINLV010000101.1, forward strand.
TTCTTTTGCCAACGATGGATACCCACGAATAGGTACCGATGACGCATCGATCCCGGGATACTTGTTGGCATTTTCTAAAATCTTCAGCGCTTCTTGTTGTGTTGCTTTCTTAGTCACCGGAATTGGCTGATAGCGAGTTCCATTCCAGCATCCCACTTTTTGATTCGTGGGGAGTTCACCGCACAACCTGGTTCGATTGTATAAATCGGAGTACGAAATCTTCATCAATGCAGCTAGGGATTTAAGAACTGCCTTACCTTTATCCGGCATTTTATCTATCGCACTTCGGTCTACCGTGATTTCCAAACCAGGTCTATCCATAGCCAAGGGCAAACCAGAACTATCCGTTATGGCCCCACGCAAAGCAGGAGTGATGATGTCCCGACTCTGAATACTTAGAGCTGCATTTTGATAACGAAGTCCATCGGCAATTTGTAGAAAGAAGAGACGTCCAAGCAACGCCAACAAGAGCGATGCGACAAGCACTTGAAAAACGATGAGATTTAGTCTCGAGCGCTGATTCATCGGCGTTCCCGGGAGGTCAGGCTGGCATTATGGAAGAGTGATAAAAATGGAATTATCAGCGGGGCAAAAATTATGGTCCAAAATCCATTTCCCAAAACCTTGATTACGATTTGGCTAAATGCACCATCGTTTTCACCTAAGAGCGCACTGATCATTAAGAAAATGACCATAGAAAACATGGCTCCAGCGGCAACCAAGGCGATAAGCGCCATAGGCCTAGAAGAAAAATTTCCAATGCTCTCTCGGTTGGTTGCGAAAAGAAAGCCAATCAGAGTCATTACGAAAGCCCACTGGCCAAAGGGAGCATCGATCGTTGGCGAAAGATCCAAAATGATCCCGCCGATAAACCCAATGACAACGGCACCAGATCGATCTTCAAAGGAGATCAATCCTATTAATACCGCGATGTAAAATGAAAAACCAGAAATTGGAAAATTGATTCGGGTAACCAGTGACTCTTGGATTAAAAAGGCCACAATGAGTAAGCCACTGCTGGAAAATATTCGACTTGGACTCATGGCAGCAAGGTCACTGAACTGAACGAGTAGCAGACGGACTTGGAGATGGGCTAGGTGTCTGCCCAGGTGTTGGAACTCCCGATGGCGAGGTGACAGGTGGTGCAGTAACAAAAACCGTCACCGTGGGTTTTGGAGTTGGGATCAAAGAATCCTTGGGATTCTTAACTGCCGCTTTGGTAATGACGGAAACAACTCCAACATTATTTAGATTAGTAAGCCCTACAACTGTTGCCTGTTGTGTAAGCGAAGCGGTGGATTTATCAACCGCGACAACTCGGCCAACTGGGATACCTGGAACAAATGGGCGATTGTTATCACTGCCAAGAGTTACCAGCACCTGACCTACCTTGATAGTTCCGGAAGGATCAAGCAACTGCAGGACATAAGAACCATCTCCTTGGCCCAGGAGCACGCCAGCGCTCTGAGTCTTTGCTAAACGCACACCTACCCGAAAGGTTGGGTCACTCATTAGAAGTACTACCGCGGAATTGCTGGTCACCGATTTCACGGCGCCCACTAGGCCGCCATTGGCAATGACCGACATATCTTTAGTTACTCCAGAACGTGAGCCAACATCGATCGTGATGGTCTGTGAAAAAGTTGATGTGGATCCTCTGCCGATCACTCGACCAGAAACCACGCTGAGCTTTCCTCTGCCTGCCAAATCCAAGACATCACGTAATTGTGTGAGTTGTCCTTGAATATCTTGATTAATAATTACTTGCGCCTTTAATTTGGCATTAGCTGCCTGGGCATCTTTAAGTTGTGCTTTGGTTTTGCCAAAGTTCTTAATATCGGAGAAGAAATTATTAACTGGCGAAAAGAAATTGGAAACGCTTCGCTGAACCGGAGCAAGGAATGACTGGGTGGCTGAGCGAGATGTTGAAGTCAGGCTTATTCCACGCAAATCTAAGGTAATCAAAAAAAGTGAAGTCACTAGCAAAATAACCAGCAAGAGCCGAGAACGGTTGTTCCCGCCTTGTGCCACGAATTATCTCCTTGGTGCTAGTGACTATAAATTAACGACGAGGTTCGGAAATTAAGACCTTCTCCAGCGCTTCGAACTCTTCAACACACTTGCCAGAACCTTCGACAACTGCTTGGAGTGGGCGCTCGGAAATATGCACTGGCATATTGGTTTCGCGACGCAATCTTTCATCTAAGCCACGCAAAAGTGCTCCGCCACCAGTCAGGACAATTCCTCTGTCCATCAAGTCGCTGGCAAGCTCTGGTGGACACTTGTCCAAAGTGCTCTTAACTGCGTTGACGATCTGATTGACCGGTTCTTCCAGCGCTTTACGAATATCTTCGGCTGAAACTCTAATGATCTTTGGAAGACCAGTTGCTAAATCGCGACCGCGAATTTCAGCATCAGGTTCGTTAGGCAATGGGAAGGCCGAACCAATAGCCATCTTAATTTCCTCAGCAGTTCGCTCACCCAAAAGCAATGAGTATTCGCGCTTAACCCAGTCAATAATGGCTTGATCGAGCTCATCGCCACCAATTCGGATAGAAAGTGCCGTAACGATTCCGCCCAGTGAGATAACGGCAACTTCAGTTGTACCGCCACCAATATCTACGACCATATTTCCAGTGGGTTCGTGAATAGGAAGACCAGCGCCAATTGCGGCAGCCATAGGTTCTTCGATGATGTAAACCTTGCGAGCGCCGGCCGCATATCCAGCATCTTTCACTGCGCGTTGTTCCACACCGGTGATTCCCGATGGAACACAGACAACAATTCTAGGCTTGGCTAAGAAACGACGACGATGAACCTTCTGGATGAAATAACGAAGCATTCTTTCAGTTGTATCAAAATCTGCAATCACACCATCTTTAAGTGGTCGAATGGCAACGATATTTCCTGGGGTTCTGCCGATCATGCGCTTGGCTTCTAGGCCAACGGCCAGAATTCCACCAGTATCTTGATTGATCGCTACAACGCTTGGCTCATTAAGAACAATGCCTCGGCCACGCACATAAACCAGCGTATTTGCCGTCCCTAGATCAACTGCCATATCTCTCCCGATAAATGACATTCGACTTGGCTTCTTTTTCGACATTGGTGACCTTTCACTTGCATTGAGTAACGAAAAAATTAATTAAAGAAAATTCCAATTTCACGAAGTGCAGATTCTGGAGAATCTGAACCATGAACTAAATTCTGAACGACTTTTGTGCCTTGGTCTCGAGCGAGATCGCCGCGAATTGTTCCTGGTTCGGCAACCGTTGGATCAGTTGCACCAGCCAATTTCCGAAATCCCTCAATGACTCGATTGCCTTCAGCCACGATAGCCACAATCGGACCTGACATCATAAATTCCACCAGCGGTTCGAAGAAAGGTTTTCCTTCGTGCTCGGCGTAATGCGCGGTTAAGAGTTCCCGATCAGCGGTCATCATCTTGAGCGCGTAGATCTGGTAGCCCTTTGCCTCAATCCGCCTGATGATTTCGCCCACCAAGCCTCGTCGAACGCCGTCGGGCTTAACTAGAATCAAAGTACGCTCTAAAGTCACGGGGGTTATTCTATTGGCTCAACGGGCAGGCGTGGCACTGAGCGAATTTTGACGCGTTCTGTCCGATATGTCGGAGTAGCCCAAGATTAAGGCTGAGGATTGGCTAAGAAGGCGGCCCGAGCGGCCTCCCCCTTCGTTCCGATCACATAGGCGCAGATCCAGAGAAATCCAAAGAGCAGCCCCATGAAGTACATCGCGGTAACTGCCAGGCCATAGCCAATCATCCCTAACTGCAGCAACGAACCGAGATACCACCCAATCTTTCGTTTCATCAGCCCAGCGGTCATAAAGAGAGCGAAGGCCAAAGCCCCGCCCAACCCCACAACTAAGGAGCTGTGGTGGTTCATAGCTAAGAGCAGGGCAAACCCCATGACCATAGATTCCATGACTAGAACGGCCGCCCCGAGCAATCTCACGGCTAAGCCTGTTCGATCTTGCGAAGTCGGGCACGTGCTTCGCCGGCGGTCACGACAGATCCGGTAATGACCACTGCTGAAACACCTTCACTGACCTGATTGATAAGCGAGCACTGTTCCATTGCATATGTGATTGCTCCATCGAGATTCATCTCTTTGAAAACTCTCGTTGGACCGAAAACTCGAATGGCTCGATCATAAAGTTCATCAACAGGTAGGGCGCGGCCAGATGAACTGGCAGTCACAACTAATCGGTCGACAACCGGCTCTAATTCAGCAAGTACTCCATCAACATCTTTGTCACCCAAAATCGCCAGAATTCCGAAAATAGATTCGAAATCAAATTCGTTTCGAAGAGTGAGCGCCAGAGCATGAGCACCATGAGGGTTATGCGCTGCGTCAACGATCACAGTCGGATCTCGGTGGAGAATTTCTAATCTTCCTGGAGATTCCACATTTGCAAATCCGCGCCTTACAACATCTTCATCAACTTTAACGCCAACGAAAGCCTCCACAGCCGCAAGAGCAACCGCAGCGTTAGTGGCTTGGTGTGCCCCATAAAGTGGAAGGAAGATATCGGAGTAAGCGCCATGGATTCCATTCAAGGTCAGAACTTGACCGCCGACGGCAAGGTCGCGCTTAGCAACTGAAAATTCCAATCCTTCTCTAAATGGGATTGCAGCTTTCTTTAGGACCGCTTCGGTGAGAACTTTGGCGACGGACATTGGTTGGGCCGCGATAACAACATGCGATTCAGGCTTGATGATCCCCGATTTCGTTTGGGCAATCTCCTCTAAGGTGTGACCCAAATATTCCATGTGGTCCAAACCAATTGGAGTGATCACCGAAACCGCGCTACTCACTACATTTGTCGCATCCCATTCTCCGCCCATGCCCGCTTCAATGATTCCAATATCTACTGGGTATTCGGCAAAGGCAACAAAGGCTAAAGCGGTAATGGCTTCGAAGAACGAAATTGGATGAGGTTGGCGGCTATCGATTAAATCCAAATAGAGAGCGATATCGTTATAAGTAGCAATCATTCCTTCGGCAGGAATGGGGAATCCATTGATCGAGATTCGCTCCAGAAAACTTTCTAAATGTGGGCTGGTAAAACGCCCAGTCCGATAATCCAACTCGCGAAAGAGTGAATCAATCATGCGTGCCGTCGTAGTTTTTCCATTTGTGCCCGCCAGATGAATGGTGGGATATGACAATTGCGGCGAACCCAAGACATCGACCAATGCAGCAATGCGGTCCATAGATGGTTCCAGCCGAGTTTCTGGCCAACGTTTGAGTAAGGCGGCCTCAATTAAATCAAGTACTACTTCATCATCGGCAGAAGACATCACAACCCCATCACTTAGTGGGCAAAGAGTTCAATGCCGAATTAATTCGCTCTATGTCAGCCATAGTTTGCTGATATCGAGCGCGAATTTCCTGAACAACTTCCAATGGCGCTTTAGCCATAAAACCTTCATTATCGAGTTTCACTTTGGCAGTTTGTAAATCTTTTTCCGCAGTTGCTAGGTCTTTGGTAAGACGAGCTCGTTCTGCTGGAACGTCGATTGCGCCACTGAGATCAAAATGGATAAGAACTTTTTCAATTTCAATTTTCGCAGAGAAGTTCTCATCTTGAATATCAAGCCTGGTGACATGACGAATGGCGGATTCGTAATCTGAAAGTCCTGATCCATCCAGTCCGACGAACTGGGCGCCAATGCGAGCAGAAGTTTTAATCCCCTGATCATTTCTGAAGCGTCGAATTTCAGTAATAAGTTCTTGAACTTTGGTGATAGTTGTCAGCGAACTTTCATCCATCAAATCTGGACGTGGAGTAGGCCAAGCAGCAGTGACTAAAGTTTCCTGCGAGGTTAAAGCGCACCACAGTTCTTCGGTAATGAATGGCATTGCTGGATGCATGATGCGAAGCAACTGATCCAAAACGTAGCCGAGGACCCGCTTAGTCTTTTCTGCCTCGTCGCCACCCTGAGCAAAAACAGATTTGGTTAATTCCAAATACCAATCGCACAAGTCATCCCAGGCGAAGTGGTAAATCAACTCCATCGCTTTTGCGAATTCGTAACTTTCCAAAAGGTTGTCAACCGATGAGATTGTTTGCTCGAGTCTGGTCAAAATCCAACGATCAATCCCGTTAAGCGAAGCGAAATCAGGCAACTCCCCATCGACGTGAGCCCCATTCATCAAGGCAAAGCGAGAGGCATTCCATAATTTCGTGGCAAAGTTCCTAGAGCCACCAACCCATTCTTCGGCCAGGGCTTGATCGGTCCCAGGATTGGCACCACGAGCCAAGGTGAAACGCAGGGCATCGGATCCATATTTGTCCATAAATTCAATGGGATCGATGCCATTGCCCTTGCTCTTGCTCATTTTCTTGCCGAATTTATCGCGAACCAATCCGTGAAGAACAATGGTGTGAAATGGTGGGACACCGTCGGTTGCAAATAAACCGAACATCATCATCCGAACAACCCAGAAAAAGAGAATGTCGTAACCGGTAACTAAAACGCTAGTCGGATAAAACTTCGCGAAGTCCTGGCTCTGCTCAGGCCAGCCAAGAGTTGAAAATGGCCAAGAGCCAGAAGAGAACCAAGTATCCAGAACATCTTCATCCTGAACATAACCAGCTGGCGGTGTTTGGTTCGGTCCACAGACAACGACCTCACCATCAGGTCCGTAAAACACCGGGATCCGATGACCCCACCACAATTGGCGAGAAATGCACCAGTCGTGCATGTTGTCGACCCATTCGAAATATCGAGGTGACAATTCTTCTGGATCAATCTTGACTCGACCATCGCGAACGGCATCTCCGGCAGCTTTGGCCAGAGGCGCGACTCGTACAAACCACTGCTTGGAAAGTCGTGGTTCAACAGTGGTGTTGCAACGTTGGCAGTGTCCAACAGCGTGCATATAGGGGCGTTTCTCCGCAACGATTCGACCAGCAGCACGGAGGGCATCAACGACTGCGGTTCGGGCGGCGAAACGATCTAGGCCGTCAAAGACGGTTCCCGTATTGGCCACAAAACCTTCAGCATTGAGAATGACCAAGTTCTCCAAGGAATGTCGAACACCGATTTCAAAGTCATTAATGTCATGAGCCGGAGTTACTTTTACCGCGCCGGTACCGAATTCTGGATCCACATGCGTGTCAGCGATAATTTTTATTTCGCGATTGACCAATGGAAGTGTGATGGTCTTGCCAATCATGTGCTGATAGCGCTCATCATCTGGATGTACTACAACGGCAGTATCGCCCAACATAGTTTCGGCACGAGTAGTGGCAACGACTATGGAATGTTCGCCATCGCCGTAACGAATTGAAACGAGTTCTCCGGCATCGTCACTATGTTCTACTTCAATATCTGAAAGGGCAGTCATACATCGCGGACACCAATTAATAATCCGTTCGGCGCGATAAATTAAATCGGCATCGTAAAGTCGCTTAAACATTTCCAACACAACGGTGGAAAGTTGTTCATCCATGGTGAAGCGTTCCCGACTCCAGTCCACGCTATCTCCCAAGCGCTTCATTTGGCCCAAAATGGCGCCGCCAGATTCTCGCTTCCACTTCCAGACTCGTTCAACGAAGGCTTCGCGCCCAAGGTCGTGTCGAGTCAGCCCCTCTTCAGCCAAACTTCGTTCAACAGCATTTTGGGTAGCGATGCCGGCATGGTCCATTCCGGGGAGCCACAACGCTTCAAAACCCTTCATTCGCTTCATGCGAATCAACATGTCCTGCAAGGTGTGATCCAGGGCGTGGCCGATATGGAGGCTGCCGGTGACATTTGGCGGTGGGATAACGATGCAGAAAGGCTCTTTATCCGAATCTGAATCTGCAGTGAAGTACCCAGCATCTAGCCATTTCTGATACAGGGGTCCTTCAATATCGGCTGGGGTGAATCCCGCGGCCAAAGATATTTCTGCTCGTTCGTTCATAAGAGGTGAGTCTAGATTAAGCGCTCTTCTCCTCGGACCGCTTTTCCGCCTTTAGCGCTTTCTTGGCGGCAACAGTTCGGAGAACGTAGGTAGGCAAGGCTTCTTTCCGCACCGCTTCTGGGGTGATAACCACTTTTTCGACATCGCCGCGGGATGGGACTTCGTACATGACCCCCAGCAGAGTCTCTTCCATGATGGCTCGAAGACCGCGAGCGCCGGTACCTCTTTTAATGGCTAGGTCAGCTACTACCTCTAAGGCTTCGACAGAAATTTCGAGAATGACATTGTCCAGGTCGAAAAGCTTCTGATACTGCTTAACCAGAGCATTCTTTGGTTCGGTCAAGATCTGCATCAGCGCTGGTCGATCCAAATTTTCCACGCTGGTCAAGATCGGAAGGCGGCCAATGAATTCTGGAATCATTCCAAATTTCAATAAATCTTCCGGCATAACATCGCTGAAATAATCTTTAGCGGCGGCATCATCAGCAGTTTGAAGAAGGGCGTTAAATCCGACTCCTGCCTTGCCTTTGCGACCTTCAATGATCTTTTCCAACCCAGCGAAGGCGCCACCAACAATGAACAAGATGTTAGTGGTATCAATTTGCAAAAATTCTTGGTGAGGGTGCTTTCGACCGCCTTGAGGTGGAACCGAAGCCGTTGTTCCTTCAAGAATCTTCAAAAGTGCTTGCTGCACGCCTTCACCAGAAACATCGCGTGTGATCGATGGGTTCTCGCTCTTTCGTGCGACCTTATCGATTTCGTCTATGTAGATAATTCCAGTTTCAGCCTTCTTCACATCGAAGTCCGCTGATTGAATGAGCTTGAGCAAAATATTTTCAACATCCTCGCCGACATAACCAGCTTCAGTAAGCGCGGTGGCATCTGCAATAGCGAAGGGCACATTGAGCATCCTGGCCAATGTCTGCGCCAGCAAAGTCTTGCCACATCCGGTGGGCCCAAGGATCAAGATATTGGACTTAGAAAGTTCGACGCTATCTTCGCGCTTTCCTTCTCCCGACTGAACCCGCTTGTAGTGGTTGTAGACAGCGACAGAGAGCGACTTCTTGGCTCGATCTTGTCCGATTACATATTGATCTAAAAATTCATAAATTTCTTGTGGCTTGGGAAGTTCCTGCATTCCCAGCCCAGAGGTATCACTAAGTTCTTCAATAATTATTTCGTTGCAGAGTTCAATGCATTCATCACAGATATAAACGCCAGGCCCGGCAATAAGTTTTTTTACCTGCTTCTGAGTCTTTCCGCAGAAAGAACATTTGAGTAGGTCGCCAGATTCACCGATACGCGTAGACATGAGCCAAGGTTAGAACTTTTACCGCAATTGAGTCGGGAAAACCGACATTAGTTCTGTTCGCTTATAGGCGAATTGCGCAAGTTATGCCTGCCACGCCAAGAAGTATGAAGATGCAGGGCAGGAAATAATGCTCACGCAGAGCGACTTGGGCAAAATTGCCCGAGCTGAACCAATATCCAAGGTTGCCACGGTGCCCACTAACTCTCCGCGCATATCGATCAGCGGGGCTCCCCGATAACCGATGCCCATAGGTGCGTTGGTGTATAGACCACTTGAGTCCAAATTCGAAACGACCCCAGTGGAGACAGAATTCTTTCCGTTGATTGCATTGCCTATAGCAATAACTTGATCTCCCTTTACAGGTTTCACAGATGCGGCGACCAAAGTCTTGACGGGCTTTAACGTGTGAAGCAGGGCTAGGTCGATCTTTTCATCCCACGACCACAGCGCGCCGCCCATGTCGACTCCGCCTTGCGAAACTGTCATGGTTTTCCCAACACAATCCTTCACCAAGGAATACTGGGTAATCAATGAACCTTGGAAGCCTTTTGCTTTTGCTTGAGCGCTGACAATTACATCTACTCCCCAGGCGGCGCCTTTTTGATCTCCGCAAGAAATGGAATACACCGCAGGGTCGATCTTGCTGATTGCGGCTCTCACTGCAGCAGTGTTATCTCCACCTGCTGCTCCCGCAGGACCGGTGGCACCAGTTTTTCCTTGCGCACCCAAAACCAACATCTTTGTGTTTACCGGGCATTTGAGTTTTGCCGGGTAATAAACCGCAGTGGTCTTCAAGCCAACACACATTACATAACCGGTTGCAGGAGTGTTAGCGGCACCTACAGCGTAGGCAGAAGTACCGAAGAGCAACGCTCCCAAAATAAACCCGATAATAAATTTCGGACGGTAATTCATAGTGCGAAAGTAGTTGGACATAGTTCGAGTTTACACTCGGATTAATCTTTTCTTGGCGTCCGAAAATAAATAACACCTGGAATCGTGAGCATGACGCCGCACAAAATCACATGAAACACCGAGGCACCTATCAGGTAAGGGCGTTCGCCCATCCACGCAGTCACAGGTCCCGCTAGCGCCATACCAATAGGGAGAAGAGCTAATGAACCCATGTAATCAACGCTAAAGACCCGCCCCTGCATTTCCTGAGGTATTTCACGCTGAAGCGCGGTTGACCAATACACCCCAAAAGGTTCATTTGCTAAACCTGCGATGAAATAACAAAGAATGACGAACCAAGGTGCAAAGGGAAAGGCCAACGCCAATGGCGCTGCTGCAAAAAACATCCACGAAAGAATGGAGATCAAGCCAGCTTTTTTTGCGCGATAACGAGCGCCCAAAATGGCGGTGAATACTCCCCCGAAACTCATAGCCGCTGCCGATAGCGCGAAGACAGTATTGGTGTGAAATTCTCGTCTAGTAATCACGGGTAACAGCACAATTTCAACGCCAATAACAACCATCAATTGGATCGATGCAATTGCGATGACCCAAGCCACCCATGGGAGGGCAATTACCGCGCGCAGCCCTTCTTTCAGTTGATGCACAAATGGCGGCCGAGCCTCAACTAGTTCTGGACTATCTTCGTTAATACCCAAAAGCAGCGAAGTTCCTACTAGGAACAAAATTGCCACCACGATAAAGGTTCCATGCGTCCCAATGGTTGCGACCAGCAATCCACCTAAAGATGGACCAACGATGGAGCCAGTCTTGGCAGTAACACTTCGCATGGCATTTCCTGCCGGAAGTTTTTCAGTTGGCAAAATGCTAGGAAGGATTGCACCTGATGCAGGAAACCCCAGCGCTTCGCCAGCACCCATGGCAAAAATAATTACGGCAAGAACCCAAGCAGAAGCGTGAGCGATCGATTGAAAGACTATTGCGATGGTCAAAATAGCTCGGAAGGTATCCGCGAAAATCATGACGTATTTACGGGGAAAGCGATCGGCCCAAACGCCACCAGCAAGCACCAAGAGCACCGAAGAGAAAACTCTGGCGCCCATGATCAGCCCAAGTGAGGAAACGCTTCCACCAGCGTCAAGGACGGTGACGGCAAGAGCAACTGGAAATGCTTGCGCGCCGATTACGACCAGTAAGCCGGAGACCCAGAGTTGCCAAAAGCCTTGATGCTGAAAAACTGAACTATCAAAAGCTTTTTTCTTAGGCACAGGACCTAGGTTACTTCAAAAAAATAAGGCGCCGAAGCGCCTTATTTTCAATCTCCGAGAGTTACTTCGTTGGATTAGCTTTACGGCTAGCAAATACTTTATCGATGATGCCATATTCCACTGCTTCGGCAGAAGTCAAAATCTTGTCGCGCTCAATATCGCGAGCAATTTCTTCAACATCCTTCGTGGTGTGCTTAGCCAGCATATTTTCAAGCAGAGAGCGCATACGCATGATCTCTTTGGCCTGGATTTCAATGTCGGAACCTTGTCCGCCACCTTCGCTATATGGTTGGTGAATCATGATTCGAGCATGCTCCAGTGCATAACGCTTTCCCTTTGCACCACCAGCTAGCAAAACAGCTGCGGCTGATGCTGCTTGACCTAGGCAAACAGTCATGACATCTGGACGAACAAATTGCATAGTGTCATAAATGGCTGTCAACGCCGTGAAAGATCCACCAGGTGAGTTGATATACATCATGATGTCGCGATCTGGGTCCATAGATTCCAGAGTCAAGAGTTGAGCCATTACATCGTTTGCAATGGTGTCATCGATTGCTTGACCCAAGAAAATGATGCGCTCTTCGAAAAGCTTGGTGTACGGGTCTAAACGCTTAAAACCATAACTGGTTCGTTCTTCGATAGTTGGAAGAACATAACGGTTAGAAATGTCATTCATGGGATTCATCTCCATCTTCATGCTGTTCCACCACTTCCTGAAACCTGACCAGCAGAACGAACTACATGATCTACGAAACCGTAGGCCATAGCGTCTTCTGCAGTGAACCAACGGTCGCGATCTGAATCAGCCTC
>CAINLV010000102.1 GCA_903850565.1 uncultured Actinomycetes bacterium
AGAACATGGATAATTTTCAGGCAAGTGAACTCATAAATACAGATATGGAACGTGAGATTAGAATTGTTGCCGCAGGAACTTCCCCCGAAGTAACTCTTAAGAAGTTAGAGGCAATTATGAAGACGCGGAATAACCTCGCGCGCAATGCCGCGCCATTATTGGCGGTTGAAGCGCTGATGGTGCAGTTGCGATGAGGTTAAAAGTACTTTCTATTGCGATTCTCGCCCTGCTTCTTCCATCGCTTCCAGCAATTTCGACGAGTTCAAATGCGGCTCAATATTGGACTCTCAAGTCCTTGCAATCACAGACCCTCAACTGGAGTGATTGCAACATTGGTTTCCTATGCGCGAGTTTCAAAGTCCCGGTTGATTACAACCATATTGATACCAACACAATAACTTTGCAAGCCATCAAGCACACGGCGAACAACCCCTCAAAGCGCATTGGTTCTCTTATTATGAATCCAGGTGGACCTGGTGGTTCCGGAATTCAATATGTCTTAAGCGCTGATTACATCGTCTCTAAGAGCATCGAAAGCGTATATGACTTAATTGGCTTTGACCCTCGGGGTGTGAACCTCTCTGATCCAATTCGTTGTCTTACTGATAAAGAGGAAGATATCTTTCTTGGTGGAAATGGGTCTGTGCAGAACATCCAAGACTTATTTGATGCAGTCACTAGTGCCAAGATGCTTGCAAATAACTGTGCGAGAGCGGCTGGTTCCAAATTAGGACATTATTCAACTCTGGAAACCGCAAAAGATATGGAACTTCTTCGTATCTTGCTCAAAGAGCCGAAGCTCAACTACATCGGAAAATCTTATGGAACATTTCTGGGGACACTTTATGCAGCTCTCTACCCAAAGACGACCGGCAGAATTGTTCTGGATGGAGCAGTGGATCCAAATGTTTCGGTTGTAAATCAAAATATTGCTCAGGCGGTCGGATTTGATACTGCCCTTAAATCCTATGTGGCAGCCAACCCCACGTATTCCATTCAAAAAATTAAAGCCTTCATACAATTGAGTAGAACTAGACCTCTTCATTCCAATTCAGGGCGAGAACTTTCAGAGTCACTCGCCATTACTGGTATCGCGGCTGCGCTCTATGACCCAACAAATGGTTGGCCGGATTTAAAGTACGCGCTCTCTCAAGCGATTGAGAAGAAGAATCCCAATGGATTCTTTGCGCTGGTGGATTCATACAACGAGCGAGATGTGAACGGGCATTATGTAAGTAATCAGACGGATATTTCGGAGATAACCTCTTGTCTTGATTTTAAGGATCCACGCTCGGTGGCTCAGATTCAGAGCGATGCCGTTAAATTTGCAGTGGCTGCCCCTATCTTTGGCCCATATCTGGCTTACTCGGGATTGGCCTGTAAGTATTGGAAGGTAGGGCCGATTAGTAGCCCCAGCCTCACAAAGTTGAGCACCAATCCACTCCTTGTGATTGGTACGACCCGTGACCCAGCCACCCCCTACCAGTGGGCGCAAGGCTTACATAAGGACCTCTTGAACAGCACCTTGATCACCCTCAATGGTGACGGGCATACCGGGGCCAATCGAGGCAGTAGCTGCGTTGATAATGCCGTGAATAAATATCTGCTCACTGGCCTTGTTCCAGCGCACGACCTCGTCTGCGATACCGACACAGCTCTCTCCGCAGCCGTCGGTGCCTAACTCAAACCAGCCCCGCTGTGATGGTAAAAAGTACCCTCGGGAATAAGGCATTATTTCCCTATGCGCTTAGACCATGTCTCATACGTAACCAGTCACGAACAACTCTCTGACACCGTTCAACGTTTAGGCTCGACGCTTGGCACCACCTTTGTTGATGGTGGTATTCACCCACGATTTGGAACTCGTAATTTCACGGCCCCACTTCACAACGGTCATTACCTTGAAGTTGTTTGCCCACTCGATCACCCTGCAACCGATAGCAATCCTTTCGGACGCGCAGTATCAAAGCGCGCGAATGAAGGTGGAGGTTGGTTGACCTGGGTTCTTTCGACAGATGATATTGCTCCGATTGAAACACGTATCGGTCGTCCAGCTGCAGAAGGTCACCGCATGAAGCCAGATGGAACCGATCTTCGCTGGAAGCAGATTGGTGTTTCAGATATTTTGCAAGATAAGCAACTTCCATTCTTTATTGAATGGCTTACAACCGAACACCCATCAAAAGATGGAATCGCAACCTCATCAATTACTAAAGTTGAATTTGCGGGCGATAAAGAGAAGATTCGCGAATATGCAGGCTCTGAAGTTTCCGATGCAATTGGTGATGTCGAGGTTATCTGGGTTGACCCAGAGACGAACGATGGAGATACAGGAATTGTTGCTGTATATCTCAAGACACCAAGTGGAGAAGTTCGCGTAGATTAATTCGCTTGAATTACTTTAAATCTCGCGCGCTCTAACTCTTCACCATCAATTTCGCAGGTAAAAAGATAAGAACCCAGACGTGGCATAGGCAGCATTGGCATGTTAAATCCCAAATTAATAATCTGACCC
>CAINLV010000103.1 GCA_903850565.1 uncultured Actinomycetes bacterium
CAAAATGGAATCGCAAGGTCTTGAAGAAGAGCATCGTCCGAACCATAAAGAATCTCGCTGGCGTTGATGCTCCGGCATCTTGGGTTTTTAACAATCACGATGTCACTCGATCCGTTACCCGTTTTGATCTAGGTCTTAAAGGTGGCGGTGTCAGCAATCTGAAACAACGCTTTGGAAATACTAAGAAATTCAATGCCGAACGCGGAGTACGTCGTGCTCGTGCTGGCGCGATGCTTATGTTCGCCCTTCCCGGTGGCGCTTATGTCTATCAGGGCGAAGAGTTGGGGTTGCCAGAAGTTACCGATATTCCACATAATCGTCTGACCGATCCCCGATGGAAGATGAGCGAATATAAAGATCCAGGCCGCGATGGTTGCCGAGTCCCTCTTCCCTGGTCTTCGGATAGTTCTGGCTCCTATGGCTTTTCCACCAACTCTGCGTTATCTGCTCAAGATTCTTGGTTGCCTCAACCAACGTGGTGGGGCAAGTATGGCGCCGACTCACAAGAGGGCGATCCTGATTCTTCACTCAATATTTATCGTAAAGCCCTAGCCATTCGCAAGAGCGAAGCTGGTCTTGGCGATGGCAAGTTGAAGTGGGTCGACTTGGGTAAAGATGTTCTGGCATTTTCTCGTGCTGGTAATTTCTTATGCTTAGTCAATTTTGGAGACCCAATTAAAGTTCCTAAAGGCGCCGAAGTTCTTCACTCCAGTTCGCCGTTGGATGGAAAGAAGATTCCAACGGATACCACGGTTTGGTTGCGCACTTCCAAGTGAAGTTTGCCAAGGTACATCCAGCCTGGACGGCAGCTGGCGTTACTTTTCTAACCTTAATGGCGACTGCCGGATTTCGATCCGCGCCATCCATTTTAATTGTGCCATTAGAAGATGCATTTGGGTGGGGCCGCGAGTCAATCTCTTTGGCCATCAGCATCAACGTTCTGCTCTTTGGTTTGACCGCTCCTTTTGCGGCTGCGCTCATGGAACGTTTCACGATTCGTCGCGTTGTCATGTGTGCACTGACTGCGGTTGGAATTGGAGCCTTCTCCACAGTTTGGATGACTAAGCCCTGGCATTTGATCGCGCTGTGGGGTGTTGTGGTTGGTGTTGGTACAGGTTCTATGGCTTTGGTCTTTGCCGCATCTGTTGCTAATCGTTGGTTTATAAAGCGAAAAGGTTTAGTCATAGGTGGATTGACTGCCGCCTCTGCCACTGGCCAACTGATCTTCCTTCCAGGACTGTCATCGCTGGCAGTTCATCACGGTTGGAAATCGGTCTCCATGACTGTTGCTATCGCGGCTTGGATAATGGTTCCGCTCATTGCAATATTCTTGAAAGAGAGTCCAGCCACCGCGGGTATCACCCCATACGGTGCGCCGGAGGATTGGTTTGAACACCCTCAAGTTCGCCGAAATGCCGCTAAGCATGCCATTGACACATTGCGCGCTGGAATGAAGGAAAGCGATTTTTGGTATCTAGTTGGTTCCTTCTTCGTCTGCGGGTTATCCACCAGCGGTTTAGTTGGCACCCACTTCATTCCAGCTTCGCACGATCACGGAATGTCAGAAGTAACTGCCGCAAGCTTGCTGGCAATGATTGGTGTCTTTGATGTAATCGGAACCATTTTCTCGGGATGGCTTACCGATCGTATGGACCCTAGAAAATTGTTGTTTTTCTACTACTTGCTTCGTGGACTTTCGCTCTTCCTCTTGCCGTCCATTTTGTTTTCAAGCATCCACGCCTCAACCGTTGTCTTCGTTATTTTCTACGGCCTGGATTGGGTCGCTACGGTTCCGCCGACGATCGTTCTGTGCCGACGGGTCTTAGGCGCAGAGCATGGAACTGTGGTTTATGGCTGGGTCTTTGCCGCGCATCAAGTTGGCGGATCCATTGCCGCATTTGGCGCCGCTGTTTTGCGGGTCAAATTTGGAAACTACTCCAGCGCCTTTTACATCAGTGGAATTCTTTGTGTAATTACTTCCTATTTTGTCTTGCAGATTGGGAAACGAAAAGAGAAAGCGTTAGCAGCATGACTGAGATTCAAGAAACATTCTATGAAAAAGTTGGTGGTCACCAAGCTTTCGTGACAATCGTGGATGGGTTTTACGATCAACTCAATAATGAGCCGCTACTTCTAGCGATGTACCCCAAGAAAGATATGGCTGGGGCAAAAGAGCGCCTACTACTTTTTTTAGAGCAGTACTGGGGCGGACCAACGACCTACTCCGATCAACGCGGCCATCCGCGGCTTCGAATGCGCCATGGTGGATTCCAAATAGGTGCGGCTGAAAAAGAGGCGTGGCTGCGCTGTGCTCATGCTTCGATTATTGATCTGGATATAGAGGAAGCACTCAAAGAAGAGCTTTGGGAGTATTTTCAATATGCGGCACACTCCATGGTGAACCAATCGGAGTAGCCTGATGAAATGCGTACTAACCAGAATGTGGAACAACTTGCAAAAATGCGAGACGGGCGCGGGTTTATAGCGGCGCTGGATCAAAGCGGTGGAAGCACGCCGAAAGCGCTTCGACTTTATGGAGTAGCTGAAGATCAATATGCCAATGAGACAGAAATGTTTGATCTGGTTCATCAGATGCGAGCCCGAATCATTACCAGCCCAGTATTTACCGGGGTGAGAATTCTTGGTGTGATTCTCTTTGATATGACCATGGAGCGAACCATTGATGGGATAGGTGCCGCCGAATATTTATGGCAGCGAAAAAGTATTGTTCCATTTTTGAAAGTAGATGTCGGGTTGCAGGAGAAAGCCGATGGCGTGCAACTGATGAAGCCGATCTTGGATCTAGAAGATAAATTAGCCAGAGCAGTTCATCACGGTGTATTCGGGACGAAAATGCGTTCCATTATCTCCGAGGCAAATCCAATCGGAGTCCAGCAGATAGTCAGCCAGCAATTCGAAATTGGCCAGCAAATATTGGCCAGCGGATTAGCTCCAATTATTGAGCCGGAAGTAGATATCAAGAGTGAATCAAAAATGGAGTCGGAAATACTTTTGAAGAAGTCACTTCTAGAACAGTTAGATGGCCTGATGGAATCTGAAAATATTCTCTTGAAATTGACGCTTCCAGAAACCCCGAATTTCTATGCAGAGTTAGTCAATCATCCGCGCGTTATCAGGGTAGTGGCCCTTTCTGGTGGATATAGTCGAAATGTGGCCAATGATCTTTTGCGGAAGAATTCTGGGGTTGTGGCTAGTTTTTCTCGAGCTTTGACCGAGGGCCTAACGGCTGCGCAAACGCCAGCAGAATTTGATGCACTTCTGGATACTTCTATCGAAAGTATCTTCCAGGCTTCGGTGAGTAAGTCTTAGCCGATTGCCGTATCGCGACGGTTGAAACCGATCAACCCGAGCAAACTCATAACCGCAAAGATGCCAAGCAAGATCAAGTTCTCTCCATTTCTTGGGGCTGCAGCCGGAGCGAAGGCCATGTGGTGCAAGAACGAAGTATCCAAAATGTAGTGGCTCAACTTGAGGCTAGAGCCAATTAATTCCAACAGGAAACTCCACGCTAAAAGTGATTGGCCAACGATGCTGACGGCTCGAGGAAAAAAACCAAAAACAAAAAGCGATACTCCGAATAAGACCAGAGAGCTGGGAACCATATTCAACCCTGCTAATAGCGCATCCCGTGAGCCCAACGATCCATTGCGCAGGCTGGAACCGGCGAAGGCACCCAATCCTGCTAATGCGGCGATCACAGTCAGCCCAACGGTGCTTACGAAAACTCGGCTCAAATAAACTTCATTGCGAGACTTCGGTGAGACCAACAAATGATCTACATATCCTTCGCTCTCTTGTTCGCGGAATGCAGCCGCATGGCTGTTGGCTGCAAACATCAAGCCAGCCGAGAGCATCAAGAAAATGATGCCAAAGAAGAGTTCGTTCATTTTTGATATCCCAAGAGCGCCGAAAGTTTTTTGCATCGCCGTCGAACCAGAAAAAGCTTTGGTGGCACTATTGGCAACTAATCCGAAAGCAAAAGACATAAAGAAGAATCCAAGCCCCCAACTGAGAATATTGAGGCCTTGAAGTTTTAGCCAAAGCCGGGTTATTCCAGTTATTTCTCGAGAATTTTTCGGGCCCGTTCTTTCTGAAATCAGACTGGCCATCAAATCTCGGTTACCGCTAAGCGCAATAGCGACTGCAGTACTCGCCAAGGTGGTTACTGCAATCAAGAGCAGACCCAACCAGTTCGATTGAGTTAAGGGAGCGGTGGAGGTAACCCAACCTAGTGGAGAGAGCCAATGGACCCAGGCTATGGATGGCGAAGAGTCGGCTACAGCTCGAATCAGAAAGGAAAGACCTATGACCAAACCAGTGATCGTTGCTGCGGTTCTGCGAGTGCTGACTAATTGCGATGCGACCGCTCCAATGCTGGCAAATAAATATCCAGAAGAAACTAAGCAGAGCGCAAAATAGAGGGCCGATCTAACCCCGAAATCTTTGGAAATTACCGCAGTGACCGAAAGCGCCACACACGAAATAATCAAGGTGATGGTTAATGAAAGGTAAACCCCTCTGAGGGCAGCGAGCGTTGCCTGCTTCCTGCCGATCGGAGCAGAAACCAAAATTTCCCACTGTCCAGTGTCTTCATTTCCCCGAAGTGCCTTAGTCGCAGTCAACGCCGCCCAAATTCCCACGATCAGCGGGATGACCGCCAAAGTTCTAAATGCAACGAAGCCAGCAACAGTTTCCAACGAATGAGCTGGTCCAAAGACAGCCGCGATTCCGGCATCATGAGAGAAGGATGCTGCCAACCGCTCCCGGTCAACGAGATTAGGGTAGGCCAATCGGTAGCCATAAACGCTGGAGACCGTGACGACTCCAACCATCCACCCCAGCGCCGCCGCAACTTTTCTTCGCTCCTTGAGGAAGTGTTTTGTAATAACTAAACCCGTAGACATCTATTTAATTTCCGTAATGGGAAAGGAAAATTTCTTCAAGAGATGCTTCATGACAGACCAATTTCGCTACATCTGCATTGGCTAGGAATTGAAGTAAGGCAGTTGGTTTTCCAGAAAGTTCACATGTGACCCGGCGACCTTCAACCACAACTCGTTTAACATTTTCTACCGAAGCAAGGTCGGGTGGATTAGCTGCAAAAGTTATCTGGTAAGTCAGCGCCGATAAATGACGCATTTCCTCTAGCGTGCCAATTTCAATGAGTTCACCGTTGCGCAGCAATCCCACCAAATCACAGAGGACTTCTACTTCGCTCAAGGTGTGCGAAGACAAGAAAATCGTCTGCCCGCGTTCCTTGGCTTCCAACACCACGCTTCGAAAAACCTCTTGCATCAATGGGTCGAGCCCGCTGGTTGGTTCATCTAGCAGCAAGACATCTGCTCGAGTTGAAAGGCCGGCTACCAACAATAGTTTCTGTCGATTTCCTTTTGAGTATGCCCTAACTTTCTTGCTCGGATCTAATTGGAATCTGGCGACTAATTCTTTTTGGTAGGTGGCATCGACTTTGCCATGCAGCGAGGAGAGTAACTCCAGTGTCTGCTTTCCAGTCAGTGCTCCCCAGAGATTTGATTCACCAGGGACATATGCCAATCGTTTGTGGATTTCTTCGGGATTCTTTGTGCAATCCATTCCAAAGATTTCGGCGCTTCCAGAAGTTGGTTTTAATAAACCCAGCATTAATCGAATCGTGGTGGTTTTCCCAGCGCCGTTAGGTCCTAGAAAACCAAATACCTGTCCTTCTTGTATATCTAAATTTAAATTCTTAACTGCATCTTTATCGCCATAAGTTTTAGTAAGGCCGCGGGTAGTAATAGTTCCCATGGGATGAGCCTATTCCTGAAAAGAGTCAGTGCTTAGGTTGTGACCTATTACCTAGTTTCAAGATTTCGCCATTTCGAAGGTACCAAAGCGTTCCTTCTTCGGCGCGAATAGTGGTGATTCGTAGCCCGACTGATTCGACAGAACCTTTGATCTCCATTACCTCTACATTGTCGCCGACCCCGTACTGATCTTCGATCAGCATGAAGATTCCAGCCAGAACATCTCGGACGATTGTTTGTGCGCCTAGACCCAGCGCAACCCCAATTACTCCCGCTGATGCAATTAATGGTCCCAAGTTCAATCCAAACTCACTGAGAATCATCGAAGTTGCGATTAAGAAGATGGTGGCGTTCATTGCGGAACGAAGCACCGTTCCTGCAGTCTTGGCGCGTTCGCGCTGGCGAACTCCGGAGCGGCGTGGGCCGGGAACCAAATCAGTCTCGGCCAAGCGATTAATCGCTCGACCGATGGCTCGGGAGCCGATCTTTTGAGCGATGACCGCAAAAGCCAAAATTGCGAGGATATGGAGTGGGGCGCCGCTAAACCAGTCATAGGCGTGCTTTAGCTGGCCATTTACTTCAAGATGCAGATTCATAGTGGTTCTGACTTTAGCCAATTCACTTAAATTTCGTCGGTACGGCACAAGGAATTTGCCATTAAATACCGTGGTTTTGCCGGGGGATAGGGCAGGATTTACCAATCAGCGCGAGCCACGTGCTGGTATCAAGGGAGCCCGCTCAGTGCCAAATACATTGGTTCTGAACGCCACCTACGAGCCACTAGGTGTCGTCTCAGAAAGACGAGCATTAATACTCGTCTTGAATCAACGCGCCATAACAGTTGAAGAGTCGGAAACTGTTCTTCACTACGCCGGCGGGGAAATGACTCTGCCCACGGTTATTCGATTAGTGAAGTTCGTTCGAATTCCGTTTCGACATTCAGTTCCACTTTCGCGTCGGGCCATTTTCGCCCGAGACAGCGGTCGTTGCGTTTATTGCTTGGCAACTGCAACATCCATAGATCATGTAATTCCTAGAAGTCGCGGTGGCGGTCACACTTGGGAAAATGTTGTGTCAGCCTGTCATAAATGTAATCACATTAAAGCGGATAAATCTCTCAAAGAGATGGGCTGGAAACTTCGTTCCCTGCCACGGGAGCCAGTGGGAGCGGCTTGGCGAATCTTAGGAACTGGCCACCCAGATTCCAGGTGGTTGAGCTACTTGACTCCGTACGGTGTGGACGCTTACAGCCCAACCATGGCATCGGCTTAGCCGCAGTTTTTATCCAATAGACTTCCCCTCATGTTGTTACATCACCTCGCCTCAACCTTTCACTTCGTCAGCCAAGAAGATGGCATGAATCCTGGAAAAGGATTGAGCGCAATTCAGACCGCCTTGATCTTCTTTGGCGCGCCAATTGCCATCTTTTCCTTCATCGTAGCCGTCTCCTACGCGCTGACCGGCGATCGCAAGAAGAAGAGTTCTTCGCTTACATTCATCGAATAACTTAAATAAAAAGTTGGAAAATTAGCCCGCTAAATCCTTAGCTTGAGCGGCTAAATCTCGGATCACGTTATCTCGGCCTTCAGAAATAAACCTTCGAAGTCCAGCTGGTGCATCTTCGTTTAGATCCAACCAATTATTTGCTTGGTCCACGGTTTCTTGGGTATTCACAAACCGTGGAAAGACATACTGAAAATAGCGAGCAGAGACTTCATAAGATTGCTCATCCCAATACTTTCGCGCACCTTTAAAGAATGCCGATACGTATAGCGCCAAAATTTCTCGTTGGGTTGGCCGTTGGAAACCTTGAAACATTCCGACCCGATCTGAAATCGGATAATCGTGGCTCAGCATTTTTTCCCAAATATCGGCCTTGGTTGCTGGGTCTGGCAGACTGGCAATTGCCAAGAGCCGGGCTACTTTTCCATCCTGAGTTTTATCACTTTCAGATTCCTTTTCGATTTCTTCGACATTAGTCAGTCCTCGTTCGGCCAAGGAATTAATCAATTGCCAGCGAAGATTTGCATCCACAGTAATTCCAATTAATCCATTTTCCAGGATGGAACGAATTCGGGCTCCTTGGACTGGAGACTGGGCATTGGCCGCAAAGGCTCGCAAGAATTGAAGCTGAAAGTCACTTCCGGAAAGGGAATTGTCCAACAAACTTTCAAGTGCGTCAGCAATCTTTGTACGAAGAGCTAGACGGTTATCGGGGTGGGCGTAATTTTCTACTGCTGTAGTCAATTGGGTTAGGACGATTGCACACACATCCATGTCGTCTTCAGTCTGGAGACCAGCAAGCGCGATGGCGATGAAGTCTGTGCTTGACAGTTGAGCATCGCGAAGCAGTTGCCAGACTGCACTCCAGCAAATAGCCCGAGCCAATGGATCGACAATCTTACCTAGGTGATTTTTTAACGTTTCTATGGAACTGGTATCGAATCCAATTTTTGTATAAGCCAGATCGCCATCATTGAGAAGAATTAAATCGGCAACCAGCTCTCCTACGAAGGTGGGAATCGAAGTTAGCTCACCTTCGATAACCAGCTCAATTCTTTTGCGCAGAATTATTTGATTGTCGATCAAGTCATAAAGCCCGACTCCAATTAAGTGAGTTCGGAGATCGTTTGATCCGGATGGAACTGCTGGCGGGAGTTGTTTAATGGCAAGGGAACTGTAGGTTCCGTTTTCAGTTGTCAGGACCGGAACGATGGTGTTAACTCCGGCGCTTTGAAACCAAGATTTACCCCAACTACTCAAGTCCTTGCCACTGGCACTTTGCAGCTCATCAATTAGGTCTTGCAGGGTGGTATTTTTCCAAGCGAATTTCCTGAAATAACTACGAATGCCTGCGAAAAATACTTCGTCCCCTAGATAGGCACAGAGCTGCTTTAGGACCGAAGCGCCCTTTGCGTAGGAAATACCATCGAAGTTGGTGCTTCCAGTTTCAACGTCTGGTGCATCTGTGGCGATTGGGTGAGTGGAAGACAATTGATCGGCGCGGTAAGCCCAGTTCTTAACATCGGCATTGAAACTCACCCACGCGCTAGAAAAGCGGGTACTTTCGGCAAGAGCAAAGTAGGCGATCCATTCGGCAAAGGATTCGTTGAGCCACAAGTCATTCCACCATTGCATGGTCACCATATCGCCGAACCACAAATGAGCCATTTCATGAAGAATGACGCTGGCGCGATCCAAGTGCTGACGATCAGTTACTTTACTTCGGAAGACAAAGCGATCTTCTTTAAAGGTCACTGCGCCAGGGTTTTCCATGGCCCCCCAGTTGTAATCGACGACCGCGATTTGGTCATATTTTGCAAAGGGATATTCCAGGTCAAAGAGATTTTCATAAAATGCCAAACCTTGCTTTGTGGTCTGGAAGATATTTTCTGGATCAAGTTTATCGGCCAAGGAATTTCGAATATAAATTCCCAGTGGAACAACCTTCTTTCCACGGTATTCATCCGCCACATGGAAATATGGCCCGGCAATTAGGGCGTAGAGGTATGTGGATATGGGCGGAGTCTTGGAAAAACTCCATTTCGAAGAATTCGAATCAATCGTAACTTTTTCGATAAGCGGATTGTTTGAAAGCACCTGCCATATTGACGGCGCGATGACGCTCAAAGTGAACGGTGCCTTTAAATCTGGTTGATCGAAATTGGGGAAGATGTTGCGCGACAGGGCTGGTGCACCTTGGGTGTACATGTAGACCTGGTTATCTGCAGGATCAATGGATCTTTGCAAACCTTCACCCGTGGCGGAGTAGAGGCCTTCCATTTCGATGATCAATCTATTTTCTGCCTGCAGACTATGAAGGAAAATGGTTTCACCGTCGTAGTTGCCAACATCCACCGGCTGGTCATTGAGAACGGCGGAGATTACCTTTTTGCCGATCGAATCGATAAATGTGTCATAACCGATTAGGTCGCTAGAAAAATCAACCACAGTTTTTGAGTAGTAAGTGCTCTCGCCTTTGGTTAAATCCAGCAGCACCTCATAGCCATGAACCGATAAGTGTGAAGCACGCTCTAGCGCTTCGATTCGAGAAATATTCTTTCCAGGCATTAGAAATCCTTCACACTTAGTTTGTTAGTTCGTATAGACGAGAGAACTACGCATCCTTGGATTGGGCCTTGATGGACATTTTCATTTCGTCCAACCCATCGATAACTAGGCGGCGAAGAGTTGGATGAGCGTCCTTACCAGTGACTTCCAACCAATTGAGAGTCTTATCCAAGGTGGCTTGGCCAATAAAGTTATTTGGGTAGAGCAGCATCACGAAGCGACGTGCGACTTCGTAGGACTTCATGCCCCAGATATCCATTAGCGCATCAAAATACTTATCGATATACGGTTCCAAGAGCTCCAACTGAAGCGGCCGAACGAATCCGGTGATCACTGCAGAACGAGTAGATGTTCCCATCTCTTTAGTCGTGATGTCTTCCCACGTTTGCGATTTAGATTCAGCGGTAGGAAGAGCGGCAATTGCCTGGTCATAAGAAAGTTGCCCACTAAAGGTGTTGTCCTTGGCGAGTTCTTCATCCAGTTCAGGCTTGCCGAGTAATCCGCGCTCCACCAAAGTATTCACGAAGTGCCAACGAAGGTCAGCATCGATAGCTAGGCCGCCCAGGCTTCCAGACATTAACTGGCGAACACGAGCTCTTTGATTGTCGGAGTAGGCCATTGCAGCAAATGAGCGCGCATATTGGAGTTGCAAATCGCTTCCAGCAAGGGCGTTATCCATCAGGTATTCAAGGCCATCAGAAACTCGCGCTAAGTTTGCGGATTTATGTGAAGGATGTGAATATCGATAACCGGCAGCGCTCAGATTTCCCATAACTCTAGTTACGATCGTTATATCGGTTTCAGTTTTTAAGCCTTCGATAGCCAAGGTGATGTAATCACTGGCCGAAAGATCGGCATATCGCAACATATCCCAAGCTGCGCTCCAGCAGAGAACACGAGCGAGTGGATCTTGAATTTTACGAAGGTGGTTTTTCAAAGTTTCGATGGATCGATCGTCAAAGCGAATCTTTGCGTAGGTCAAGTCACGATCGTTAACCAGTAGTAAGTCGGCAACGGGTTCCCCAACAAGCTCTGCTACCGGTGTCAATTTTCCATTGAGATCCAGTTCTACTGATTTGCGAAGCGCCAAGACGTCATCTTTTAAGTCGTAGAGGCCAACCACTAAGCGATGTGGACGAAGTTCTGTGGAACCTTCTGGAACGACTGGATATTCTTGAGCAACAGAAACTGCAGAATATTTACCTTCGACAATTTCCAAAACTGGGCGCAGGGTGTTGACGCCAGCGGTTTGTAGCCAAGCTTTTGACCAACTGCTTAAGTCACGTCCGCTAGTGGCTTCTAATTCGTCTAACAAATCTTTTAATGTGGTGTTTTTCCAAGCGTGCTTGGCGAAATACTTTTGAAGACCGGCGATGAAATTTTCACGGCCCACATGCGCATCTAGTTGTTGCAGAACAGAAGCGCCTTTGGCGTAACTGATTCCATCGAAGTTGGCAGCAACGGTATTGAGGTCTTCCATGTCGGTAACGATGGGGTGAGTCGAATTTCGCTGATCTTCTCGGTATCCCCAGTCTTTACGTTCGGTATTGAAAGTAACCCAGCAATCTTTGAATCGAGTGCCTTCAGAAACTCCGGCGTAGCACGCCCATTCAGCAAAGGATTCATTGAGCCACAAGTCATCCCACCACTGCATAGTGACCATGTCGCCAAACCACATATGTGCCATTTCGTGGAAGATCACGTTAGCGCGCCAACCGTAGGCTTGGTTGGTTACTTTGCTTCTGAAAATGAATGAAGACTCGGCGTAGGTGACGGCACCAGCGTTTTCCATTGCTCCGGCATTGAAGTCCACAACTGCAATCTGATCATATTTTTCGAATGGATAGACCAAGCCCATGACTCTTTCGAAGTAAGCAAATCCTTGTTTAGTAAGTAAGAAAATATCATCGGGATCAGCAAATTCGGCTAATGACTTTCGAACATAGAGACCGAGTGGAATAACTTTCTTTCCAACATACTCATCGCTAAAGCGGTGGTAAGGACCGGCAACCAAGACTGCGATGTAGGTAGGCATCCGTGGAGTGGTTGTGAAAGTCCAAGTGGTTTTCTCATCTCCAGCATCAACTTTATGGGCGACCGGATTATTTGAGATTAATTCCCAATGAGCGGGTGCGGTTGCAGTAAGAGTGAAAGTTGCTTTCAAATCTGGTTGGTCGAAGCAGACGAACATTCGTCGGATATCGGCAATTTCCCCTTGGGAGTACAAGTAGACCTGATTGTCGGCAGGATCGACTGAACGTTGTAATCCTTCACCAGTTTTGGAGTAAACAGCTTCCATCTCCACAATCAGTTCATTCTCAGCCGCAAGATTCTTAAGGAAGAGACTCTCGCCGTCAAAGTCGGTCACATCCAAGGCTTGGCCATTCAAGGTTGCCGAGATGATGCTCTTTCCCACGGCATCAATAAAGGTGTCATATCCAGGAGCGTTGCAACTAAACCGTGCGACGGTTTTGGAATAAAAATTTTCCTCGGAAGTGGTCAGATCGAGCACAACGTCATAACTATGAACGTATAAGTGTGCGGATCGTTCGGCTGCTTCTGAGCGGGATAAATTCAAACCTGGCACGGGCGGACTCCTTGATGTCTTGATATGTATAGTCTTTGCGCTTATCTAAGCAGAGATTGGGGGTGGGTTCTCATGGAAAGACCAGCCAACCGCTCCTACAAATTACGAGGAACGCGAATCACTGCCGCCCAAGAGTCGGCCACCGACCAATTCTGGTCCGAATTTGGGATTTCCGTGGATGGGGTTGAGCACCCCGCTCCCATCATTCCAGCCGAAATCTTTCCCGATTCTCAACAAGTCATTATGGAAATTGGAACTGGCATGGGTGAAGCCACCGCAGAGATCGCAAGGACTTTTCCTGATGTCGGATTTCTGGCCGTAGAACTTCATCGCCCTGGAATTGGCGCGCTATTGGCTCGGATTGCTGAAATGAAATTGCAGAATATTCGAATCATTAATGATGATGCCCGCGTCGTTCTGGAGAACCTCATTCCAGATCAATCCATCTCGGCATTTCATCTTTATTTCCCAGACCCTTGGCCAAAGAAGAAACACTGGAAACGCCGGATTGTTCAAGCCGACTTCGTTGAACTGATCTCGAGAAAACTTCAACCTGGTGGCTATATCCACATCGCTACCGATTGGGTTCCTTATGCGCAGTGGATTGTGAATCTCTTCGAAAAGTCAGATTCATTCTCAGGCGGGGCGATTGAAAAACCAGAATTTCGACCAACCACAAAATTTGAAGGACAAGGTTTGCGAAAAGGTCATGAAGTAACTGACCTTAAATACTTTAAGAGTTAGTTCGTCGCTTCGTATTGACTGATTAAGTTGATGCGGCGCACGTGGCGTTCATCTCCAGGAAATGGCGTTGCTAAGAATGTGTCCACAAGCTCCAGGCAAAATTCTTCAGTGTGCATACGACCACCAATGGAAATTACATTTGCATTGTTGTGTTCTCTGGCCAACTTCGCGATTTCAACACTCCATACCAGAGCGGCGCGAACGCCTTTGACCTTATTGGCAGCGATTTGTTCACCGTTCCCAGAACCGCCCAAGACGATTCCGAATGAACCAACATCTGCCGCAACTGCTTCTGCGGCCGGGATGCAAAAAACTGGGTAGTCATCCAGGGCGTCATATTCATGCGGGCCATGGTCAGTTACTTCATGCCCTGAAGCTTGCAGGTGTTTGATAATGACGCTCTTAAAATCCAGTCCGGCGTGGTCGCTTCCAATATGAATTCTCACTTGCTCATTGTGTCAAAGAATGAGCGACAATGAAAAAGAGACCCTCGCTTCATCAATAGCGAGGATCTCTTTTTTTACTTCGGTGGTGCGTTTTTGGTTGCCTTACTTAGGGGGAGTTGATTAAGCCTTAATGCTTGGTGCTGGTGAAGCGCCTGGCTTTGGAGTCATCTTGTTTCCAGCGCCTGGTCCACGTCCGGCATGGTCATTGTCGCCATCGCCAAGTCCCATTCCGCCCATACCCATTCCTGGGCCTTTGGTGTCGTTGACTCTGGCAGTGACAGCAGCAGTGAGTCCAGCCTTCAAGGTGACTGCCTGAGCGGCAGTGATCTTCGCAGCAGTAACTGCAGCATCAATTTGAGTGGTTTCGTATGCAACCAAAGCAGCGATAAGCGCTGTGGTCTTTGTTGGATCGATTTGTGCTAACGATTTGCCAGCGGCACGAGCAGCTTTAAGTGCAGCGGCAGTAATTCCCAATGTCTTTAGAACAATTGCATCAACAGCAGCTTTGTTGGCTTCTAGATCAATTTTAGGAGGCGGATTGGTTGCTGGAGGAGTTGGCATGCTTGCCTTCAATGCAGCAACGATTGCATCGGATTGTGCTTGAGTGATTGTGCCCTTGAGGACCAATGCAGCTAGCACGGTGGTGAGGTTAGCTTCGGCATTCATCCCGATAGCAGGGGCTTTTGGACCTTTACCTGAATCGGCGACTGCTACGGATACAGATCCGAGAGTCAAAGCTCCAGCAACAACTAGAGCTGTTAGTTTGCTCGTTTTCATATTTCTCCTTGTTCGGTCTAGGAAATGTTTTCAATTCCTTAGAAGGTTTCTGAACCGGATGCCCTCACATCTGGATAACCGCAGATAACTCCTTCAACCTGTGACGAGTGTTTAATAAACCTGAGAGCCGAGTGAGACTTTTTGTTCATTTTCCGACCCTTTAAAAAAGTAAGGTAACTACTATCCTCGCAATCGCATGACTTAAATAGATTTATTTAGCCTTGATAATTGATTTCGCCAAGTAAAAAATCCGTTTTAGATCGCCCACTTCAGGGCAAATGGAGCCCGAGAGGGGCGCGGATATGGGACCAGGTTGTCTCAAGAAATCATTTTCAATATTTGAAGCAGTTTTAACATTGTTGCTTTTCGAAGCCGCGCCAAACTCTTGGGCATCAACTCACGCCAAAGTTGCCGTCGTCCCGAAATCAGGTCGAGTCGTAGTAGCTCCCGCCGCTGGCGCCATTCTTAGTGGATCTGGAGCACCAGATTCTGCAACTGGAAAAAATGGCGACTTCTACATCGATACCAAGACATTCAATATTTATGGTCCCAAGGCGAATGGGAAATGGCCATCTGGAGTAAGTATTAAAGGCACTTCAGGCGCCACAGGTGCAACAGGTGCAATTGGCAAGACCGGCGAAAAAGGCGCGAGCGCCACCGGCCCAACTGGTCCTCAAGGCAATAGCGGACCAGCAGGAAGTCAAGGATCATCAGGACTTCCAGGAGCTCGAGGCGATAAGGGAGAAGCAGGTGCCGCTGGCCCAGCCGGAGCTACAGGTGCGATCGGACCAGTTGGCCCTCAAGGAGTGCAAGGCCCAAAGGGAGAGACTGGCATCGCCGGACCCGCAGGTTTGATGGGCTTGCCAGGACCAACCGGAGCGGCCGGAGTTACAGGAAGCGCGGGTCCAACAGGATCCACTGGCTCAACTGGTGCGAAAGGCGATACCGGTTCCATGGGAATGGCGGGCTCTGTTGGACCTAGCGGACCCACTGGTGCCACAGGTGCCACTGGTTCAAAAGGTGATACCGGTGCCACAGGAATGACTGGCTCTACTGGACTCACTGGCGCCACTGGTATCACGGGATCAACAGGGGCAACAGGATCTGCTGGCGCAACAGGATCTACTGGCGCAACAGGATCTACTGGGCCGACTGGTGCAATCGGATTGCAAGGGAACACTGGACTAACGGGCAGTACTGGTTTCACCGGACTGACAGGTTTGACGGGAGCCAATGGACCCACTGGTTCTGCAGGCGCCAGTGGTTCTGCAGGCGCAACTGGTTCTGCAGGCGCAACTGGTTCTGCAGGCGCAACGGGTTCTGCAGGCGCCACTGGTTCTGCAGGCGCAACGGGTTCTGCAGGCGCAACGGGTTCTGCAGGCGCAACTGGTTCTGCAGGTGCCACTGGTTCTGCGGGCGCAACTGGTTCTGCGGGCGCAACTGGCGCAACTGGTTCTGCGGGCGCAACGGGTTCTGCAGGCACAACGGGTTCTGCAGGCACAACGGGTTCTGCAGGCGCAACGGGTTCTGCAGGAGCTACGGGTTCAGCAGGCGC
>CAINLV010000104.1 GCA_903850565.1 uncultured Actinomycetes bacterium
AAACCAAATCCCTTTTCAGAGTTGAACCACTTAACTGTACCTGTTGCCATTGAGCTTTATCCTTCGGTATTTGTGTGACACTTGAGAACTCCCCAAGCGCCGGTCTTCTTCTGTACAGCGATACCGAACAAAACTGCCCTTTTAACGGAGCCGAGAAACGGGTACTGCCAAGCGTCGGACTAGCAAAAAGTATAGACCGTATAGGAGGTAAATCACTAAAAATTCTCAGGAAATCTGGGGTAGCCAAGAGGGCCAGTTGCGGGAGAGAATGGGTCATCAGATCGAATCTGGCGAGGGTGGACTGGGGAAGGTCGCACTATCGCTTACGACCTGGCTCGTTCCCGACCAAAGGGAGCGCAGTCTTGACCTGCAAGGGGAGATCTGATGAATGTTCCGACACGCGCCAGCCTGGAATTATCGGGTGATTTGCGCATTTACTCAGCGCCCCGGGCGCTCATTCGCCATATTCAGTGGTCGCTTAATCAAATTTTTGGGGAGCCAATTG
Organism: uncultured Actinomycetes bacterium; assembly: GCA_903850565.1. Classification (GTDB taxonomy): domain Bacteria; phylum Actinomycetota; class Actinomycetes; order Nanopelagicales; family Nanopelagicaceae; genus CAIMZW01. Next base: position 506 of record CAINLV010000104.1, read on the forward strand.
CTTTGGAATGGGAGCAACAACGGCTGTGCGCAGGAACTTTTGCCACCCAATATCAGTGGCGCGGCGATCGGCAACTGGCATCGGCGATAGCCAGTACTTTGAAGAGTTGGCATTATCTTCGGTTTGAGGTCCGCGAATTTCCTACCAGTGGTGGTGAGGGAGTTCTCTACCGAGCAACGCCTGACTTGGGGTTGCACCAAGCAGTTACGGCATCGACCGGCGACATCATGATTCACGAAAATCGATTAGTGACCTCACTCACTTCGCATCGAAGTTATGAGTCGTTGCGCGAATCAATTCAGCAAGCTTTAGGAATTGCGTGGGATGATGAATTAGAGGGCTACCGCCGAGAATCATCAGAGTATGACTTAGATAAAAGGAGTATTATTTAACCATGAGCGAAAACGTAATAGTTCCAGCATCGGGGAAGAATCGCGCCGTTGCATTAGTCATCGCATCAATCGTATTAGCCGCAGGAATGGGATACGGATTGAGTTTGGTCGGTACCGGATTGTCAGCACGATCTGGAAACGCCATAACAGTTACTGGTTCAGCTCGTGTTAACGCAACATCTGATAACGCGGTGTGGACACTCAACATTCAAGAGTTGGCGCCAAAAGTTTCCGATGCGGTAAAGAAAGTCGGAGATGGAGTAACCAAACTTTCTGCATATTTAACTGACGGTGGAATTGCCGCCAATGGAATTGAAGTTGGGGCAGTCAGTACTTCTGCTAATGAGGAATATCTCAATGGAAATCCCACCGGCAGAATTCTGTCTTACCGATCCAATCAACAAGTAACGGTCCGATCCAAAGATGTGAAATTGGTATTATCTCTTTCCAATGGCATCGGAAAGTTGTTGCAAACTGGAGTCAACGTCAACAATTATGGGCCAGCGTTCTACGTATCCAACTTGGCAGATCTTCGTCCGCAACTTCTGAGTGAAGCCATGAAGGATGCAAAAGTCCGAGCAAATTCACTAACGGAAGCTGTCGGCGGAAAAGTGGGAACTGTTATGGCGGTCCGCAGTGGACCTTTCCAAGTCACCACGCCAGATTCTGTGGACACATCATCTGGTGGTTATTACGACACCACCACAATTGAAAAGACGATCACCGCCACGGTCTCTGTCGATTTCAAAGCTGGAAATTAGAGAAACTATTCGACAAGCAGATCCCGCCACCCTGGTATTTCCTGCCAAGGTGGCGGGATTGATGCTTCTGTGGTGATGGCTACGCTGGCCCATCGAGAACCAATTTCCAAAGCGCGCTCTGGATTCATTAATCCAAAACTGTGTGCCGCCAGATAACCCGATAGGAATGCATCTCCAGCGCCAGTAGTGTCAATCACGGTTGAGGGAAACGGATTTTGATGAGATGTGGAATTTTTGGTGTGAGCAGTCGCTCCCTTGGCGCCATCGGTCAACACTACAGTCGTAAATCTTTCGAACATTTCTTTGGTAATTTCGATATCTCCAATATCAGAGCGTGAACCAATGAGAAGGTCAGCCTGGGTTACATTCACGTCAGACAAGGCTTCAGCTCCAACAACAGTAAAACAACCTACCGTTCGAGCATGCCTAAGATTATCTAAATAGAAGTTGCGCCAATTAACGAAGACGACAATATCTTCAGGTACCAAATCAACATTTGTTAACGTCAGTTCAGGTAGATAGCTTGGAGACATACTGATGACAGTTCGATCTCCGGTGTTGTCGATGAGAATTAAGGCTCTCATGGAGGGAGCGAACACTTCCTGAATTACGGGAATTGCGATTTGCGAATCATTAATAGCCTGGCGCAATTTCACACCAATTTCGTCATTTCCTACATAGGTCAAGAAGCCGACCTCTGCGCCTGTTGTTGCAAGTGCAGTGGCAACATTTGCGGCACTTCCTCCAACTCTTTCAATAGTTCGAATTCCAGGTGTGTACTTCCCAGAGATGGGAAATTCATTTACATAGAGGACCACATCCCAGGCGATTGGTCCAATGATCCAGACTCGACGCTTCATATCCGAACGGTGTCCATTTGGGCGGGATGTTCTTTGGTAAGAATTTCGGCACATATTCTTAATTCAGGAATCTCATCCCAGTTCACATCTTTAAGCCACGGGATCGCCAAGAGATTGGCGGAGTGCGGGTAACGAAGAGTTACGAGCGCCGCGGATAGTGCAGCCACGGTGTCAGTGTCACCGCCGAGCAAACATGCAAGTTGATAGGCGTCAAAACAGGTGGATACAGAGGCGGCTACGTAACAAACCGCTTGCAGTGTCTCAATTGCATTGTTCGAGATTCCTGCAAAAGGCGGTTCCCATTCGTCCGGGGATTGAAATGCCCGCTTGATTTCTTCGGAGCAGTTGGGAATCTGTTGAATTGATCTTTCGACAATTTCATAGAGAGTGAATGCGCATGCTGAACCCATGGATGAACTAAAAAGCTCGGCTCCGATTACGGCAACTTGGCTCGAAGATGGATCCTTGTGAGTAGCCTGGGCCAATTCCAGAACCGTTCGGCGCTGTGCATCGAAGAAATTGCCTGGCCAAGCCATTCCTAAAAGCGCTGCGCGCATTAAAGCTCCATTGCTCTTGCCTACCTCATCTACTTCCTTCTCGCTTACTGGCAAACCTAGAACAGAGCGAGTTGTAGGTCCCAAACCTCTTAGGCGTGGAGCAGATTCGCGCAATCGAGTAAGAAATAGTTCTTCCAGATTCTTGCTCTTATCTTGCGAATACTCGCCAAATGCTTGAATCGTCAGAATCGTCAACGCGGTGTCGTCGCTGATACCACCGAAAGGCCAGTTGGGTTTTGCGCCTAAGCGATCTAATTGCACAACGTAAGGTTTTGTCAGAAACTCATATTCTGCACCCACTGCGTCTCCGGCAGCATAAGCCAAGAGCGCAATCGATATTGCCGGGTCAGCACTGGGAGAGATGATGCCTTCGTCGATGAAATGACCGAAGTTCATCTGGTAAAACTCTAATTATTCGTAGGACTTAAAGACCAAGACAACATTGTGCCCACCGAAACCAAAGGAATCATTAAGCGCGGCGATCGGTCCGGCAGGTAATTGTCGGGGAACATCTCGAACTACATCTACCGTAACAGCCTCGTCTAATTCTTCAATATTGATTGTTGGCGGAGCCAAACGATCTCGCAAGGCTAGGACGACGAAAATCGATTCAATAGCTCCAGCTCCACCCAAGAGGTGTCCGGTCATAGATTTAGTAGCCGAAACGGCGACGTGCGAAATATGGTCACCTAGGGCTTTCGTTAAAGCATTGGCTTCAGCGACATCGCCTGCAGGCGTTGATGTGGCGTGCGCATTTAAATGAACTATTTCAGAAAGATTGACACCGCTATCCTCAAGGGCCAATTTAACTGCGCGCTGAACGCCAGAGCCTTCTGGATCCGGTGCGGCAATGTGGTAACCATCCGAAGTTAAACCTTGCCCAACGATTTCGGCATATATCTTCGCGCCACGAGCTTTTGCATGTTCTAACTCTTCAAGAACTAATATTCCGCCACCTTCGCCCAGCACAAATCCGTCTCGATCTTTGTCATAGGGACGAGAGGCTGCAGCTGGATCATCATTGCGCGTAGAGAGAGCACGCATGGAAGCAAAACCTGCCATGGGAAGGGCGTGTATCGCCGCTTCAACACCGCCACTGACAACAACATCGGCACGATTATTTCGAATCATTTCCATCGCATAGCCAACTGCTTCAGCACCCGATGCGCATGCGCTCACAGGTGTATGAACTCCTGCACGCGCTTGTAATTCCAATCCAACATTTGCCGCTGGTCCATTTGGCATCAGCATGGGGACTGTGTGCGGACTGACCGAGCGGGCGCCTTTTGTCATGAGGATGTCATATTGATCCAGCAAGGTAATAACTCCACCAATGCCAGAAGCAATAACTACGCCCAAACGCTCTTTATCTACAACCGGCTCGCCTGCATCTTTCCAAGCTTCGCGAGAAGCGATCATTGCAAATTGCTCGGAGCGATCGAGCCTTCTCATCTCGACTCGCTCCATTACTTCACTTGGTTCAACCGCAACGCGAGCAGCAAAAGTGACTGAAGCTTCTTTAGCCCAATCATCCTCTAGGGCACGAACCCCACTTTTGCCAGCAAGAAGTGCTTCCCAGGTCGAGGCAACATCACCACCGAGTGGCGTGGTTGCTCCAAGACCTGTTACGACAACTCTTCTGCTAATACTCATGTTGCACCATTTTCTACTTTGCTGAAGTACTTTTTCTGATGCCTAAATTACTTTGATGCGCCAACGATGAAGTTCACTGCATCGCCAACGGTGGCCATGTTGGTAACTTCTTCATCAGGAATCTTTACGCCGAAACGCTCTTCAGCGGCAACGACAACTTCAACCATGCTCAACGAATCGACATCGAGATCATCGGTGAACTTCTTCTCCATGGCAATGTCATCTGCTGAAATTCCAGCTACTTCGACAACAATTTCCTTAATTCCTGCGAGAACTTCATCTTGAGTTAGTGCCATCTGCTTTTTCCTCTTCCTTCATTATCTTTATGTTGGTTTGTTATCTGCGAAGTTTATTCGTGTGGCAGGGGTGGAAGTTCCACGACTTGCGCGGCATATACCAATCCTGCGCCAAAGCCGATCAAAAGTGCCGGTTTGCCATGTAATTCTGGATTGCTGGCCAATAAAGCATCCATCGCCAGCGGAATTGAGGCGGCAGAGGTATTTCCAGTTGTGCGAATATCTCGGGCGACGATTACGGATTCGGGCAGTTTCATGGTCCGAACCAGGGAGTCAATGATTCGCTCGTTGGCCTGGTGGGGGATAAATGCGGAAAGTTCTTCCGGAGTTAAGCCAGCCGCCGCAATGGCCTTTAAACCTACGGGTGCCATTTCATAAACAGCCCATCGAAAAACCACTTGGCCTTGTTGAGCAATATCTGGCCAACTGGCAGCGCCACGCGTTTCTGGATTCTTGTAATCCAGGTAGGAAGGCATCAAAGTTATGGCATCGCGAGAATCTGCGGCAGCACCCCAGATAGTTGGTCCGATACCTGGATCTTCGGAGGGGCCAACCACTACAGCGCCGGCGCCATCGGCAAAAATAAAGGCGGTAGCGCGATCAGTTGGGTTGGTGAAGTCTGAAAGTTTTTCGCCACCAATAACGAGCACGTAATCCACGGTTCTGTTTCGTACCAAATCATTTGCCAGGGCGATGCCGTAGGAAAATCCGGCACAGGCTGCGGAGATATCAAATGCGGCGGCCTTGGGATTTCCCAGTCTGACAATGAGTTCAGTTGCAGCGCTAGGCGCTTGATAGGGATACGAAATTGTGGCAAAAATTACTGCCCCGATTTGATCCATTCCGATTCCCGAACGACGCAGCGCAATAGTTGCAGCTGCCTGTGCCATATCGATTAACGATTCATCGGCATCGGCAATGTGTCGGGTCTCAATTCCAGTGCGTTGACGAATCCATTCGTCCGTGGAGTCGATTTTGTCCACGATCTCTGAATTGGGGACAACTCGAGCAGGTCGATAAGCGCCTACCGAGAGAATTCTGGAATTCTGTACTGGCATGGAAAATTTCAGAGCCATTATTTTCCTTCGCTGTCAGAAGTATGTTGGGAAATAAAGTTTTTAGCCTCGGCTAGATCTTCGGGGGATTTCAAGGCAAAGGTCGCAATCGTTGGTGCGGCACGTTTTATCAATCCGACCAAGGTACCTGCTGGCGCAAGTTCAATCACTCCCGTGACTCCGGCGGAGACCAGAGTCTCCATGCACAGGTCCCAACGAACCGGTCCAGCAATTTGGCCAACAATTCGATTCACAATTTCTTCACCGCTAGTTAGGGCCATTCCATCTTTATTAGAAAGGACCAGACTGTGGCTGTCTCGCTTGGCCAGCCCAGCAGCAATCGTGGCCAAGTGCGCAACTGCCGGTTCCATAACGAAGGTGTGGAAAGCGCCAGATACCTGCAGCGGTCTGACACGAGAACCTTCTGGCGGGTTAGCGATTAGCGCCTCGATGTTTGACATTGTGCCAGCTGCAACGATTTGTCCAGATCCATTTTCATTTGCGGCCGTCAAGTTAAGTGCGTGCAACCCAGCTAATACATTTTCTCTGGTTCCACCCAATACGGCGGCCATGCCGGTGTTTGTTCCTTGTGCGGAAACCGACATGTGATGACCGCGAGCTCGGACAAGTGTCATTGCTTCATCAAAAGTAATTACATCAGCAACTCCGATTGCCGTAATTTCTCCGACCGAATGTCCGGCAAATGCGCCGATGGATTGGTAATTGCCATCGAAAAGGATTGCGGCTGAAAGTAAGCCAGCCGCGACAAGAAGCGGTTGAGCGTTTGATGTTTCTCGAATCTCATCGGCATCTGCGACTGTGCCTAAGCGCCGTAGATCTAAATCTATGAGTGCAGACCAGTGATCGATCAGTTCCGATGCGTGAGAGTTCTCTAACCACGGAGCGAGAAAGCCTGGAGTTTGCGATCCTTGACCAGGCGCCACAATTGCGAGCACTACAAAAGTTTATTCATGAAAATCGGTTACTACCGAGTATTAACTCCGGTTTACCAACCAAAGTTGGACACTGTGAGGCAACAGGACTGTGGAATCTGCAGGTTTGGCAATTTTCGGTTCGAATGTGGCGACAATTTTCGAAGAATCGAAGATGGACCTGTACAACGCTCCCCATTTTTCGATGGGAAGCGTAAAGGTGTTCTCTTCGATGGATGCGTTGAGCAATATAAGTAAGGCATGGTTTGTAGAGGCTTCTACATACATGCTCAAGTAGCTTCGGTCACCTTGATGCCAATTTTCATCGGTCATCTCTTCGCCATTTCTTCTAAACCACGCCAAATCTTTTCGGCTGGTTCCTAAATCCATCTGTCCAGTAAAAAACTCTCGAACGACATCCATCAAATAATTTTTCCGAAACGAAATCAAATTTCGAGTCGCATCGAGAAGATCCTGTTGATTTTCGTTCGGCGACCAGTTCAGCGCCCAGCCACCATTGAAAGCTGCCGGGCTTAAAACATCGCCATTGGTCGGCATAGAGTAAGCGTTGTTAGATCCATTTTGGGATCGACCAACTTCATCGCCCATGGTGATCATCGGAACCCCAGAAGATAGGAGTAGCGAGGCCATTAAAGATTTTTGAAGCCGAGTTCGAAGAAGCGATATTTCAGTATCTTTGGTGGGTCCTTCCACACCCAAGTTCCACGAACGATTAGAACCGGTGCCGTCTCGATTCATTTCTTGATTGGGTTCGTTGTGCTTGATTTGATAACTGACTAAGTCCTGCAGGGTAAAACCATCGTGGGCGGTAATAAAGTTAATCGAAGAGGTCGGTCCTCGGAAATAGAAAATGTCATGCGATCCACTGAGCCTTGAAGCTAAATCTCCGACCCCTTCACTGAAACCACGCGATGGGTTTGCTAGCCAAAATTGACGGAGTGAATCTCGATAGTGGTCATTCCATTCGCGCCACGGGTGGGGGAAATCGCCAAGAGCGTAGCCAGCAATATCCCACGGTTCAGCGATGAGTTTTCGCTCTCGAAGTATTGGATCGCTTGCAATTGCAGAAAAGAGTGGTCCAGTTGTATCGATGCCATATTCATTTCGTGAAAGCGCCGAAGCTAAATCAAAGCGAAAGCCATCAATTCCAATGGTTTCACTCCACCAATGTAAGGAATCAATGATCATTCGAACGACAAAAGGTCGGCGGGCATCTACAGTATTTCCGCAACCAGTTACATCGTCGTAGATATCGCCTTTAATTCTGCGATAGAAAGTCTTGCTATCGATCCCACGGAAGGAGAGTGTTGGTCCTCCTGGTCCACCCTCGGCAGTATGGTTATAAACAACATCTAGCAACACTTCGATTCCGGCGTGGTGCAGAGCGGCGACCGCTTCCTTTAATTCGGAGATCGGATCATCGGTGGCCGCATAGGCTCGATGAGGCGCTGAAAATGCTAAGGCGTTGTATCCCCAATGGTTTTTTCGACCGCGCTTTTCGATATCTGGTTCGGTTACAAAGTGATGGATGGGCAACAGCTCCAAGGCGGTAATTCCCAGATTCTTCAGGTAAGCAATCGTGCTGGGATGACCCAATCCTTTATACGTTCCTCGTTCGGCTTCTGGAATTTCTGAATTGAAGGCGGTCAAGCCCACTACATGGGCTTCATAAATTATCGTCTTAGCCCAAGGGGTATTAAGCCGTTGGATATGACTGGAATAGTGCGGCGTCACGACCGAAAGCGGAACAAAGCCAGCGTTATCGCGCTCATCCCGAACACCTAGATCCCCGCCACCCATTCCAGAGGTGGCCGTGTGGCCATATATCTCTGGCGAATACTCAAGTTCCCCAGATAATAAATGGGCATATGGGTCGATCAGAACTTTGTTGGCATTGAATCGCCAACCCTCCGAAGGTCGCCACGGTCCATAAACTCGAAATCCGTAGCGCTGACCGGCGCGCACTCCAGCCAGGTACCCGTGGAAAATTGGTCCGTCCCGATGGCTGAGGGCAAACTTTGTTTCCAGGACTTTCCCATTGATCTCATTAAAGAGGCAGACCTCAACGGCATCGGCTGCGGCAGCCCAGATGGCAAAATTAGCCCCACCTTCGGTCAAGGTCGCGCCCAAATAACGGGGATCCGCTGGTTTCACCGGCTCACCTTAACCTGTGATTGTTACAGGCTTGAGTACTTTGTTTCCAAGTCCACTTTTCGAAGGATATTGAAAACCTCTTTTGCCATCAGGAAAAGTGCGGCCGGAAGCAAATCTAAGCTCCGTTTGAGGAACCAAGGCGCTCCATTTCGCAGCAACCAGAAGTATTTTCTTCCTTTGCTGACCTGCGGAAGATTGGGCAGAAATGGCTCGAAGGTGGAATACCCCAGACCCGCAACCAACCGACAGACCTCTCGGGCCAGTATCGCGTGACCTTTTGGGCCTGGATGCATCCGGTCGATGTGCCAATTGTTGAGATTATGAACTTCAGGGATGGATCGCGTTTCAATCAGCTTCGCACCAAAATCCAGCGAAATCTGACGATAGACACTATTTACCGCTTCGACGCGCCGCGAAAGCACCCTTCGTAAGAGTCGAGGCAATTTTATAAGTCGGGTTGGGTCGTGCAGTTCGAGGATGAGAATCTCGGAGCCAACTTCGCGCAATTTAAGGCAGGATTCTGAAAGATTCTTATAGAGAAACTCGGGGCTGAAATTATTTCGAAGAAGATCATTGCCTCCGACGACGACAGCACAAATATCAGGGTTAAGCGAAATTGCCTTTGGCAATTGCTCGCGTAGGACATCTACGGATTTAGATCCTGGCTTAGAGAAATTTAGGTATTGGCAGGGATTGTGAAAACTATTGGCAACTTGCCATGCCCAACCCTTCAGTGTGCCTTCGCTTTCAATGGCGCCTGTGCCAAATGCGGCACTATCGCCAATGACAACGAAATTTATCAATTTCTCTTTAGTTGAATTCATGCTGCGCTCGCCGGTGTCTCGTTGAGATCGAGCTTTCCCTCTGCATCGGTTATGTTGTGTAGCGCTAACATATTCTGAACTGACTTTTCCCAGGACATAGATTCGGCAATCTGACGAGCTCGATGACCAAACTTCCAGTTTCCAAGGATCAATCGGCTAGCCGCAGCAAAAGAGGAGCCAAAGTCGGAAGCGATTGCTCCTGCCGGTTGGATTCCGTTTAGATCCAGAAACTCATGCACGGCGCTGGATTTTGAAGCAATTACAGGTGTTCCGCTGGCAAGGGATTCCAAGGCAGCTAAACAGAATGTTTCCAAAGGCCCGGGTGCGAGAAAGAGGTCCACCGAACTCATGATTGTTGCCACGCGATTTCGATCGGCTACATAGCCCAGAAAATCAACCGGATGTCCTTTCGCCGCCTTGCGCATTTTGTGCCACAGCGGACCTATACCAATAATAATTAACCGAGCATCGATCCCCGATCTTCGAAGTTCGATGAGTGCGTCAATCGAAACCAATGGATTCTTTTCAGGAGAGAGGCGTCCACAGTGCAAGAGAAGAAATTCCGATCCTTTGGCAATCTCCGATCTAACTTCCGGGCAATAGCGTCCAGGCGAGAAGTTCTCTAGGTCCACGCCAAGCGATACCTTCCTTAAATTGCTGGTTTTAATTGCACGAAATTCTCGAGAGGCAAATTCGGTAGTTGCGATAATTGAATCAAAAGAGGAAGCGAAATAACGGTTGTGCCAACGTATGAAAATATTCCGAGGCAAGAAGGATGGAATGAATTTCTTGACCAGTCCATCTAAGGACTCGTGCGAAAATGCCACGTTTGGAATTCCCCGCTTACGAGCCCATCGCCCGATTGAGATGAGCGTGAATCGGTCCGAAATTTCGAGTCGGTCCGGAAGGTATTTTGCTATCTCTTCTTTTACCTTTCGAGGCCTTTTGAAAATGCGATAGCCGCCATTGCCAGGCAGTATGTAACTAGGCATGGTGACCTTTAAGCCGAAAGGCGTCATTTCACTTCGGTGCTGAGTCCCAGGGACGATGTAAATAAATTCGTGGCCGTGTTGTAAATATCCTTTGCCAAGTTCGTGGAGCATGGTCTTAATACCACCGGAATTTGGACCATAAAAGTTTGCTACATGGACAATTCTCATGCTGATCGTGCCCCCATTTTCTTTGAAGGTGTGTTCTCTATGAGATCTGAGTAGTGATCCATCAGTTCATTCATAATTGTTGGCCAGGTACGTTTTGAAACCGAATCACGGGCAGCCTCACTCATTGAAGTGCGATCTCTGCGCAAGACAAATCTATTCAGTGAGCCTAAAAGAGATTCCGGGTTGCCTGTATCAATGATGAAACCTGTTTCGCCGTTAATTACAAGTTCTGCCGGTCCACCCGTTTTAGGAACGATGCAGGGAACACCTGACGCAAGTGCTTCTTGAACGCTTTGGCAAAAAGTTTCATGTGGACCAGGGTGGACAAATATGTCCAAGCTCGCATAAATCTTCGCTAGCTCAATTCCGAATTGGTATCCGGTAAAAATTGCGTTGGGCAATTCTTTTTCTATGCGTGACCGAGCCGGTCCATCTCCGGTAATTATCAATTGGAAATCGGGATTTTGGTCGATCACTTTTAGATCCACTAATCGTTTTTCATTGGCAATCCGACCGACGTATCCGACAAGGATCTTTGCCGTTCCGCTAGAACGAGAGAACCAACGTTGCCGAAGATCGCTATCTTTTGCCTGCGGAGTGAACAGGTTCGTATTAACGCCTCTGCGCCAGAGATGAGTGTTGGTGACGCCGGCATCGTGAAGTTCAGACATCGCCGAAAATGAAGGAACAAGGGTTCGATCTGAGTTTCGGTGAATCTTTCCGACTAGCTTTTGTAATCCACTTCCCGCGGCAGAGAGCCCGTAATGTTTTGCAAACCCGGCCAGATCTGTCTGGTAAACCGAGAGACAGGGAATCGCCATTTTCTTAGCGATTCGGGCCGCAGCGCCTCCCAAAATGAAAGGACTTGCGAGGTGTACTAAATCTGGATTGAAGCGCGTAATTGCAGTTTCGAGTCGGCGGGATGGAATGCCCAGTGGAAGACCCACTTTTGAAATCGATTGCAGCGGAAGAGCCGGCACTCGAGCGATGGAGTGCCCCTGATATTGCGTTGGACCATGAGAGTTTTCTGGAGCGATGACCGTAGCCGTATGGCCTTGATCGCCGAGATGTTCTAAAATCCGAAGGACGGAGTTGGTAACTCCATTGATGGTAGGAAGAAACGATTCTGTGACGATCGCAATTCTCATGGGGAGAGAATCTCGAACCAAAATCTTCCTCCAACGGCTCCCAGGTTAAATGTTGCCAAAAGGTAGGTGAAGATTTTGGTGACGACTTGGCGGTGGAAAGTGGTATTTTTGGTTACCCGTCAGTAACATCCCCACCATGGAGAGATTATGAAGATTGCAGTATGCGTAAAGCAGGTCCCAGATTCTTGGGCTGAGAAAAAAATGGCTGGGGGATTGCTAGATCGTGCCAGTGTGGATGCGGTACTCAATGATTTAGATGAGTACGCGGTTGAGGAAGCTCTTCGCTTGGTGGAAACTCATTCCCCAACTGGAGCGTCTGGTGAAGGAAGTGGACACAGCATCACCATCATCTCTATGGGTCCAGATCGTGCCACAGAAGCAATTCGTAAAGCGCTTTCGATGGGCGCTGACGATGCCATTTTGATTTCAGACCCCGCTCTTTCTGGAAGCGACGCCTTGGCAACATCTCTGGTGCTAGCTGCCGTCATTGGTGCCAAAGATTTTGATCTAATTCTGTGTGGTACCGAATCCACTGACGCCCGCATGAGCGTTATTCCCGCGATGTTGGCCCAACGTCTGGGTTTTGCCCAACTCACCTTTGCCGGTTCCATTTCTGTCGTACCAGAAACTTCGCAAATTACGATCGCTCGCATGACCGATGTTGGCGTTGAAAATATGAAAGCGAAATTACCTGCAGTTGTCAGCGTGATTGAAAAAATTAATGAACCGCGTTATCCATCCTTCAAAGGAATCATGGCTTCAAAGAAGAAGACAATTGAAGTGAAGACGCTGAGTGATTTAGGGATAGATCCCGCCACTGTTGGTATGAGCGCGGCTTGGAGTGAAGTAAAAGATGCACAGGCGCGTCCACCGCGGGCAGCAGGCGTAAAAGTTGTCGACGACGGCAATGGCGGAAATGCATTGGTAAATTTCCTAGTGGAAAAGAGAGTGATATGAGTCAAGTATTTATATTGGTTGACCATGCAGGCGGGCATATCACTAAGGCAACAAGTGAATTAGCGCTATTTGGCAAGCGAATTGGCGAAGTTACCGCCCTGATCTTTTCCAACGAAAGTTCACCGCTTCTCGAAGAATTAACGACGATGGCCGTGGATCGGGCGGTAGTCATTGAAGGAATTAATTTTGATTCTTATTCCGCCGCTCCTGTGGCTCGCATAGTCGCCAATCTCATTTCTGAAAAATCACCATCAGCCTTCCTGGTTTCCTCGACAGTGAAGGGTAAAGAAGTTGCTGCTCGAGCAGCGGTATTAACAAATTCCGGCCTCATTACAGATGCTATTGATCTCACTTCAGAACTTGTCGCGACGCAATCAATCTTTGGTGGTTCAACGACGGTACATTCTCAAGTCACACACGGTTGCGCCATCGTCACTCTTCGATCCAATTCAATTGAGGTAGAAGCAACTACGTCTAATCCAGTTGTGGAGACAGTTGTAGTCAGTGTCGACTCTTTGGATCCTTCGGCGCTTTTAGATCAAGTAATCTCATTGGAGGCAACCGTTTCTGGAGGTCGACCTGAACTCACTGAAGCGGCCATCGTCGTTTCTGGCGGACGAGGCACAAATGGAGATTTCACTCCCGTTGAAGCCCTAGCTGATTCATTGGGCGCTGCGGTAGGAGCATCTCGTGCCGCTACCGATGCAGGTTGGTATCCACACTCCCATCAAGTTGGTCAGACCGGTAAAACGGTGAGTCCGCAGCTATACCTAGCTTGCGGTATTTCAGGTGCCATTCAGCATCGTGCTGGAATGCAGACCAGCAAAATGATCATCGCTGTAAATAAGGATGCCGAAGCGCCCATCTTTGATTTAGTCGATTTTGGTGTCGTCGGTGACCTCTTTGCGGTACTTCCGCAAGCGACTGCGGGGATTCTTTCTAAAAAGTCTTAACAGCGTTAACCCTTTAGACTTAGGAAATGTCCATTTATTTCGATCACGCCGCTACGACTCCAATGTCGCAAGCTGCGTTGGAAGCAATGGTCACCCAGGTAGGACGCTTGGGAAATGCTTCGAGCCTTCATTCCCCCGGAAGGTCGGTTCGTAAAGATGTAGAAGAAGCCCGCGAATTATTGAGCCGCCTGGTGGGAGCAGCGCCTTCGGAGATCATTTTTACTGGGTCTGGCACCGAGGCAAATAACTTGGTGATCAAAGGAACCTTCTGGACCAGAAAACAGGAAGATCCCAAAAGAAATGTGGTTCTCATTTCTGCTTTTGAGCATCACGCGATTTTAGATCCTGTCGAATGGTTGCAAGAGCATCAAGGTGCGGAAATTATTTATATCCCTATAACGGCGGCCGGATATGTAGATCTTGAAGTCATGCGTGAAATAGTTGCCAAGAGAGGCGATGAGATCGCGCTTATCGCAGTTATGCACTCCAATAACGAGGTAGGAACAATTCAACCGATTGCCGAGATTGTCGAAATTGCCGGAGATATTCCGGTTCACTCGGACGCTGTACAGAGCTTTACTAAAGTAGATTTTTCCTTCGCTCAACTAGGTTTAACTTCGGCCACTATAAGTGCTCACAAAATTGGTGGTCCACTGGGAGTTGCGGCGCTCATTCTTCGGCGCGGAATTGATATCACTCCGATATTGCATGGTGGGGGACAAGAGCGCGACATTCGAAGCGGCACCCTCAATGCTCCCGGGATTGTTGCTTTTGCCGCCGCCGCACAAGATGCCTTGTCGCACCGAACCGAAACAGAGTTACGGATCCGAAACTTAAAAACCTTGTTGGTGGATTTAGTTAAGAAGGAAATTCCGGATGTGACCGTTAATGGAAGTTCAAATCCAGCGTTACCTGGAATCGTCAATCTAACTTTCCCAGGTACCGAAAGCGATGGTCTCCTTCTACTCCTAGATGCCGAAGGGATTTTCTGCTCGACCGGCTCCGCCTGTAGCGCAGGGGTTCCAAGGCCTAGCCATGTTCTCTTGGCAATGGGCCTATCGGAAAGAACAGCTCGATCTTCGCTGCGTTTCTCGTTGGGCGCATCCAGCACCGAAGCAGAAGTTCAATTCTTGGCAAGTGCCATACCTGCCGTGGTAACTCGCGCACGAGCCGCTTTAGTTCGTGGATAATGGGCGAACTATGAAACTTATTGCGGCAATGAGTGGCGGGGTGGATTCGGCAGTGGCCGCAGCCCGAGCCGTTGAGTTGGGCCATGAAGTCGTTGGAGTCCATCTTGCCCTTTCTAGCAATCCTCAAAAATATCGCTCAGGCGCTAGAGGATGTTGCACTATCGAAGATTCCCATGACGCACGGCGGGCAGCAGATGTCATCGGTATTCCATTTTATATCTGGGATATGGCCGAAGAATTTCACGAAGGCGTAGTAGAAAATTTCATCTCCGAATATGCCAGCGGCCGAACCCCAAATCCGTGTTTGCGGTGCAATGAGAAAATTAAATTTGCGGCGGTATTAGATCGTGCTCGCGCATTGGGATTCGATGGTGTGGCTACGGGGCACTATGCGCAGATGGTTGAAACGCCACTAGGTCGCATGATGTATCGCGCAGCTGATCCCAAAAAAGATCAGTCCTATGTATTAGCGGTCTTGAACACCGAACAATTAGCTGGTGCCTACTTTCCGCTGGGTGACACAGTGAAAGAAGACACTCGCAAGGAAGCCAAAGCGCGCGGTCTCTATGTGGCCAACAAACCTGATAGTCATGACATTTGCTTTGTGCCTTCGGGGGACAACGCCGGTTGGTTGCGTGACCGACTTGGAAGTGAAGTTGGGCCGATAGTGGATGAAACCGGCACCCAATTGGGAGAGCACAAAGGTGCTTACACCTACACCATCGGGCAGCGAAGAGGTCTTGGGCTCTCGGTTCCCGGTGAGCATGGACAGCCTCGATACGTTCTTAAAATTGAACCGAAAACAAACACTGTCGTTGTTGGCGATCATGAAGCGCTAGCCGTTAACCACATCGTTGGAGATTCGCCAATATGGTGTGGGCCTGTACCGATCGCGGAAACTGTGTACGAAGGATTTGCTCAAGTGCGCGCACATGGAGAGCCACTGGCCTGCACATATTCGCACCAGGGATCCGAAATTACCGTAGATTTGGTAAAACCACTTTTTGGGTTGGCGGCAGGACAAGGTTTAGTTATTTACGATGGCGATCGAGTCGTCGGTTCGGCAACTGTTTCCGAGACTGCTTAACTAAGGAACGATATGGAAGAATCTTTTCGTCGTCGGATGATTGAGCTTGCACAGGAAATACGAGAACATCAATTTAAATATTATGTACTGGATAAGCCCAGTATTTCTGATGCGCAATTTGATGAACTGTTACGAGAACTCCAGAAACTTGAATCGGAACATCCCACTTTTACGGAAGCGGATTCACCCACCCAGAAGGTGGGTGGTGGATTTTCTACGCTTTTTGAGCAACACGATCACATCGAAAAAATGATGAGCCTGGACAACGTTTTCGATCAAGGCGAACTGCAGCAATGGTTTGATCGAATCGAAAAAGCTGAAGTTCACAATTCTTGGTTATGTGAAGTAAAAGTTGACGGCCTGGCAATTAACCTGCTTTATGAAGAAGGAAAACTTGTTCGTGCGCTTACCAGAGGCAATGGAGTAACTGGCGAAGAAGTAACGTTAAATATCAAAACCATTTCTGCCATTCCCCACCAACTTATAGGAAGTGATTTTCCTAGCCGATTAGAAGTACGCGGGGAAGTCTTCTTTCCATTGGCCGCCTTTAACGAATTTAATGATGCGCTAGAAGAAGATGGAAAAGTGCGCTTTGCCAATCCGCGCAATGCTGCGGCTGGTTCGTTGCGGCAAAAGGATCCCAAAGTAACGGCCTCACGCCCGTTAAGTATGGTGGTTCATGGCGTTGGAGCTTGCGATGGAGTGACATTTGCAAGTCAGAGTCAAGCCTACGAAAAACTAAAACACTGGGGCCTGCCCACTAGCGGCCGAGTCAAAGTCGTAACTTCGAAGGCGGAAGTATGGGATTTTATTGAATACTATTTAGCACATCGTCATGATGTGGAACATGAAATCGATGGCATTGTTGTAAAGGTAAACGAATTTCCAGCGCAAGAAATTCTGGGATTTACTTCGCGGGCACCAAAGTGGGCGATTGCATTCAAGTATCCACCCGAGGAAGTAACTACCAAACTCTTGGATATCAAAGTGAGTATCGGAAGAACTGGACGAGTGACCCCTTTTGCTTTTATGGAACCGGTTCGAGTTGCCGGCTCGACGGTTACAAACGCTACTTTGCATAACGCCGAAGAAGTTATTCGCAAAGGAATACTGATTGGCGACACAATAATCATCCGAAAAGCCGGCGATGTTATTCCAGAAGTTCTTGGCCCGGTCATTGCAGATCGCAACGGAAGCGAGAAGGCATTTCTTATGCCAACGAACTGTCCTGAATGCGGCAGCGCACTTCGCGCAATGTCGGAAGGCGATATAGATATTCGCTGTCCTAATTCACAGTCATGTCCGGCCCAATTAAAAGAGCGACTTTTCTATATTGGCTCCCGCGCAGCATTGGATATCGATGTTTTAGGTTACGAAGCAGCCAGTGCCCTGCTCGCCAGCGGCCTGGTGGAAGATGAATCAGATCTTTTTGGGTTAACCGTTGAAGATCTCCAGCGTTCGGATTTTTTTACGAAGAAAGATGGATCCTTAGGTGCTAACTCCTGGAAATTGATCCAAGCATTGAGTGATGCCAAGACCCGACCGCTCTGGAGAATCTTGGTCGCCTTGTCGATTCGCCATGTTGGACCAACCGCCGCCCAGGCCTTGGCAAAAACCTTTGGCTCGATAGACGCCATTGTTGCGGCAAGTTTTGACCAACTTTCATCCGTGGATGGGATGGGATCCATAATTGCCGAATCAGTTCTTGAGTGGTTTTCCATTGACTGGCATCGAAATATTGTCGAAAAATGGCAGAGCGCCGGGGTAGTTATGGTCGCCACTGAGCCAGCCCAACTTCTGCCACAAACGCTAAAAGGTTTAACGATCGTGGTCACCGGAAGTTTGACCGATTTCACCCGCGATGGCGTGTCCGAAGTTATCGCTTCCCATGGTGGTAAGAGTTCAGGATCGGTCTCGAAGAAGACCGATTACGTGGTCGTCGGCGATTCTCCCGGATCGAAATTGGCCAAAGCCGAGGAATTAGGTGTCCCAATTCTGGATGAGGCGGGATTTAAAGCCCTGATTGCTGGCGGTCAGGCAGATACCGCACAGTGAAGGCGGTAAACTTTCGACCATGATGCATACCTATGTAGCGATTGCAGGCGAAGCCACCCGAAAGCTTCCTGCGCCACCGGTTTTCTTCGGTCTCTTCGCTTTCGGCGTTCTCTCGCTCTTGCTTTTCTTGGTACTCCGCTTAGATCGGGACTAAACCATCTCTAGTAGCAGTTTTTCAGGCACCCCAACATCTAGTCGTCGTATTGGAATCTTGGGTGGCACCTTTGATCCCATTCACCGCGGACATTTGCGGATTCTCGATGCCGTCGCGGGCAAATTTGATCGCATTTTAGTAATCCCTAGCGGTCACCCTTGGTTGCGAACTTCTGAGCCGGTGGCATCTGGTGGAGCTCGGTTGGAAATGTGTAGCCGAGCCCTTGATGACCTTTCTGAGGAACTCCAGGAAAAAGTTGCATTAACTGATATTGAAATCCGCAGAAGTGGACCCACTTATACGGTGGACACCATCAATCAATTGCGAGCCTTTTTCCCAAAAGATTCCTTTACTCTGATTCTGGGTAGTGATGCAGCATCCCAAATCGATAAGTGGCACAAATCAAAAGAGTTGAAATCATTAGTAAATTTCCTGGTTGTCAGAAGGCCAGGCGAAAGCAAATCCACATATCCGGAAATTGAAATTGATGCCTTGGATATTTCTGCCACGGAGGTTCGAGATTATCTTCGAAGTGGCAAAGATGTAACTCCATTTATCTCTGATTCAGTTTTAACCTATATAAAAGAGGCAGGCCTGTATGGCAGCAAGTGAGCAAGTGAAGAAGATAACGCAGATTGCCGCTCAAGCAATCGCAGATAAATTGGGCACCGACATAGTTGCTCTTGATATGACTGAACAGATGGTTTTATCCGAAGTTTTCGTGATTGCTTCGGCTCAAAGTGAACGCCAAGTCGATGCTATCGCCGATGGTGTTTTTGAAGCGTTGGCAAAAGTTGGCGAGAAGCCAATTCGTAAAGAAGGCAAAGGCGCTTGGGTTCTTTTGGATTATTCCGATTTAGTAGTGCATATCCAAACTCAAGAACTTCGAAGCTACTACATGCTGGATCGGCTTTGGAATGATTGCGCTCGGATTCCTTTCCAAATATTGGAAGCACCAGCAACGCAAGAATGAGCACAAAGCCAAATTTGCCAAACATTCTCCTCTGGCGTCACGGCCAGACCGATTGGAATATCGAAAATCGATTTCAAGGTCATTCCGATATCCCATTAAATAGTGTCGGTGAATTTCAAGTTTCACATTCTGCAAAGATCTTGGCAGGGATGAACCCCTCCAAAATTATCTGCAGCGATTTGATTAGAACCCGACAAACTGCGGCGCCATTAATCGCGCTGACCGGATTGCCGTTAATTATTGACGCTGGTCTTCGCGAAACCCACGGAGGCAAATGGGAAGGTTTAACTGGCCCAGAAAATCGAGCGAACGATAGTTCCCGCTTCATGAGTTGGCTTTCTGGCAGCGATGATGCCGCAGGTGAAACTGGGGAACGTCGAAGTGAAGTCGCCGAACGCGCCTTCGCTGTTTTGGAGCGCGAGATGCAAGGCGTCGAGGGTCTCATGGTTGTGGTAACTCATGGCGGAACTGCACGTAGCCTGCTGGGAAAAATGTTAGATCTCCCGTTGGATCGTTGGGGGACTTTAGGTGGTTTATCAAATGCATCGTGGTCGGTAATGGAACCTGCTTATGGCGGCGGTTGGATACTGGCTGAGCACAATGCTGGTTCGGTTCCTGAGCCTGTGTTTGGCAACGAGACCGTGAGTTAGATAAGGTTCCACACGTAAGTTTGGGGCTGTGGCGCAGCTGGTAGCGCACCTGCATGGCATGCAGGGGGTCAGGGGTTCAAATCCCCTCAGCTCCACCAACGAAAGCAGATGAGATTTTCGGGCAATAACTGAAATAATTATCCAATGAGCACATCCAATTCTCGAGTAGATGCCTTCCTGAAAACGCAAGATCGCTGGCAAGAAGAGTTCAAATTACTGCGAGCCATTGTTCAAGAATGTAATCTCACTGAAGATCTGAAGTGGGGTCAGCCTTGCTACACATTAGATGGAAAAAATATTGTTCTTATCCATGGATTTAAAGAATATTGCGCCTTGTTAATTTTCAAAGGGGTGCTGCTGAAAGATCCCAAAGGCTTGCTCATACAACAAACAGAGAATGTACAGTCCGGTCGGCAAATTCGATTTACCTCAACGAAAGAAATCGTGAAACTTAAAACGGTGATTAAGAGCTACATTAAAGAAGCCATTGAAATTGAAAAATCCGGAATAAAAGTTGAGCATAAAAAAAGCGAAGACTTTCCAGTCCCCACTGAACTCACCGCGAAATTCAAAACTACACCAGCCCTAAAGAAAGCCTTCAACGCATTAACTCCTGGGCGGCAGCGGGCATATTTACTTTTCTTTGCTGGAGCAAAACAATCTAAAACTCGCCAAGCCCGAATCGACAAGAGCATTCCGCAGATTATGGCGGGCAAAGGCTTGAATGATTAATTTTGGGGCTCGCAGCCGACCTTGACCTTGGTAGATTAAGTACATGACACATCAAAATGCCATCCCATCGGGCTGGGATATCGGTGATATTCCCAATCTCTCCGGCCAACGATTCCTAATTACTGGTGGCACTAGCGGTCTGGGCAAGGCTGCGGCAATGGAGCTGGCTAGGCACGGCGCAGATATAACGATCACTGCCCGAAACTTGAGCAAAGGTCAGCAAGTCATTGATGAAATTGGCAAAGGCCGAGTCATTGAAATGGATCTAACCATTTTAGAAAGCGTCAGGAACGCTGCTTCGCAAATTACGCAAGCCTACGACGTGGTGATCTTGAATGCCGGAGTAATGGCTACGCCCCTGACTTCTACCGTGGATGGATTCGAGTCTCAAATGGCGACCAATCATCTTGGTCACTTCGCCTTCGCCGGATTAATAAAGGATTTCATTCGCCACCGACTGATAACTATTTCCAGCCAGGCGCATCGAATTGGATCTTTTGATTCAGGTTCTCGGGAAGATATCAAAGCCAAGTGTTTGGGGTTGGGCGAGTACTCCGCTTGGGGCGCTTATGGCACCAGCAAATTGGCCAATTTACTTTTCGTGGCTCATCTAGAGCGGCTCCGAATCAGCAACGGTTGGAATTTCATACCTTTGGCGGCGCACCCGGGCTTTTCCAACACCAACTTGGTCTTGGCCGGGCCAAGGCTTCGCGGAAATTCGTTTCAAGAGCGATTTATTGGTGGCGCAACATCGGTTATTGCCCAATCTGCCAAGCAAGGGGTTCTTCCCATGCTGGCCGCCGCCACATTTCCAGGTTTGATTGGTGCCTCCTATGTTGGCCCAAATGGATTCATGGAGATGCGCGGACATCCACATCTGACTCGTGGTCGGGCTATTGCATATGACCAAACCTTGGCAGCGGACCTCTGGGCTGTGAGTGAAGAACTCACTGGAGTTAGGTGGGAGACTTCTCCTCATGCATGAGGCTTACGACATTCACGGTATCCAAGAGAAGTGGCTTCCCGTTTGGGACCAACTCGCGCCATTTCGATCTGGTCGCCCAGATGACACGCGCCCTAAGAAGTATGTGCTGGATATGTTTCCATACCCTTCGGGGGATTTGCACATGGGCCATGCCGAGGCGTACGCGCTCGGAGATGTAATTGCCCGTTACTGGGTTCAAAAAGGTTTCAATGTCATGCACCCCATGGGTT
>CAINLV010000105.1 GCA_903850565.1 uncultured Actinomycetes bacterium
CAGCAGGAAAGATCCCTGGTTCATTCTTCCGTCGTGAAGGACGTCCATCAGAGGATGCAATCCTTACCTGTCGTTTGATCGATCGTCCATTGCGCCCATCCTTCGTAAAGGGATTGCGTAATGAAATTCAGATTGTTGTGACCGTAATGGCACTTCACCCTGATCATATGTATGACGTCATCGCGATTAACGCGGCATCGATGTCTACTCAACTTGCTGGATTGCCATTCTCTGGTCCAATCGGTGGCGTTCGCGTTGCTTTGATTGAGGGCCAATGGGTTGCATTCCCTAACCACTCTGACCTAGAGAAGGCCGTGTTTGACATGGTCGTTGCTGGTCGAATTGCTGGCGACGATGTTGCCATCATGATGGTTGAAGCTGAAGCCACCGTTAAGACGATTGAACTCATTAAGGGCGGGGCGCAAGCACCAACTGAAGAGATCGTTGCTCAAGGACTGGATGCAGCTAAGCCGTTCATTCGTATTCTTTGCGAGGCACAAATGGAACTTGCAAAAGTTGCCGCAAAGCCTGTCGCTGAATTTCCAGTTTTCTTGGATTACCAAGATGATGCTTTTGCAGCCGTAGACAAGCTTGCTAACGCTGACATTGCTAAGGCAATGACCATTCTTGCTAAGGCTGATCGTGAAACCGCTTTGGATGAAATCAGCGCTTCGGTTAAAGCCGAACTTGCTGCATCTTTTGAAGGACGCGAGAAAGAAATTTCTGCAGCGCTTCGTTCAGTTACTAAGAAGGTTGTTCGTCAACGTGTACTTCGCGACAAGATTCGTATTGATGGTCGAGGACTTCGCGATATCCGTCCATTGATCGCAGAGGTGGAAGTAATCCCTCGCGTTCACGGTTCGGCAATCTTCGAACGTGGCGATACCCAAATTCTTGGTGTTACCACATTGAACATGCTCAAGATGGAACAGCAGTTAGATACCTTGAGCCCAGAAAACCACAAGCGTTATATGCACAACTACAACTTCCCACCTTATTCAGTTGGTGAAACCGGTCGGGTTGGATCACCTAAGCGTCGGGAAATTGGACACGGAGCGCTCGCAGAGCGTGCCCTAGTTCCAGTTCTTCCTTCACGCGAAGAATTTCCATATGCAATTCGCCAGGTATCAGAAGCATTGGGATCTAACGGTTCCACCTCAATGGGTTCAGTTTGTGCATCGACAATGTCACTGCTCAACGCTGGTGTTCCATTGAAGGCTGCCGTTGCAGGTATTGCAATGGGTCTGATTTCCGATGACGTTGATGGCAAAGTTGAATACGTTGCCTTGACCGATATCTTGGGCGCAGAAGATGCCTTCGGCGATATGGACTTCAAAGTTGCCGGAACAAAAGATTTCGTTACCGCGCTTCAATTAGATACCAAGCTCGATGGCATTCCTGCCTCAGTTCTTGGTGGCGCACTACATCAAGCAAAAGAAGCTCGTCTTCACATTCTCGATGTTATGAACCAAGCAATTGATGCTCCTGATGAGATGTCACTTCTTGCTCCACGAATCATTTCCGTTAAGGTCCCAGTTGACCTGATCGGTGCCATCATCGGACCTAAGGGAAAGATGATTAACCAGATTCAAGACGAGACCGGTGCGGATATCACCATTGAAGATGATGGAACTATCTACATTGGCGCACTTGAAGGTTCACAAGCAGAAGCCGCAAAGGCAATGATCGATGCGATCGCTAATCCGCATATCCCTTCAGTGGGAGAGCGCTTTAACGGAACTGTCGTGAAGCTAGCTACCTTCGGCGCATTCATCTCTTTGGTACCAGGTAAAGATGGTCTCCTCCACGTCTCGCAAATTCGCAAGATGCATGGCGGCAAGCGAATCGAAAACTTGGAAGAAGTCATGAAGGTTGGCGACAAGATTGAAGTAGAAATCGGCGAGATTGATCCAAAGGGTAAATTCTCTTTGATCCCAGTCATGGCCGATGGCGCAGTTGCCGAATCTGAGTCAGCTGAATAATTGAGTAAGACCCTTCTGCCCAGCGGGCTGCGAATCGTTACTGAAGAAGTCAGTACGGTTCGCTCTGCTGCAGTAGGTATGTGGGTCAATGTGGGCTCTCGCGACGAAACACCATCTGTTGCGGGAGCTTCACACTTTCTCGAGCACTTACTTTTCAAAGGCACCAAGCGCCGAAATGCCATGGAGATTTCTTCTGCCATTGAAGAAGTAGGCGGCGAAATGAACGCCTTTACCAGCAAGGAATACACCTGCTTCTACGCGCGTGTGATTGATACCGACCTGCCAATGGCGATCGATGTAATTTCTGATTTGATTACCTCATCCGTAGTCAAAGCCGAAGATGTGGATTCAGAGCGCAATGTCGTTCTAGAAGAGATAGCGATGCGCGATGACGATCCTTCTGATCTCATTCACGATTTATTTTTAGAGACCATGTATGGCGACACCCAATTGGGCCGGCCAATCTTGGGAACCATCGATTCCATTAAGGGAATGTCACGCAATTCGGTGTACAACTATTACAAGAAGAAGTATCAGCCGGCAGATATCGTTGTGGCAGTTGCTGGAAATGTGAAGCATAAAAAAGTTTCGCAAATGGTCGAAGCGGCGCTCTCCAAAGATGGATTTTTGGATGTTGATGACTCTGACTCAAACTTGCGTTCTGCGGCGACAGCAAAAATTACTGGCCACCACAAAGTTGGAATTATTGAACGCAAAACCGAGCAAGCTCATTTATTGATCGGTGTTGAAGGCGTTGCCCGTAATGATGATCGCCGTTTTGCCATGAGTATTTTGGCATCTGCACTGGGTGGCGGAATGTCTTCCAGACTCTTTCAAGAAATTCGCGAAAAACGTGGCCTGGCTTATTCGGTGTATGCCTATGTTCAACAATTTGCCGGCTCTGGCTCCTTATCGTTTTACGCTGGCTGTCAGCCCAATAAGGCCGAAGAAGTAGTCAAGATTATTCAGGCGGTCACTCACGATGTAGCCGAAAATGGCTTAACCGATGAAGAAATCTTCCGAGCCAAAGGATCGGTCTCAGGTTCATTGGTTTTGAGCCAAGAAGATACTGGTTCGCGCATGAGCCGAATCGGCAAGAGCGAACTGGTGTATGGCGAAATCATGAGTTTCGATGAAATATTGAACAAAATTGCCAAGGTCACGCCTGAAGAAATTCGCGCCGTTGCGATGGCATTGCTTCCAAAACCTTCTACGCTTGCGATCGTGGGGCCATTTAAAAGTACCAGCAAGTTTGAAAAGGTGATCGCATGACGATAAAAGTTGCGGTGTTGGGTTCTAAAGGTCGCATGGGCGCTGAGTGCATAAAGGCCATTGCCGGACAATCTGATTTAGAACTTGTTGCCCAAATAGATTTAGGTGATGACATTCATCAACTAGTTTCCAGCCAAGCCCAGGTAATCGTTGACTTTACGCATCCCGATTCAGTTATGGGAAATTTGGATTTTGCAATCAATAATGGAATCAACGTTGTTGTAGGTACCACCGGTTTTGATGATCAAAAACTCGCGCAGGTGAAAACCTGGCTTGCCAATAATCCAACAGTGGGTGCGCTTATTGCCCCCAACTTTGGCTTAGGCGCCGTGCTAATGATGCAGTTCGCAGCTCAAGCCTCAAAATATTTTGAATCAGTTGAAATTGTGGAACTTCATCACCCTAATAAGGCCGATGCACCTTCCGGCACTGCCACCAGGACTGCGGAAATGATTACGCAAGCCCGGACTTCTGTCGCCAAGGAACCAATGCCCGACGCCACAACTTCAGCGCTGGATGGCGCTCGGGGTGCTCTTGTAGGAGATGTGCGGATTCATTCGGTTCGACTTCGCGGGTTAGTGGCTCATCAAGAAGTTATTTTGGGGGATACCGGCGAAACTCTTTCGATTCGTCACGATTCCATAGATCGAAGTGGTTTCATGCCAGGCGTGCTTCTTGGAATTCGAAGTGTAGTTTCAACACCGGGTTTAACTTTTGGACTTGAAAATTTTATGGACCTCGCTTAAAGCCCACAAATGAATACCCAGAATATGACAGATTCTATAACTATGTACGGTGCCATGTGGTGTGGCGATTGCCGCCGATCCAAGCGATTCCTAGACGATAACCAGGTCGCGTATCAGTACATTGATACCGAAGCGGACCTCCAGGCAACTGAAAAGATTTTGGAAGTGAGCGGACGCCAAAATATCCCGTTGATTATTTTCCCCGACGGCACGCACATGACCGAACCTTCTGATAAGGATTTGAAGGCAAAATTGGAATCTTTGGCTATCCTCTAGCCGTGACCGACGCAATTGTTCTGACCGAACTTCGCAAGAACTTCGGGGAAGTAGCGGCCGTGGCTGGCGTGAACTTGGAAATTGCAGATGGTGAATTTTTCGCAATGCTAGGACCCAGCGGTTCTGGAAAAACCACAGTTCTGCGTTTGATCGCCGGGTTTGAAATTCCCGATTCTGGCCGAATTGAAATTGCTGGCGAAGATGTCAGCAGTACTCCGCCATTTAATCGCGATGTAAATACCGTCTTTCAAGATTATGCACTCTTCCCTCATATGAGCGTTGTGAAAAATGTTGAGTACGGCCTGCGGGTAAAGGGTGTTGCCAAAGCAGAACGCCACAGTCGCGCTCTTCGGGCTCTGGAACGGGTGAAGTTAGTCGGGTACGAGAACCGGAAACCATCTCAGCTGAGTGGCGGTCAACGCCAACGAGTTGCGCTTGCCCGCGCTATCGTCAACGAGCCAAAAGTTCTCCTACTGGATGAACCACTAGGTGCACTCGATTTGAAACTACGCCATGAGATGCAGAAGGAGTTAAAAGAGCTGCAAACTCAATTGGGTATTACCTTTATTTTCGTCACGCACGATCAAGAAGAAGCGCTCACCATGGCTGACCGGATTGCCGTATTCAACCAAGGTCAGATCATTCAAATTGGAAGTCCGCGAGAGATCTACGAAAAACCAGCAACCGAATTCGTCGCCGGGTTCGTCGGAATCTCCAATCTGCTTCATGAGGTGGCCAGTCAGCAAATTTTGGGCAAATCCGGAATCTTCAGTATTCGTCCGGAAAAAATTAAATTCGGTTCACAATTTGATCGAAAGGCATCTGGCACCGTGGCGCAGATTCAATTCCTTGGATCTTTTACCCGCATAGATATTGAATTGCCCCAGTCCGACCGACTAACTTTATTGCAAGAAAATACTGGAGAAAGTTCGGATTTACCCACTGTAGGTTCATACGTACAAATTTCTTGGGATTCGAAATACGAATTCCAAGTCGGGTGAAAGCCCAAACAGACGGTTAGAAAGAAAGGTACTCATGTTGCGTTCAAAGAGAGTTCTTGCAATTGCAAGCGCCATCTCTACTGCGCTCTTGGTCATCGGCGGTAGCCTGGTCGCTACATCTTCTGCATCAGCTGCGCCGGTTCTGCCAAAAGTTCCAATGGCAAAGTCAGTAGGCAAAGGCGAGGGTGCGCTCAATATTGTTATTTGGGCAGGTTATGCCGAAAATGGAAGTAGCGATAAATCCGTTGACTGGGTTACCCCATTTCAGAAAGCGACTGGCTGCAAAGTAAATGCCAAAGTCGGAAACACCTCAGATGAGATGGTGACCCTGATGAAATCCGGCGGATATGACGGAGTTTCAGCTTCTGGCGATGCAACTAACCGCTTGATTTACGGTGGCGTCGTCGCCCCTGTAAACACAGCCCTAGTTCCAAGCTATGCAAATATTTCGCCATTCTTGAAGAATAAGAGTTGGAACTCCGCTGGTGGTCAGATGTATGGAATTCCTCATGGCTGGGGCGCCAACGTTTTGGCTTACAACTCCGCCAAGGTAAAGCCGGCACCAACTTCATGGAGCGTTGTCTTTGATCCAAAATCTCCATATGCCGGAAAGATCACTGCTTACGATTCACCTATCTATATTGCAGATGCGGCTTTGTACTTGATGAAGACATCACCAGCCCTGGGCATAAAGAATCCATATGCACTGGATCAAAAGCAATTTGATGCCGCTGTTGCACTCCTAAAGGGCCAGAAGAAGATTGTTGGCGAATATTGGTCGGATTACACCAAGGCTGTTCAATCCTACGAATCCGGTAACACGCTGCTTGGCACATCATGGCAAGTTATTGCCAACCTTATTGCTGCAGATAAGAAGATCACCATAGCTTCGGTCTTGCCAAAAGAGGGATCAACTGGCTGGTCTGATACTTGGATGATTTCTGCTAAAGCCGCCCACCCTAATTGCATGTATAAGTGGATGGATTGGATCGCCTCTCCAACCGCTAATGCTCAGGTAGCTGAGTGGTTTGGCGAAGCACCTTCAAATGCGAAGGCGTGTAACTTCACCGCAGATAAATCCTTCTGTGCCACTTACCATGCTACTGATGCTGCATATGCAAAAAATATCTACTACTGGACCACTCCAACCTCAGCCTGTTTGGATGGTCGCAAGGTCGCGTGTAAAGACTATGCCGCGTGGACCCAAGCCTGGACTGCGATAAAAGGTTAACTAGTTACTTAGTGGGGGCGGCTATCCGCCCCCACTATTTATTAGGACATTATTGTGAGCATTGAGAGCCGGGAGCGAAGCGCTTCGCCACATAGAGTTTCGACCTGGCTCTATCTTCATCCCCGCAGTCGCTTAGCGATCTTATTGAGTGCGCCTTTGACTTGGTTGGTAGTCGCTTACTTGGGTTCATTGGCCACCATGATTTTTTCAGCCTTTTGGTCGGTGGACTCTTTCACCGGAAATGTAATTCATAAATTAACCTTAGAAAATTTTCACATTCTTCTTACTCAATCTGTCTATCGAGACATTGCGCTTCGATCATTGGGTGTAGCTATCTTTGTAACTGTTGTCGATGCCCTCATTGCCATCCCAATTGCCTTCTTTATGGCCAAAGTCCTCGCACCTGGACTTCGAAATTTCGCAGTTGTTATCATCATCTTGCCGCTTTGGGCTAGTTATTTAGTAAAGGCCTATGCCTGGCGCACCATGTTCTCCGACAGTGGCGTTTTGGCATGGTTCTTTGGTCGCTTTCACATTTCCACGCCTGGATATGGGCTCTTTGCTACAGCCATCACCCTTTGTTATTTGTGGTTGCCGTACATGATCCTGCCGATTTACGCAGGGCTGGAACGATTACCCGATTCGCTCTTAGAGGCATCTAGCGATTTAGGGGCCAGCGCGGGAAAAACTTTTCGCTCAATAATAGTCCCGATGATTTACCCTTCAATTATCGCTGGGTCGCTCTTCACCTTTTCGTTAACCCTTGGCGATTACATCGTTGTTAAAATCGTGGGTGGTAAATCTCAACTGATGGCCAATGTCGTTTATGACAATGTTGGAACTGCTGGCAATTTGCCTTTTGCCGCTGCGGCAGCGCTCTTTCCGATCATTGTGATCTTGGGTTATTTGACCTTCGTACGAAAATCAGGCGCATTGGAGAATTTCTAATGAAAATCTCCGCAATGAAAAGGCAGAATTTCTAATGAAAATCTCCG
>CAINLV010000106.1 GCA_903850565.1 uncultured Actinomycetes bacterium
AAGCTCAACGCCGAATACATCCGGCCAGTGCGGGCTTTTTAAATATTCCTCTATTCATTCAATAAATTTTGAAAGGTGGAGCCTGGACTGTAAATCCCCCGGCTCTGCCTTCGAAGGTCCAAATCCTTCACCCGCCACCAGCATTATGAATCACTCTATTACTTACAAGCTTCATATTAAATAATTTTAAGCGCTACTCTCCCCAGTGAACCAGTTCAATGAGGGCGCCCCAGGGTGTGATCGCAAATGCATTCGTGAGCCCAGGTGTTGCCCCAGTTTCAAAGGTCACAGGTTCCCCCAGCACTCGTACTCCTTCGCTTCGACGAAGTCGTTCTAGCGATTGCGCCACATTAGCGACCTTAATTGCAATGTGGGAAGCGCCAACATCTGATGATTTGAAAGTTGCACCCGTCTGGTTTGGACTCCACCAACGCAAGAGTTCTAACCGACCTGCTCCTATTTCTAGCATGGCAAGCTCAACTTCAGCTTCTCTCACAGCGCCGAGACGCTCCAACGCCCCATTTTCAAAGTCACCGAAGCGGTCGATACGGAAGATCTCTTTCGCCCCAAAGGCTTCGGTAAAGAAGTCGACAGCCTGGTCCAAGTTCGGCACATTGATCCCAACATGATCCAGTTCAAAATTCTCAGGGTCCGACTCAAGATTCATCATGCTTCGATCTTATACAAACTATCAGTATCGATAACATCAGATAGTAGCCGAGCTCCATCTTGCTCTACAGCGATCATGTCTTTTATCTGCATTCCAAATCCAAAACCACTTCTATAAACCAAAGGTTCCATACCGAGCACCATTCCGGCTTCAACAAGTTGGTCCGAATGGGGGCCGAAGTAAGGCTTTTCGTGCAGGTTTACCCCTATTGAATGTGCCACGAATGAGATAGGTGGAAGGCCGAGTTCGGTAAATTTGTTCATGAAAGTCTCGTATACAGAGCGAGATCCCACGCCAGGTTTTATTGCATCAAAAACTAATCGCTTGCATTCGACGAGATTATTATAGATTTTTAAGGCATCGGATGATGGCTCTCCAACGACCGCGGTGCGGCAAACACCAGCCTGGTAACCATTAATCACGGAGAATATTTCGACTCGACAGATATCGCCTGGCAGCAGTATACGATTTGTTGGTCCCACGTTTGGAAGTTGACTTCGCTCGCCGGTAGCTACGATCATAAGTTTGAACTGCTGAGCACCCTGTTCGTAGATGCTACGGGTGAGGGTTGCGGCAATATCCATCTCAGTTGAACCAGCTCGCACCGCATTGAATGATGCAAGAATGGCGGTATCTGAAATTCTGGAGAGTTTCTCCAAAAGCGCAACTTCATTAGGGGTCTTTATTTGCCGTGCTTTCGAGAGCAGGTCATCTGCCGCAACTAATTCTAGATTTGGCAGTATGGCCATCAATTCTGCGTGATCTGCCGTAGAAAGGTAATTCAATTCAGTCCCGATGCGTGCCTGGCTCAGTCCCCAATCACGAATTAATTCCGCGAGAACGGCCATGGGGCGATCGGTAAATTCCTTCCAAACGCGCAACTCCGTGCCTGGGTCCGCGGCTCGCACCGTGCTCTCTTCCATATCTACACAGAGGATCGCCTCTTGGCCATCGAGGGTAATAATCGTGGCAGCATGGCGCCATCGCATAAGGGATTGGGAAGCGATCACGAAACCAGCCGAGTACGCTACATTCTCTGGAGAGAGGCAGATTAAAGCTGCTAAATTTTCAGATATCAGCTTCTCCCGAAGGCGGTTGAGTACGAGATTATTAATGGTATTCCCCTTTTGTTGCGTAGTATCTAACTGGTATTACAACAGATATGATATAACTGAAAATGATACAAAGTAAACCATCAAAACCCTGGGGGAGCGCATGCAAGCAGTTCAAGCCAAAACAATCCTGATTGAACATCTCCAATTTGCGATAACGGTGAATCAGGCCGACCAGGTACTGGGTGATGCTGCCTTACTAATCCGAGGAGATCGAATAGTAGATATCGGGACGACCGCAGAGGTTGGCGATCGGCTTGGCACAACTGCTCCGAGCGAGGTTATCGATGGTAGAAATTATGGGGCCATGCCTGGATTCGTCGACACCCATGTCCACCTATCAGAGACTTTAAGTCGAGCAGTCTTCCCGGATGTGATTGCAACTCGCACCTGGGTCTTTCACTGGGCGAAACCGTATTACGCCCATGTCAATGAAGCAGACGAAGAGGTTAGCGTCTTACTTGGCACAGCAGAAATGTTGCGGAATGGAACCACTTGCTTCCTCGATATGGGGGCTCAGAATGATGCCGGAGTAACCGCCAAAGCCGCTGCTCAGATTGGGATTCGCGGGATTGTAGGTCGCCACGCGGCTGATCGACGTCCTGAGGAGATCCCAGAGGGATGGTCAGAGGAGATGATGGACCATCATTTCTTCCCCAATCACCAAGCAGCTCTCGCCGCCCTGGAAGAGTCAGTGCTTAAATGGAACGGGTATGCGGAGGGCAGAATTCGATGCTGGGTAAATATTGAAGGAAAAGAGCCTTGCAGCTTAGAACTTCATGTGGGTGCTCGTGAACTCGCAGAAAGGCTTGGCGTAGGTACGACTTATCACATTGCCACGAGTATCGAAGAGGCGCAAGTTAGCCAGCGTAAGTACGGCAAGTGGCCGATCAGCCGGATTGCCGAGAATGGCGGCTTAGGTTCCAATCTTGTTCTTGCTCATGCCGTCGCTGTTTCCGACAGCGAAGTAGAACTTCTTGCAAAAAGTGGCACCTCCGTAGCCTTTTGCCCCTCGACATCTCTTAAGTTAGCTAAAGGCGCAACTGCAATTGGAAAATACCCGGAGATGATTAAGGCTGGAGTAAAAGTAAGTTTGGGAACCGATGGTGTATCTGCCTCTGGAAATTTAAACTTGCATCGTCAGGCTTATCTGGTGGCTGGTCTCTTCAAAGATGCTCGTTTAGATGCAACACTCATCGGTGCGCAAGCGGCAATTCGGATGGCCACGATTGATGGTGCACGAGCACTTAATTGGGATGACGAGATCGGTTCATTAGAAGTTGGTAAGAAAGCAGACTTTATTCTCTTTGATTTAGATCATCATGAGTGGACTCCGTTCTCTGATCCAGTACAAGCGCTCGTGTGGTCAGCAAGTCCGGCGAGTATTTCTCAAACGTGGGTGGACGGGAAACCAATATTCCAAGATGGAAAGATTCAGACAATAGATGAAAATTCACTACGCATTGAAGCTCGCAAGCGGGCATCTGAAATTGTGCTTAGATCTGGACTCGGATCATGGGTTCCCGTAACAACTACTTTATACGATTAAAATCTTTCGTCTCGCTCGCTGGTAACAGTGCTTCGAGAGAGAATTCGTCCAGCACGCATAACAATTCGACTTTCGCTGGCGCTCGCTATAGCTTCAGCAAGCGATCCAGCACGAACCGCAAGAAGGTCCGCCGGGCTTCCCGCTTCTATTCGAACTTGCGGTAAACCCATTAGATCACGGGCATTTGTTGAGACCATTTCATAAGCGAGTTCGGGAGATAGGTGGCCAGCGCTCACGAGCAATGATGCCGTCTCGAAAGGATCGATTCGACCCATTGGATTAAACGGGTCACGCCAATTGTCCCCACCACCTGCAACACATACCCCCGCATTTAATAGATCTGCTATCGCAGTTAAGCCACGTTGTTTATTTGTTTTTCTCTCGCGACCTTGGAGATATAAATTAGTTTGAGGCAGAGTAATTATTGAAATTTTGGCTGCGGCTACTGCAATCGAAACTTCTCGAGCGACAGATGGGTCTTGCACTCCCAAACTTACACAGTGTGAGGCTGTGACCCGATGGTTAAATCCAGTTTTTATTACTTCATCGGCAAGGTATTTCAAGGCAAGCATCGACGGATCAGTAGTTTCATCGGTATGGAAATCCACATCGCACTCGAGTTCTCGAGCGATTGCCATCAATTCGCCTACTGCGGCCCTCGGATCATCATCAATTGACGGGCACCCACCTAAAAGAGTTGCACCTGCCGCCATCGCGTCAACTAAAGTCTCTCGATTAGCGCGACCTTGTGCACCGGTAATACCAGGTTCAGCAAGGGCTACGATTTGAATATCGACAATGTCGAGAAGTCTCGTACGCAATGAAACTAGCGCTTCTACTGATCTAACTCCTAGGGTTGGACCACAATCTGAATGCGTCCTTATCGCGGTGTAGCCCTTTGTTGCAGCCTCGACCACGGCGAGATATGCACGGTCGGTAATATCTTCGCGGGTCATAGAAGGGTAGGCCGCACGAATCGCGTTAATTGCTCCAGTGAGGTCCCCACTCGGATTTCCAATTCGGTTGACCAAGAGAGCTTTATCTAAGTGTGCGTGCGGTTCGACCGGAGCCGGCAATAGAACATAACCTTGTAGGTCAATCGAGCGGTACCTGAGATTGTCTGACGGCGGAGTTCCAGTTCTCTTTACCTTGGTAATACTGCCATTTTCTATGTAGACATCCCTAAGGTCGCCATTGGGCAGAGTCGCTGAAGTCATGAGGATTGGTTCCACCCCGACAATAGTCATTCAGGCCCCTTACTGGTATGGTGTGTTACATGTTTAAGGGTATCTTGGTGGATGATCACGAGCAAGGCTGGCAGTTATGCATGGATTGAGAGGTAGTCGAGTACTGGTGACTGGAGGCGCAGGAGGTATTGGTGCCGAGGTCGTTGACCGATTACTCCTGGAAGGCGCATTGGTCGCCGCGACTGACCTAGTACTCCCATCTAACCCCAAACTCTCCTGGAGTGGGAAAGCAGATATCACCGACGAGGAAGATGTTTCCCAAATGACCGAGGCTGTCCTAGCAGCATTGGGTGGGGTCGATGCGATCGTTGCCGTTGCCGGGATTCAAGCAAATGGTCCCACTCACGAACTTTCGCTTGCAACGTTCCGTAAAGTAGTCGATGTAAGTTTGATTGGAACATTTTTGGTCACCAAAGCGCTCTTGCCACAGATGCTGGCCCGAGGCAGCGGTCAGATCGTAACTTTTGGCTCAACCGCAGCTGTAAATTCTGCTCCAGAGTTGGCGGCTTACGCAGCAGCTAAAGGGGCGGTTCTTCAATACACGCGTTCTATCGCAGTGGAATATGCGCGCCGAGGATTAAGAATTAACTGCATCTGTCCTGGCGGTACTTTGACTCCACTTCTTCGCACTCTCAACGAAGAGCGTATTGAGCCAGATCACTTTGCAGACAAACACCCAATCGGGCGCTATGCCGAACCCTCTGAAATTGCTGCCGCAGTGGCATTTCTATTATCTGAAGATTCCTCATTTGTTCTCGGCACCGCTTTTATGGTTGATGGAGGATATTCAGCCAGTTAGATCTAGAGCAAGGCCTTTTACTGGTAAGATATGTGATGAGTTGGAGAGGATTTTATGAATAGTTCAACGGGATCGACCAGCACTGGAATTTCGGTAACCCTTGAAAAGGGGTTGGAACTTCTGGAGCGGATGATGCTCATTCGGCGTTTTGAGGAGCGAGCGGCCCAGTTGCGGGCAGAGGGATTGATTCCAGGTTTCTTGCATCCTTATATTGGCCAAGAGGCAAGTGCGGTTGGCATATGTGATGTCCTGAGCCCTCAAGATGTCTTGACGTCGACTCATCGTGGTCATGGGCACATGATCGGTCGCGGAGCAGATCCCGCGCGAATGTATGCAGAGTTATTTGCTCGAGTGGGGGGCTACAACCAAGGAAAAGGCGGCTCGCTTCACATGATTGATACCGAGTTAGGTTTCTTGGGCGCTAATGGAATTGTTGGTGGAGGCATTCCAATCGCTGGTGGAGCAGCTCTGCAATTTAAGCGTACGGGTAGCGATGCGGTTGCAGTTTCATTCTTCGGGGACGGTGCTTCTAATGAAGGGTCTTTTCACGAAACCATGAATATGGCCGCCCTTTGGAAGTTACCAATTCTCTTTGTTTGTGAGAACAACCTTTATGGCGAGTTCACGCGTCAGAGCGAACATATGGTTTTAAAGGACGTTGCAGATCGCGCACCGGCTTATGGAATGCCAGGTGTTGTAGTCGATGGCAATGATGTTATTGCTGTTCGTGAGGTGACAAAGGTTGCTGTTGAGAGAGCTCGTAACGGCGATGGCCCGACACTTATTGAAACTAAGACTTACCGTCACCGTGGCCATTTTGAGGGGGATATGGCGAAATATCGTCCCAAGGAGGAAGTTGAAGAATGGATGAAGCGCGATCCGCTTTTGACTTTCTCTACATGGCTTTCAACAGAACGTGATGCGTCCAAAGCTGATTTGGCGGATGTGCGCTCGCGCGTTGATACGCGTTTGGAAGTTGCTATTGCTTGGGCAAAAGAACAAGCACACCCACTTGCAGAAGATGCATTAAATCATGTCTACGTTGAGAGTTTTAATGGAGAGGCGTTGCGGTGACAAATTTCACTTATGCTGACGGAATTCGCCAGGCAATTGCTGAAGAGATCGAACGAGATCCTTCAGTGTTTGTAATCGGGGAAGATGTCGGAGAATCAGGAGGCGTCTTTGGTGTCACTAAAGGCCTCTGGGATCGTTTTGGATCTAATCATCTCTGGGATACTCCAATTTCCGAAGAGGGGATTGTGGGCGCCGCAGTAGGTGCAGCACTTGTGGGCGGTAAGCCTATTGTAGAAATTATGTTTGGAGATTTTTCATTTCTCGCCATGGACATGATCGTTAACCAAGCTGCCAAAACACATTACATGACCGGTGGAAATTTAAGTGTTCCAATGGTTGTGCGCATGGTTACCGGCACCGCGGGATCAACTGGTGCACAACACTCCCAGAGTTTAGAAGCATTCTTCACGCAAGTGCCGGGGTTGAAAGTAGTCGCTCCCTCAACGGCTGAAGATGCAAAAGGACTTTTGATTTCTGCAATTCGGGATCCTGACCCAGTCATCTTTTTTGAACATAAAGGATTGTATGTCGGACGAGGTGGGCCAGCCGGAGATGTGGTCAAGGTTGACCCAATCCCCATGGGTGTTGGCAAAATTGTAAGAGAAGGTAGCGACGTCACAATCGTTTCATACCTCAAGACTCTGGAATATGCTCAGAAAGCGGCTGACGAACTCGCTGTGGAGGGAATTTCATGCGAAATTTTTGACCCTAGGACGCTAGTACCGTTTGACCGCGCGGGCTTGCGCGCCTCCTTGGAGAAGACTGGTCGCCTATTAATTGCCCACGAAGCGCCAACTCGTGGTGGGTTTGGCGCAGAGATAGCTGCTTTTGCTGCGGAGGATTGCTTCGAGCTTCTGCGAGCACCGATCGTGAGAGTTGGTGCCCGAAATACACCGATCCCATACGCGCCGATTATGGAGAAGTACACCTTGCCCGGGGTTGCCAGAATTGCAGAAGAAGTCCGCAAACTAGTCAAATAGTTTCATATACATAGCTTGAAGAAAGGAAGATTATGACAAAGGAATATCCGCTTCCGAAGTGGGGCGTGACCATGGAAGAGGGAACCATCGAGGAATGGCTCGTTAACGTTGGTGATTCCGTTATAGAAGGTCAAGTTCTGGCTACTGTGGCCACCGATAAAATTACGATTGATCTTGAGTCACCCTCCACGGGCCTCATCGCCGCCTTATTCTTCAAGGTTGGGGCCGATGTTGCAGTGGGAACCCCCCTATTCGTGATGGCTACCGACGCGGCAGATCTTGCAGCATATTTGGGGCAATCTGAAAGTTAATATGACTCTAACTATTGCCAAAGCACTTATGGAGATGGCACAAGAGGATAAACGTCTGCTTTAAGGTAATTTACTGTCAGTGCCCAAAGAGAGAGGAGCAATTTAATTGTGAACCCAAAGTCTAAATCAGTCGAATCCGATTTTTCTACGGTCAAACGTATAAGCCCAACGCAACAGGTGCGCGAGCAACTTACCGCGGCGATTCTAAGCCAAAAATATAAGCCTGGTGAAATGCTCCCATCTGAACGAAAACTCTGCGAGGCCTTTGGTGTAAGCCGCGTCTGCGTCAGGGAAGCTTTAGCCAGTTTAGAAGCGATGGGAATGATCTCAATTCAGCAT
Source organism: uncultured Actinomycetes bacterium (assembly GCA_903850565.1). Taxonomy (GTDB): domain Bacteria; phylum Actinomycetota; class Actinomycetes; order Nanopelagicales; family Nanopelagicaceae; genus CAIMZW01. The sequence goes on from CAINLV010000106.1 coordinate 8,082, forward strand.
GGCCGTGGAGCCTTCGTCCGCACCAGTATAGGTGATCAGTTCGCACCATTTGGCGTCTACGTTGATCTGCATCGCGAAGAATTAATTGACCTTTTAAAGATTCGAGGAGTATTGGATGGTTTAGCGGCCGAAGGAGCCTCATCCCCCCTGGGGAAGGCTGACCTGACTGACATTCTTCGTTCCCACAAGAAATTTATTGATGCCGCTAGCCGAGGAGAAAGTCCCGAAAAGTTAGTGGAGCTAGATATTAGTTTTCACCGCTCCATTGCTAATGCTGCAGGAAGTACATTTTTACCAGGAATCTTAAAGGACCTCAACCAAATTCTCGAAGAGTCTCGCTTGATCTTCTTTAAAAGGGAAGGTAGGGCTGAAGTTTCAGTGAAGCAGCATCAAACAATTGTTGATGCAATTGTTGAACGCGATCCCGAAAAGGCAAATCGTGCTGCCGTAAAACATGTTCAAGGAATTGTCGATTGGATAACGACTGTATCCAGCACCATTCTCTTTACGGCTAATTGAGGGTAAATGAACTTTCACCTGAAAAGCAGAGGCTATCAATATCGGAGGCGTACATGAATAACAATTCTCTCAAGGGAAAAGTTGCACTTATCACTGGTGCTGGCTCAATTGGTGGACAAGGTGCCGCTGAAGCGCGTTTATTTGCGCTCGAAGGAGCAAGAGTGATCGTCACCGATCTTGAAAATTCAGAGGGCGCAAAGGTGGCAGCCGATATAGGTGAACAAGCAGAGTTCGTACCTTTAGACGTGACTAGCGCTGTTGCTTGGGCGGGAGTTGTCGCACACGTTGTTGCGAAGCATGGTCGGTTGGATATTCTGGTAAATAACGCTGGAATTTGGCTTGCTAAAGGGATATTGGACACTAGTCCGGAGGAATATCGCAAAGTTGTGGAAATAAATCAGACCGGCGTCTTTCTTGGTATGGCAGCTTTTGCTCCGATAATGAAGGAGTCTGGCTCCGGTTCTATCATCAATACTTGCTCAAATGCGGGCCTTAAGGGAGGTGGGATGCCTTTGGCGTATGCGGCAAGCAAGTGGGCCGTTCGTGGAATGACCAGGGCTGCGGCATGGGAACTAGCTCCTTTCGGTGTCCGAGTAAACGCAATTTGTCCGGGCGTGATTGACACTCCGATGATTCACGGTGGGCCAGAGGTATTGGACATGCTTGCTAAGTTGATTCCTTTGGGCAGGGTTGGAACATCCGAGGAAGTCGCTCGGCTGGCACTATTTCTAGCCTCGGATGCAAATGGTTATGTCACTGGCGCCGAGTTTGTGATTGATGGTGCTATAACGGCTTAGTGGTTAGAGGGTGTTTTTGCGGATGCCATTACTGAATATTGGGGCAAACTCACGAATTATTATATTATCGAAGAGACCTAGTCTGGTAAATGGATCCGCATCGATAAATGCGGACGCTTCTTTGAGACTACCCAATGCCAATATGAACAATTGACCGCATCGGGTTTCGCCGTCTTCTTCAAGTAATGGCCCTGAACTCAGGATGATCTCGGCCTGCTGATTAACATATTTACGATGCTCTTCCAATGACTCAAGGCGGATCCTAGCCGACTCCGTTCCGTCAAAACACATTGCGACAAAGAGTGTTTGCACATCTCCCGAAGATGAATCCATCGGAGTTAACCTTTAGCTCTCATGCGCTCACCACACCAAGAGGATGGAAATATGCGATCAATTGCATTGACGGCTGTTGCAAACTCCCCATCGCTGGGAATTGTTTCAAACGTGATGGTTCCATCCCACTGATGCTCGTCCAAGATGGATCGGAGGTAGAGAAAATCAATCTCTCCAGCTCCAGGTTCGAAGCGACCCGGAACGCCGCCGACATCAAATCTACCAAGATATGGCAGAGAGGCAATGAGGTTGTCCGACAATCTACCCTCGCTGAGTTGTTGGTGAAAAGTATCAAATGCTACGCGAACTTGTGGGGTATTTACTTCCTTTGCGACTGCAATAGCCGATGACATTCCAGTCCAGAAATAGCCTGGTAAGAATACGTCGTTCAAAGGTTCGAGCATTAAGGTCACGCCGGCATCTGATGCTAGCTCTGCTGCTTCTCCTACTGAATCGACTAGTGCTTCATGCAAAGTTTGATGTGGTAATGCTGGCGAGGGAAGTACGAGCCCTCCGGGCCGAATAGCATTGGAAAATATAGCTAATTGGCGGGCGCCCACTCTCACCGCGCAGTCAATGGACTCTTTAATTTCAGTGAGAAATGCTTCTTTGTCGTTAGGGTCACAAGCAGAATGCTGTCGGTTTCCGAAGAAACCATTAATCCCAATGCCATTACTCGCGGCGACCGCTCCGATGGTTTCAATATCAACCGCACGCCAATCCCATAGGTCTACTAAGTCGAATCCTGATAATGCCGCTGCTTCGACTCGCTCCGACATAGGTCGGTCGTTCCACATAAAATGAATCGAGATCGAACGCAGCATACGGGAGCGCTGGACTCCTCCACTTAGATGTAGGGGTGTCATAACTATCTCCCCAGGAGTTCATGTGCCGGAACAGTCACGCAAAGTCCATGTCCAGTTTCCTTCTCAACGACGCCACCCTCTTCGTAAACAATACGACCTCTAGAGATTGTCATCACCGGCCAGCCGCGTAGATTCCAACCCTCGTAGAGGCAAGTCCCCTTTCCTTCATGGGTAACTACACGTTCTTCATCGAGATCAACAACAACAAAATCTGCGTCGGATCCCACGGCGATCGCTCCCTTGCGGGGATAAAGTCCGAACTGACGGGCCGCGTTGTAGGAATTCAATTCAACAAGTCTAGAAAGAGACATTCCTCGCTGGTGTACTCCGAAGTGGAGCATCAGTGCCAGTTCCCACGGGAATGTGACGACTCCAGGCTTCTCTTTCCATAAGTCTCCACCATTCTTTTTGAAGGGGACATGGTCAGTTCCAATCGTGCCGACAGTGCCATTCATTACGCCACGCCATAGCCCTTCTAATTGTTCGGTGTCGCGCAGCGGTGGCGAAATCTTTGCGCGCGAATCCAAATCCGGGTCGTATGCAGTGCGAGTTAGGTAATGAGGGCAAGTTTCGATCGTGACATCTACTCCGCGAGCTCGAGCAGCAGCGGCCATCAGTGGTCCTTTTGCAGCGGTTGTATGAACGATATAGAGCGGACAACCGGTGAGTTCGGCTAAACCGATCATGCGCGCAATCGCCTCTTCCTCGACGAAAACTGGACGTGATTCAGTGTATGCAGCTAAGTCTTGGCGTCCCGTGGCCATCATCTCGCCCTTTAGGAGTTGCACCAATTCGGTATTTTCACAGTGCACGCTAACGACACCATGTGGCAACTTTGCTGCTTCTCTCATTGCTCCATATACCCAGGCGTCAGTGGAGGAGATTATGCCTATTGAATTTCCTGGCTCGTACCCCATATGACACTTAAATGATTGAACTCCGGTAGTTCGCGCAATTTCTGCAATTTCTGCAACATGCTCTTCTCGCTGGATACCAAAGTGGAATCCAAAATCAACAACTGCATTTTCCTCACCGCGCTTTCGCCGGTCGCCGTAAAATGGAATGTAAGAGCCTTCCATGTTACGGATATACAGCAAGATTGTTGTGACTCCACCGCTAGCCGCCGCGGCTGTTTCGGTGCGCATATCGTCGTCAAAGTCATAATTGACACCGAGGTGGCAATGCGGATCAATGAGACCGGGCATGAGTACCTTGCCCGCAAGGTCAATCGTTCGAGTCGCGGGCGGCAATATCGAGTCATTCCCGATTGCAACAATTCGCCCTTGAGCGATAGCTATGCCACCATAGAACTCACCGGCATGGTCGACAATTCGTGCATTTTTTAAGACCAGATCAACCTTCATTTTTCCTCCGCTGCTCGATGCTGATGAGACGCTTTTCGATACCCGACCATTGACTTGCCCCTACAGTTATTGGTGCGCTTCTGCCAAGACCCCGAGCCCAAACCGCTGTATGCCCCAACTCTTTGGCCTTTGCTAGATCAATTCCTCCCGGAGGAGCCGATAAATCCATCACCAGAGAGTTGGGAGGCAATGCCTTTAGAACTCCCTCGCTAATTATTTCCGCTGGCACTGTTGAGATGAGAATGGAAACTAAGGGAGCTACCACAATAATTTCGTCGAGTTCGTGCGGTGTACAGCCGGCGCTAAATGCATCCGCCCGTTGCACCGGATTTCGCGCTGCCACATGGACTCGGGCTCCCAGTAGAACCAGGGTTTTAGCCAGGAGTCGACCAATATTTCCATAGCCCACGATAAGAACGTCAGAATTATGAATTGTGATTCTGGTAGAACTGATGATTTGCGAGAGAGCCCCTTCGATAATCGCAGGTGCCCTTCGTAACATTAACTCAGTATCGAGTTCGTACTCACTTAGCTCTATTCCGAGCGTCCCGGCTGCTTTCTTCAGATTTTCATCGGCCAGACCAAGAATTATGGTGCCACCCGGCGCCATGACCGATAGCAATTCAATATTTGGCAGAATTACCTGCGGCGATGCAGGCGCGAAAAGGGTTCCATCTTTTGCTATCCCGGGAATTGGGAAAAGTGCAAAGTTCGCACCATTGAGAGCTTGCGCTGCCGATGCAGTGTGCTCAACACCCTTGATTCCGTCATCTGGCCACGGGAATCCGTATGCTTTGACTCTCGCACCCGATTGGGCAGCTAATCGCGCAATTTCCTGTTCGCGTTCATCACCACCAACTATTGCAATGTTACGCCCGTGTAATTGTTCTCCCATAACCTTCACTCCCCCTTCGCCATCAATTGCTTACAGACGCGATAAATGTTTCCAAAGACAGATTAGTCAGACCTAGAAGTTTGCTAGTTAATCCTTCTCTTAAAATTTCCCCACCAACAGCCGTGCTTCCTAGCAGAAGTAATGCGTTGGCAACAGGTACTGGCACATTTGCCAACTTAGCCAACTCGACGAAGGGGAGGAGGCCAAATGCAAGATCCTCTTGGTAATAACGGTGCCTAAATGAATCTGGTGCGGAAATTTTGGCATTTGCCACGCCACCTCGGATCGCAGCTGCGAGATCGCCGCGGAGTGCGGCATTCTGATCGACAGTTCCGATCGCAGCCATTTCATCAATGAGAGAGGGGAGTACGTGTCCAAATTGCTTTGCAACTGCGAGACGTTCATCATCTAACGCTTGCATAACTCGACTTACTCCCGGAGTCATCGCATCCACATAAAAAGTAAAATTTCCAGAAGTCGCTTCGACCCAGGCAGCACCTAAAATTGCTCCCGGGGCATGCAGAACAAGATTGACATTAGATAGACTCGAAACAATTACATCAGCGACTTCGTCTGCTCCCGGGAAGAGTTTCTTCGCCCAATTTAAGGCTGACCTTCCACCTGGCAATGAGGCGACTCGAACAGATTTAGCGCGGCCAGTTATATTAACTCGTGCCTCTGCGTCTATTCTGGCAACATAGGTGAGAGTCGAAAATTCGGCGACCGGGGGAAGAGTTTTCCTTGCCTTCTTAAACACCTCGCGCAAGTGGAGCGCACCGCCCGTGTGACCAGGGTTGAGCACGATGGGAATTTCACAATCAAGTTCAGCAAGCTCCTGAAATAGCTGTGCGTGAACCACGCTGGGCAAGCAGATTACAAGGACATCTGCTTGACTCAAAACCAATTTGAGATTGGTGGTTATTTGCTTATCCAGTGATATCGAACCCTCTCCCAGTACTCCTCTGTACTGGATCTCTGAATTGGGAGTATTTTGGGCAAAGGTTTCGGATCTGCGATTCCAAAGAATAAAATCTTGATGCGCGAGGCTGAGTTCAACAACAGCGGAAAGCCCGCCAGCACCAGCTCCGAGCACCGCGATAGTCATACTGCGTAACGCTTCAACTTCTGTCTATCAACCTCAATACCTAGGCCAGCCCCAGTCGGCGTGAAGACGCGCCCACTTTCAAAACGAAATGGTTCGGATATCAAATCATCTAAGTAGTACACACCGGCGATCTTAGGTCCATTTGAACCTTCAGGTTGCGAGACGGGACAGACGCTCGGAAGCCGTGCAATCTTCGTAGCACTTCCTAGATGGAGGTTTGCTGCATTCCCAATTCCAGTCTCGATTGAACCACCTATATCGCAATACATCCCAACTTGCTCTGCAATATCGGCTACTTGACGAGCGCGATAAAGGCCGCCTGGCTTAGTTACATATAGCGATATGCATTGCGCTGCGTTGAGCTTATCCAACTCCAAAATATCTTGGACGGTCCAAGCCGATTCATCGGCCATGACCGGGCTTTCGATTCGCTCTGCTACCCGAGCGAGACCTAACGCTCCTACTACTGGTTGCTCACATAAGAGAATGTCAAACTCTTCTTGGCGTTTTGTAACTGATACCGCTTCTCCAACGCTACTGTAACTTTCGTTTCCATCTACACGAATCTTAATCGTGTTACCCAACCTTCGGCGAAGTTCACGGACAAGCGTTACATCTCGCTCAGGGTCTAGGCCAGTCTTACATTTAATAGTGAGTGCACCTTCAGCCACCGCTTCCTCGGCTTCCGCATAGCATCGATCAAGATCCATAATTCCTAGCGAGTGCGCTACCTCGATTGAGTCGCGATGGCTTCCTCCGAGAAGAGTAGAAATTGGTACTCCAAATGCTTTGCCTGCAAGGTCATAGACGGCAATATCTACCGCAGCCTTTGCATATGGATGGCCCTTAATGGCCAAATTCATACGAGCGTGGATCACCGAGATGTCTACAGGATTGAGACCGAGGACGGCAGGTAATAGGTAGTCTCGAATGACAACAGCAACTGTTTCAGGCGATTCTCCGTAGTAGCGCATATGTGATCCGCCCCATGTAGCACCCGCAGGAGATTCACCCCACCCAATGAGACCTTCATCTGTAAGAACTTCGATAATTGCATGGTGACCAATCGGCGTACTCATTTTTGTAGCCCAATTGTGTTGACGCCGAGCAGGAAGTTGCACTTGATGGACCTTGATATCGGTAATCTTCACTTTATGCCTTCTGATTAGTTCTAGCCGGATGGGATGGGGTTTTGTTAGTGTTTTAGGAGTTTATTTTCAAAGAGCTCAATTTCATTTCCATCTGGATCTTCGATGTAAACCGTGTATCCATATGCTCCATCTTCAGGTCCCCGGACGATGCGATGCCCGGATTCCTGAGCAGCTTTGGCTATTGCATTGATATTGCGTGCAGAGAAACAGAGGTGTTGCAACGTGCCACCCTTGCTATCAAAACCCTCCCCACCCTCAACTAATCCAAGCCCTTGTTCAGTCACGATGAAATCCCTGCCATTTCTGAAGAGGTCCCGTTTGGAAATATCAAAACCCAGAATGTCAACATAGAATCTTTCAGCACGATTCAGGTTGGATGTTTCCAAAAGCAGATGATGCACCCGCTGCGCTTGGGGACGTAAGGCGTGATCGAGCCAACTCAGAACCTCGGTTGAGTTTGCTAGCACGCCAAAATATTGACTCCAAACAGCCTGCGCTGTATCTATCCATTCTGGGCGAACTGCAGCGATGGCGTCCGTTACCGCCACAACGTCGTAGTCGCGTAAATATGCTTCGCGCACGGTGGTTTCAACGCATGCGTTAGCGGTAAGTCCGACTATGAAGAGTGATTTCACGCCGAGCATATCTAGCAGAGCCTCTAACCGAGTTTGGTAAAACGCTCCAAATCTGTGCTTAGTAACCACAAAGGTCTGATCGACTACAAGATCAGCAATCTCATCAGCGAAGGCTGCATCCCAAGAGCCAGAGATAGCAGAGATTCGAGCACGCTTATCAGTATGAGAAGGAAGTGACTTTTGAGCTCGAGCTGCGTCTTCCACTAAATGGATCTGCTGGGTCCAAATAACAGGAAGTCCCGCCTCCTTAAAAGATTGAGCTAAGGTGCGAATTGGAGCAAGTGCGGCTTGAGCTGGGGCGATATTGACACCCGATAAACCCAACGTACCTTCCGGATGGCAGAAAGCATTTTGCGGATCGATAATGAGTAAAGCTGCAGATTCCGCCTTGATCGCATTAAGAATCATTTCTCCGTCCTATCTATTCCAAGAATGCCTGCCCTGGCCCAATTCTCAAGTGGGTACTCTTGAATGGCTATCTGTAGGTTCTCGGCATTAGCTCCGGCGTGTTCGACCATCGCAGCGTTGATGGCTGCAACAAGGTTTCGTTTCTGTTCGATGGATCGGCCTTGCCACATGTGAATTTCGACAAAAGGCATACTTTTCCTCTTCTGCGCTATTCAAAGGGGAGGCTGTCTTCCCTTTGACTTAGACCGAGACTCCGCTCCTTGCAACCAAGCAGGCGTGGAATTTGAGTGGAGGTTCTCAGAGTCTCCCTGCGCCTGGCCGAATAATTTCGAAGTCCTTGACATTGAACTGTTAACAAGTTAAACATATCACATGTCAGACCAGTACAAACCCAGCGGATCCCCTCAGATCTGCTGATTCTGTAGTTGGGGTGAGGGCCCCACTGGATTCGCAATCCAAGTTTGTAGCAAAAGAGAAGGAGAATCAGATTAAATCCCTAACCCACATCAATGTCCTGGGAGCTTCCAAGATTTACCCCAATGGGACGGTGGCACTGCTCCCGGTTGATTTGCAGATTCAAAAAGGTGAATTTGTTTCATTGCTCGGGCCATCTGGATGTGGCAAATCCACCTTATTGCGCATCATCGCTGGTCTTTCAAGTGCCACTGAAGGTTCTGTACAAATTCCTACTACCGACCGACGAGCCTTTGTATTTCAAGATCCAACGCTATTGCCGTGGCGAACAGTGGAATCCAACGCTCTTTTAGTTTGCGAACTCGAAGGTCTAGATAAGGCAGAGAGCAAGATACGTGTAACTGAAGCGCTACAGATGGTAGGGCTGACTGGCTTTGAAAAAGCCTATCCCCGAAACCTTTCTGGTGGCATGAAGATGCGGCTCTCGTTGGCACGAGCTCTTGCGATTCGCCCCATTATGTTTCTCATGGATGAACCATTCTCTGCTGTTGATGAGATTACACGCGAAACCCTTCAAGATGAGTTGCTCCGAATCTGGGGAATCGAAGGCTTCACCTCCGTCTTTGTAACTCATAATCTTTATGAAGCTATTTATCTTTCACACCGCGTTGTTGTTATGTCGGCGCGACCAGGACGCGTAGAGAAAATATTTGATATTCCTTTTGAATATCCCCGCAGCCCCGATCTGCGATCCACCCCTGAGTTTATGAATGTAGCTAAAGAAATAGGCACTTTTCTTCGAGAAGGAGCGATTTCATGAGTATAACAAAATCTCTGGCTGGAGCACAAGGAAATGTTCAAAGTGCTGGAACTAAAATTACAACTCGTGAAAGAGTGCGAGAGATCTTGCCACCGGTCGTCGTCCTCATACTTATTATCTTCGCTTGGTGGTTAATCTCCGTCACAATCTACGCTGATAAGAATTATCTTCTGCCAAGACCAATGCAGGTATTGCATGCAGCATTGAGTAATCCTGGTTTACTTTGGCAAGGTTTTCGAATTACGCTAATTGAAGCGACCATGGGTTTTGGTTTGGCAATCATAGTAGGGCTATTAAGCGCCATCATAATGAGTTTATCAAAACCGCTGGAGCGCAGCTTCTACCCCTATGCCGTGCTCTTACAGACTGTTCCTGTAATTGCAATCGCACCGATTATAGTTCTTTGGTTTGGATATAATCAGCGTGCGGTAGTGATAATTGCCTTTATGATTGCAATCTTTCCAATTCTAAATAATTCATTGCTTGGTCTTCTTTCAACAGAGCGAAACCAAGTTGATCTATTCCGCATGCATAGAGCTTCGAAATTGACGGAATTTGTAAAGTTGCGTCTTCCTGCCGCGCTTCCAAGTATTTTCGCAGGGTTACGCATTTCTGCAGGTCTGTCTGTAGTGGGAGCGATCGTAGGAGAATTCATTATTGGCTCTGGGGGTGCTGACGGAGGCCTTGGAGTGAAAGTTTTGTATGCCCAAGCAAGAATGGCGACAGGATTGCTCTTTGCCGAAGTACTTGTTGCCACACTACTCGGCTTCGCATTTTTCATGTTAGTAACTGTCACTGGCAATCGACTCATTAGGAACTGGCATGAGTCTGCTCTTAGAAAGGAGAACTGAGACCAGGGGGAGTGACAATCAGTTCAACTCCAAAATACTTACACCATCGTCCATCAATCGAAAGGAAAAAAATGAAAAGACTATCTTGGATGGTTACTTCATTAGTCATAGTATCTCTCGGAATTGTCACTGGAACACAAAGTGCTGGTGCAGCTGCGGCCAAGCCACAGACTGCCACCATCATCTTGAACTGGTTCGCACAAGCAGAGCAAGGTGGATACTGGGATGCCATGGGTAGCCAGCCTGCTAAATCCAGTGGTATCACAATTGTTGTTAAGCAAGGTGGACCCGGAATTCAAACATTGCCACAGGTAGCTGCTGGAGCATTTCAATTTGGAGTAGGAAACGCTGACGAGGTACTTCAGGCTCGTGCAAATGGATTACCAATTGTCGCAATTGCTGCTGGATTTGATACCAACCTGCAATGCATGATGTATCACTCAGACCAGAAGATCAAGTCTTTTTCAGATGTGAGTGGACACCAAGTTGCTCGGGTACCCAGTCCTTACTTTGACTACATTAAGGCTCACTTTAAACTGACCGGTATTAAGGATGTTAACTTCACTGGTTCAATGGCTGATTTCAAATTAAATGACAACCTCGTACAACAATGCTTCGTTACATCTGAACCGTATGTTGCCAAGCTAGCCGGTGTTGATATCGGATACTTGTCTGTCGCCAAAGACGGCGGCTACAATCCTTACGGAAATCTGCTGTTCACAACAGAGGCTATGATTAAGAAGAATCCAATACTTGTTCGTGCTGTTGCTTCTGCAGTGGTGAACGGATGGTCAAATCTTATTGTAAACGACTCTGTGGCTAAAGCTGCCGCAATAGCCGCTAACAAAGATGTCGATCCAGCTGCGTTTGATTATGCGGTCAAGGCCATCAGCGATGGTGGTTTCCTCGGTAGCAAACCTGGTGCAATGACACTGCATCGTTGGAAAGTTCTTCGTGATCAGTTAGTTTCAATCAAGGCTATTCCAGCTGGTCTGGATTACACAAAGGCCTTTACGAACCGCTTCAACGGATAACTGCAGTAATCTACTAGACGACGTTGTAGTTGATCTTCGGAAGAATGTTTACAAGAGATTCCTCCGAAGGTTAACTGCACCATATAAGTAACGGAGTACTAAATCATGGTTAGACAAGCAACTTTCGCATCTCGAAAAGAATGGAACCCGCTCCGCATTACTCACGACAACCGCGAATTCTTGCGAGTCTCAACGGATGCATTATCCTCTTTTGATCCAGCCACCGGAGAATTGGTTGCTTTGGTTGAAACATCCACGCTGGAGGATGTAAATATCGCCATTAGTCGCGCAATAGAAGGTTTAAATCGTTCTGGGTGGCGTAATGATGGAGCCTTGAGAGCAAGAGTTCTATTTCGTTGGGCTGAACGGATGCGCACCAACATGGACACTCTTGCCGAGTTGCTCACTCGGGAACAAGGTAAAACCCTAGCTCAAGCTCGAGGTGAAGTTCTAAGCAGTATTAGCATGATTGAATTCAATTCTGGACAAGCGCGCGCTATTTTTGGTCGAGCTATTGCACTCAAAGAAGGTGTACATGGAGTTGTGCTCCGGGAACCAGTCGGAGTTGTCGCTGCAATTACCCCATGGAATTACCCATTGAATTTGACTATCAGGGCTGTTGCGCCGGCTCTTGCTACTGGTAATGCTGTGATTGTGAAACCTGCCAGCGCAACCCCCGCCATCGTCGTCCATGCATTGGAACTTCTTGCTCTTGACGCTGAATTTCCACCTGGGATCCTTTCGGTTGTCATTGGTTCTGGTGCTACGGTGGGTGAACATTTGGTAGTTCATGAGGGTGTGGACATGATTGCTTTTACGGGAGATTCCACTACCGGAATAAATGTTATGAAAAAAGCTGCTGATGGACTAAAAAAGGTTTCGCTAGAGCTTGGCGGAAAATCACCAAATATTGATTTTGCAGATGCGAATTTAGAAAAGGCATTGGACGGAGCAGAGAATGCAATTTTCTCTGCTGCTGGTCAAATATGCACTGCTGGGAGTCGTCTGCTAGTTGAAGCCTCCATTTATGAAGAATTTGTTGATCGCTTGGCGGCGCGAGCTAGTGAACTTCGAGTTGGCGATGGATTGGACCCTCAAACTCAAATGGGACCCCTAATCTCTGCTTCCCATAAACAAACGGTCTTAAACTATATCGAAATTGGAAAATCTGACGGAGTAGTCATATCCGGCGGTGAGGACTTAGGGCATGCACCATTTGATAAAGGACATTTTGTTGCACCAACCATTGTAAGTGGGTTATCTATGAATTCCCGATTACTCACGGAAGAAGTTTTTGGGCCAGTGCTTGCGGTTCAATCTTTCGATTCCGAAGAAGAAGCGCTATCACTAGCTAATGGCACAGAGTTCGGACTAGCCTGTGGACTCTGGACTTCAAATTTGGATAGGGCTTGGAGAATGGGAAGGGGAATCGAAGCCGGCACAATTTGGATTAACACGTATCATCATTTCTATGGCGAGACGGAGGTTGGTGGGTTCAAGCATTCAGGTGTAGGTCGTCAACAAGGAATCGAGGGCCTGCTGGAGTTTACTGAGACCAAACACTTGAACTTCGATTCAAATAACAACTTATGGTGAGATTTTTAAAGCAACGAGTTCCATGAAACTTATTCCTCGCAAGTTCAGATTCTTTTCCAGCTAGCCAGCCAGCCGAGCTTGGCTATGTGGCAGATGACTTGAATAATCCCCTTTCTGCCGCGTGCCAAACCGATTAGTATCTTAGCAACTCAATAAGTTAGGAGGTGTGAAAGTGGCCGAGAAATTAGTTCATCCATTTAGCATCGGTGACCGGACTCAGTCTGATTTATTGGGTGGCAAAGGTGCGAATCTTGCCGAGATGGTACGAATTGGATTGCCAGTGCCACCGGGATTCACGATTACTACACAAGCCTGCAGGGAGTTTTTAAGTTCTGGCTCAATGCCC
>CAINLV010000107.1 GCA_903850565.1 uncultured Actinomycetes bacterium
AAATTGTGGCCATCGAAAAAGATGCGATGGCCACTCTCTCCACAGAAGACCTGATGTTAAAAGAGAAGGTTCTGCAAACAGAGCGAGCCGATCTTGCAGTGGTAGTGAGCACTTACTACCAAGCCAGAGCCGGGGCCCTGACCGCAAAGAATGCAGCAGTGGCAGCGTTGATGGCATCAGGTGATCACAACAATCGCGGTGACCGACTTACCCAGATCCTGGAAAGTTATCACAGAGCCATCGATCAAGCGCTCTCCAACAAAGAGATGGCAACGAAGGCAGCTCACGCTAAATCTGCAGCAACGCTGGCCACTGCTGGAGTTTCGGTAGTGAATTAAGCGATCTCTTTTAAGATTTGATTTATTGCGGCGTCGATAAGTCCTAAGTGACCCCATCCTGGCAATTTAGCCAGGCTAGCTTGGGGCAGGTGTTTCAAGAGCCATGCCGCATGCTCGGGCGGAACCATCAGGTCTTCATCTCCTTGTATGAGATGAACCGGGACGGTTATCTCGTCTAGCGAGAATCCCCATTCATTAGTGAAGGCAATGTCGTCATCAATCCACCCGGCATATGAAATCTTCACGGAATTTCGAAAACATTCGGCAAGTTCTTGGGCATCCTCGAAATTGGTAAGAATTTGTCGGTCCTTTTTAGAGAACAGATTGCCCTGCGTTACTTGCAATTGCTCAGCAGTTACCTCTTTTATGCCCGGACCATTTAAAGACATCCACTCTTCTAATTTGTCTAAGCCAGCAACTGCTGCACCAAACTCTTCCAAATTGTCCTGACCCATTCCAACTAAGAAATCTAGATCTGATTGACCAAACATTCCAACGCCTGCTAGAACAAAAACCGCAGTGCAGCGAGGATCTAATCCCGAAGCCAATGTATGCGGTCCACCACCGGACCATCCAACCGAAACGAAGGATTCAACTCGGTATTGGTCTAGCACTTCTCCGAGATCATCAAGTACATCAATAACGCGACGACCCATTTTTCTATCGCTAGTGAAGTAACCAGCTCTGGAGTAGGCAATGGCGCTGATGCCTTCTGATTCAAGCTGCGCAATCGTCTTTCTCCAGGTGCCTGCATAAGCAGGTGTTCCATGATGAAAAATTACAGTGGGGCCATCAAACTGCTCTCCGACTAGTAAATGTAGATTGCGGCCGTCAGAGAGTTGGAAATCGATTTCATTCATGAGTCAATCTTATGGATGCTGGTATAAAACGGCATCAGCACTGACTACTTTTCGACTAGTACATCCAAAGCATTAATCAAATGGGGATAATCAAAGGTAAAGCCATCTTCCGATAATTTACTTGGCATTACTTTCTTTGAGCCAAGGATTTCATTGGAGAATCCACCCAGCGCTAATTTCAGCGCAAAGGCTGGAACTGGGAAAACCGCCGGTCGATGTAAAGCGCGTGCCAGTGCAGCGGTGAATTCTTGATTTGTAACTGGGTTCGGAGAAGTCAGATTAACCGGACCGGAGAGCGAAGATTCCAGGAGGTGACAGATTGCTCGAATTTCATCGTGCAAAGTGATCCACGACCACCACTGTTGGCCAGAGCCCATACGACCGCCGAGACCTAATCGAAATAACGGCAGCATTTTTCCCAGAGCCCCACCGGTGGGATCCAAAATAAGTCCAGTTCTGATCTTCACGGTGCGGATATCTGGTCCTGCTAAATCAGCGGCAGATTCCCATTCGCGACACACAGTGGCGAGAAAATCATCACCAGCGCGATCGCTTTCAACGACAGCCCGATTTCCAGATTCTCCGTACCAGCCCACGGCGCTAGCTGAGATAAAGACAGATGGTTTCACTGCAGCAACAGCATTAGCGATGGTTGTGGTTCCGAGTAAACGCGAATTGAGTATGGTTGCCTTGTATTTGGCATTCCATCGCTTGTCGCCAACTCCAGCACCAGCCAAATGAATTACCGCATCAATGCCTTCTAATGCGTTGAGATCTACAGTTCCGGCAATCGGATCCCAGGAAATTTCATCTGCAGATATGGCTGATCTTCGGACAAACTTTTGAACGGTATGACCTTCACTTCGTAGGTGCCCTACGAGGGCAGTCCCAATTAAACCTGAAGCGCCAGAAATGGCGATTCGTTGAAGCGGTGCCATCCTTACAATCCTAGATCTGCTTCGAAGCGACCTTCTTCAAGTCGACCCTTCAAAGTAACTAGGAATTTAGCGGCATCTGCGCCATCAACAATTCGGTGATCGTAGGAGAGGGCGAGGTAGACCATGGAACGGATAGCAATGGTTTCGCCACCATCTTCACCCTTCATGACGATAGGACGCTTAACAACGGCACCAAGTCCCAATATCGCAACCTGTGGTTGATTAATGATTGGTGTATCGAAGAGCGCGCCTCGGCTACCTGTGTTTGTGATGGTGAACGTTCCACCACCAAGTTCATCAGGGTTGATTTTGTTGGTACGAGTTCTTTCCGCAACATCTGCAATTTTACGAGCAACTGCGCCGATGTTGAGATCGCCAGCGTCCCGAATAACTGGAACCAGAAGACCTCGTTCAGTTTCAACTGCGATGCCCAAATGTTCGGCGGCATGGTAGGTAATTTCATCACCATCGAGGGAGGAGTTAACGACTGGATGTTGTTTCAGCGCCTCACAAACGGCCACGGCAAAGAAAGGTAAGAATGAAAGTTTCACACCCTCACGAGTTTCAAATGATGCTTTAGAGCGATCCCGGAGTCGGGCAATTTTTGTAACATCAACTTCAACAACTGTGGTGAGTTGTGCGCTCACTTGGAGAGATTCCACCATGCGCGCAGCAATAACTTTTCGAAGTCTGGTGAGTTTTACAGTCTGACCGCGAAGTGGTGAGGAGACGACCGGTGTTGCGGGTGCAGAACTCTTAGCGGCAGCGGGAGCAGGAGCGACAGGAGCTACAGGCTTGGCTGCGGCTAGGACATCTTCTTTGCGGATGCGTCCTCCGATACCAGTGCCAGAAACAGCCGATAGATCTACACCTGACTCCGAAGCGAGCTTTCGAACGATTGGTGTTACATAGGCTCCATCTGGAGAGAGAGCAACGACAGGGGCAGCAACGACAGGAGCAGCAACGACAGGAGCAGCAACGACAGGAGCAGCAACGACAGGAGCAGCAACGACAGGAGCAGCAACGACAGGAGCAGCAATCACGGGAGCAGCAACGACAGGAGCAGCAACGACAGGAGCAGCATCGGCAGAACCGATGGTGGCCAGACGCGCACCGACTGGAACCGTTGAATCCACTGGAACATCAATCGTGAGTACGGTGCCTGAAACCGGTGATGGAATCTCGGTATCTACTTTGTCGGTGGAAACTTCAAGAAGCGCTTCATCGACGGTAACGAAATCTCCAACGTTCTTAAGCCAGCGGGTAACTGTTCCTTCAGTTACTGACTCGCCAAGTGCTGGCATAGAAACAATGGTTCCTGTGGCAGAGGAAGTAACTGGAGCAGGAACGCTTGGAACACTTACTGGCCCTGGAGGAGTAACTACGGCTTGAGGTTCTTCAACGACCGGGGCCGGTGAAGTAACTGCTGCTGGTTCTACTACTTCAACGGAGTCAGCAATAATCGCCAATTCTGCGCCGACTGGCACTGTCTGATCGATCTGAACAATGATGCGTTGGACAATTCCTGCGACTGGAGATGGAATCTCCGTATCTACTTTATCTGTCGATACTTCGAGCAGGGCTTCATCAACGGCAACATGATCGCCCTCTGATTTCAACCATCGTGTGACTGTTCCTTCGGTAACGCTCTCTCCGAGCGCAGGCATCGTTACTGAAAAAGACATTGCGATTTCTCCCATTACCCGTGTGCGTGAAGTGGTTTACCTGCAAGTGCTAAATGTGCTTCGCCAACGGCCTCAGAGAGGGTTGGATGTGCGTGGATTAGTGAAGCAACATCAGATGCTTCTGCTTCCCAATTGAAAATTAATTGAGCTTCGGCAAGGAGTTCTCCAACGCGAGAACCGACCATGTGAATTCCCAAAACTGGGCCATTCTTTTGCGCGATCAACTTCACCGAGCCAGCAGTCTTTAAAATGTTTGCTTTGCCATTTCCAGCTAAGTCATAACTAATTTCAACGATGTCATGCCCGCGAGATTGTGCTTGAGCCGTAGTTAACCCAACTGAGGCGACTTCAGGCTCGGAGTAAGTGACGCGAGGTACTCCGTCATAATTAATTGCACGAGGATTTAATCCCGCGATTTCTTCGGCGACTAAAATTCCTTCGGCAAAACCTACGTGTGCAAGTTGCAGAGTTGGAATGAGATCTCCGACCGCCCAAATGCCCGGAACATTGGTGCGGCACTTATCGTCAACAATTAAGTACCCGCGATCCATGGTTAGACCGGCTTCTTCATAACCGATATTGGAAGATACGGGACCGCGACCGACCGCAACGAGTAGTAAATCGGCAACAAAAGTTGAACCATTTTCCAAGGTGACAGTTACGCCATCTGGACCTTTGGAAGCAGATGCAAATCTAGTTCCGAGCTCAAATTTAATCCCACGTTTTCTGAAGGCTCGTTCCAATTGCTTTGATGTGGATTCATCTTCCAGTGCCACCAAGTGTGGAAGTGCTTCGATAATGGTGACATCTGCGCCAAAGGATTTCCAAACGGATGCGAATTCACAACCAATTACGCCACCACCAAGGACAATCACGCTGGAAGGGACATGCTCTAATTTAGTTGCATGATCGCTAGTGACAATTTGGACACCGTCAATATCTAGTCCAGGAAGTGTCTTCGGGTACGAACCAGTTGCTAAAACAATATTTTTTCCGCTGTATTGAACTCCGTTGACATCGATAACGTTCTTTCCAACCAAACGACCGTGGCCTTCAATGTAAGTAATGTTTCGGGATTTCACCAAACCTTGTAAGCCCTTGTGGAGTTTATTGATAACTCCATCTTTGTAGGCATTGACCGCCAACATGTCCATAGAGATGAATTGGGCATTGACACCGAATTCGGATGCATGTCGGGAACTGTCGGCGACTTCACCAGCGTGCAACAACGCCTTTGTCGGAATACAGCCACGGTGAAGACAAGTTCCACCTAGTTTGTCTTCCTCGACCAATGCGACCGAAAGCCCAAGTTGTGCAGCACGTAGGGCACAGGCGTAACCGCCACTGCCTCCACCGAGGATAAGAAGATCAAATTCAGACACGGGCAACCCTTCGCATAAATGAGATAGCCCCTAATCCTGCCACGCTTGTGGGATAACTTCCCCCGCAGGTGCCTGGGGTGCTCAACCTTGTGACGCAGTCAACTCCGCGAAGGCAACCAGGCTGCGAACGGCAACTCCGGTTCCACCAACCGGGGTATAACCATGTGGGGCGTGCTTGTTGAGCGCTGGACTGGCAATATCCAAATGTGCCCAGGGAAGGGCTGGATCGACGAAATCTCGCAAGAAAAGTCCGGCAACTAGCATTCCGCCCATTCGCTCACCCTTATTGGCAATATCGGCGACTGGGGATTCCAGGCTTGGCCGCAGTTCTTCGGGTAGCGGCATCGGCCAAAATAATTCGCCGGCAGCTACAGTGACCGCCATTAATTCACGCTGAAATTGCTCGTTATTGCTCATTAGGGCGCTAACTCGCTCGCCTAGGGCCACACCTTGAGCTCCAGTAAGGGTGGCTACATCGATGATGTAGTCCAGGCCGTCAGCAGCTTCTCCGAATTCTTGGGCCCGAACTAGCGCATCGGCTAAGACGAGTCTGCCCTCGGCATCGGGGTTAATTACTTCGACAGTTTTACCGCCGTAAATAGAAATAATGTCACTGGGCCTAGTGGAATTGTTGCTCACCATATTTTCGGCCATAGCAGCCCATCCATCAACAGCAATCGGAAGCTTCAGGCGAGCAATGGCCATTACGGCAGCAATAACTGCAGCAGCCCCACTCATGTCGCTCTTCATGGCCTCCATGCCATTTGCAGGTTTTAGCGCCAGTCCGCCTGAATCAAAGGTGATTCCCTTGCCGACGAAGGCCAATCTTCGTTTTGCCTTAGCCGGGGAGTAACTAACTCGAAGTAAGCGCGGCGGATTGGCCGAACCCTGTCCAACAGCAGTAATTCCACCAAAACCTTTAGCCTTGAGAACCTTTTCATTGAGAATCTCAACTTTGAGACCTAAGGCGCTGGCTTCCTTCTTCATAATCAATGAAAAAGAGGCAGGAGTGAGATGGCTCGGCGGGGTATTGATTAAGTCTCGAACAAGATGGATTTCGCGCACCAGAATATTCGCGCGCTTTACCGCTTCCTTGCCAGATGTCGCAGCGGCCAGCGGCGAAAAAATATTTATGGTGGTTAGCGGAAGAGTCTGCGCCGCTTTGCTGGTGGTTCGGAATTGATGAAATCCGTAAGCACCTAATCCAGCGCCTTCTGCTATGGCTGCTAGTTCTGCCGAATCAGTATGTGGCAAGGCAAATGTCGCAGTGCTATTACCTTCAAGGTGTCTGCTAGCAGCACCTGCTGCACGTCGCAACACTTCGTGATCAAATGTGGATTGTGTTTTTCCCAGTCCAGTGAAGACCAACAATTTTGGCGAGGCAAATGGGACTTTCGTCACTTCATCGGATTTTCCAGTGGCACCCAAAGTCTGCAAAGTTGAGATCACTTGACGAAGTTGAGCGGGGGAGAAAAGGACTTTCTTGCCGCTTGTTGGCAAGGAAGTGTGAATTGTGAGCTTGCCATCTTTAGAAGAGAGCCCCAGAACAAGCGGTTCCTTCTTAATCTCTGAAGTTAGTTTTAACGAAGTCATATCTACCTATTCTTTGAAGTAATCAGAGCCTACGCGAAGTTTCTCTCAGTTGCAGATAAGTTAGGGATATGAAATCTCCACTTTATGAATGGCATGTCGCAGCAGGAGCTAAATTGGCCGATTTTGGTGGGTGGGATATGCCCATTGAATACCCCAAGGGCACCTCTGAAGGTTTTTCAGGTGGAGTCTTGGCTGAACATGTTTCCGTACGTGTTGGTGTCGGGCTCTTTGACGTTTCCCATTTAGGAAAGATTTCTGTTGTTGGTTCCGGATCCTTAAATTATCTAAATTCGATGCTGACCAACGACCTTAATCGCATTGCTCCCGGAAGTGCGCAATACAACTTGATCTGCAATGCCCAAGGTGGCGTCATTGACGACTTGATCGTGTATCAGAATAGTGAGAGTGATTTCTTTCTCATCCCCAACGCTGCCAACTGTGCCGAGGTAGCCCGCGTTCTCACAGAAAATGCCCCGGCAGATATCGTCATAGAAAATATTCATCAAAGTTACGGGGTACTTGCATTGCAAGGTCCACTTTCAGCAAAGGTAATGAATTCTCTCGGCCTGGACCTGGAATTGGATTACATGCAATTTACGCAGGTGCAACTACCGCTCCACCCTGAATTAGGTTCGGTCATTATTTGTCGTACCGGATACACCGGAGAATTTGGATATGAACTCGTGCCTTCTTGGAGCAGCACTTTGCCGCTCTGGGAAATTTTGGTGACACAAGTTAATGGATTAGGCGGGCGAGTCTGCGGATTGGGCGCCAGAGATACCTTGCGAACTGAGATGGGCTACCCACTTCACGGACACGAACTATCTTTGGATATCTCCCCGCTGCAAGCAAATGCCGGATGGGCTGTCGCTATGAATAAGGGCGAATTTCTTGGCCGGAGCGTATTAGCGGCAGAGAAGGAGAAAGGTCTTTCCAGAATTTCCCGAGGGTTGAAATCTTTAGATCGAGGAATTCCTCGAGCTGGAATGAAAGTACTAGTCGGGGGGAGTGAAATTGGCGAAGTAACCAGTGGAACTTTTTCGCCTACTCTCAAGCATGGAATTGCGCTTGCCTTAATTTCACCTTCGGTAAAAGTTGGCGATCAGGTCGAAATTGATGTGCGGGGCAGAGTTAGCGTCGCCGAAGTTGTCAAAATTCCGTTCGTGGAATCCAAGGTTCGTTAGTTGAGATAGTCCTTGGCGGCCACGATCACGGGGCGACCGCTATCTAATGTGTAGACATTGATTCGGTTGTCAAAAGCCATCTTTAATTCCGGCGAGTGGATTACCGATTGAGCCAAGCCATCTAGCAATATTTTGCCTTCGTGCATAACAACGATTCGCTCGGCATACATGGCAGCCAAAGTGATGTCATGCATCGTGGAGATGATAGTGACTCCTACATCTTTAAGGAGCTCAATATTGTTGAGCGTTGAAATTTGATGGTGCAAATCCAGCGCACTGGTTGGTTCATCCAGCAAAATTAATTTTGGTTCTTGCGCTAAAGCCCGTGCAATTAAGGCTCGTTGCATTTCGCCGCCCGAAAGCCTAGTTATGTATTGATTGTGCAAGCCGAACAGTTGGGTTTGCTCCAAAATATTTTGAACTAACGAACGGCTCCGAACCGATTCATTGCCCCAACCATCGCGCTTGGAGCGGCCCATCATGACATATTCGCTAACTGTCATCCCGGCAGGAATTTGCGGTTGCTGCGGGACAAAGGCAACGTTACGTTTTTGATTTCGATAAACCTCCGCATTGTCATCCCGAAGCGACCCCGAGTAGGGAGTAACGCCAAGTAGGGCTTTAAGGAGTGTGGTTTTTCCAGCGCCGTTGGGACCAACTAAGCAAGTCCAGGAGTTCTTTGGAATATTGAGATCGATATGATCCAAGATAACTTTCTCGCCGATGCGAACCGTTAAATCTTTAATACTGATCATGATCCAACTCGTTTCTTTCGAAGTACAAAGAGGAAGAAAGGTGCTCCGACAAAGGCAGTAATAACGCCAATGGGAAGTTCAGCAGGGGACAGTAAAGTTCGAGCGCCAAGATCGGCCAAAACTAAGAAGGCTGCGCCAGCAAATGCCATGGTTGCGAGCGAGCGATTGGTGACCCGGTGGGTGATTCCGCGCACCAGATGTGGCACAACGATTCCGACAAAGCCGATCAACCCGCTGGCAGCAACCGCCGTTGCTGTTGCCAAAGTTGCCGCCGCCACCGCAATTATGCGTAATTTGTTGGGATTGATGCCCAGCGAGAAGGATTCTTCATCACTGAGAAGTAATCCATCAAGTTGTTTTGAAACAGTAATTAAAATCAGTATCGCCGAAACTATATATAGGCTGGACCAACGAACAACCTGCCAATTGGCAATTGTGAGCTCACCAAGAATCCATGAGTAGACCGGTCGCAGGGCGCTGCTGTGACGCTGTTGCAAGTAAGTTTGAATTGCGGTTCCAAAAGATCCGACCGCAATTCCAGATAGCAGTAGCGAATTAGGTTCGGCAAAGAATTTCCCGGAGATGAAGAAGGTCGTAAGTACGGCTAATACACCACCGACGAAGGAGAAGATTGGGAGGAGTCCATAGACATTGCCTCCGGAACTTGTGATCGCAAGAGTTGCACCTAAGCCTGCGCCACTGGCGGCACCTAATAAATAGGGATCTGCAAGCGGATTTCGAAAAACAGTTTGATAAACGGCGCCACTAGTACTGAGAGCTGCTCCTACTAGAGCAGCCAACAAAACTCGAGGCAGACGTAGATCAAGGAGAAGGACTCGTTCTTGACCTTGAAGCCCATGTGGAAAACCGAAAAGCGTTTTGATAACTTTCCAAAAGTTCAGGTGGATGGGGCCAAGGCTGACACCCAAAACTGCCACTGCGAAAAGAACGAGAGCGCTAATCGCAGTGATGCGCCAATTCCACATTGGACCCATCTGCGGTGCTGATGGGTCTCTTCGTATCGGCATTTTCATCTTCTGAGTCAAGATCCGTTAGGCAACTTTTGCCATTGCATCGGAGATAGATTGATAGAAATCAACTAAGCGCGGACCCCAACGAGAAGTTATATCTGCTGGCAGAAGCACGACATTCGAAGTCATTACAGCTGAAATCTGAGCCCATCCTGGTCTGGCGGATACAGTCTGCAAGTTCTCACCATATTGAGCATCCGAAAGAAAAATGATCTGCGGATTAGTAGTCACTAAGTACTCTTGCGAAAGTTGTGGGTATCCAGATGCATCCGCTCCTTGAGCCCTATCTGCGATATTTTTCAAACCAAGAGATGAATAAACGTGGCCGATAAATGTGCTGGATGTTGCTGAGTAGAGCGTGTTATCTAATTCATGAAAGAAAGTTACTAAGTTCTTCTTGCGTGACTTTTCAATTATTGAATTGATCGAATTCTTGACCCGAGAAACCAAGAGTTTTGCGTCGTTGACGTGATTCGTGGCTTTTCCGATTGTGATGAATTCTGAATACGCTCCGGAAATTTGGGTAGGCGCTTTTTCGACAAGCACGGCAATCTTCAACAGACGAAGCGACTTTTGAATACTCACGGAGTTTGTTGCATCCGCGGACAAAATAACTAAGTCTGGTCGCTTCGAAGCAATTGCTTCCACGTTTGGGCTAAAGGCGCTCAACTTCGTAATAGGTGCGTTAGTCGGATAATTGGAAAGGCTGTCGACGGCTATTACTTGCGCACCGGCATTTTCAGCAAAGAGAATTTCGGTCGCAGTAGGGGAGAGGGAAATTATTCGTTTAGGCATCTGAGGAATAACCGTGACTACTCCGCCCGATTGAAGCGTCAATGGAAAAGCTTCACCCTTTGAAAGTGTGGCTGAAAAAGCCGGATTTGAAATAGAGGTGACTAGTAGGAAAACCGGGATTGCCGTTGCGAGTGAAAGTACTCGTCTTTTAAACATAAAAATCTCCCTCAAACTTTGAGGGAGGAAGTGGGCGAAACTTTCCTAATTTCTTAAGAGAGTGAGGCCCGACCTTCCTCCGAGGTCGGATACTTCAGCTTTGGGCTAGGCGACCTGGCTTAGATCTTGCGACCTTCACAGTTGCGGGACAGCGTCGGAATTTCACCGATCTTCGCTAAACACATTGCTGCCAAGAGATACATAGATCTATCAGCGAGAGAAAATTACCACTTTCGGGTTCAGAAGTATTCAGACTTACCGAGGACGCCGGCTTATTCCTAGTGCCAGTCCGATAGCGACCGCGATTGAGCCTACAACGATGGCAATAGGAAGGAACTCTGTGCCGTGTTCGTCTTCGTGAATGTTGTGTTCTCGGGTATCGGTTTCATCGCCTTTGGGCGCAGCCGGAGATGTCTGGCTCGTGGCCACCGGTGTTTGTGATGACGAACTGTCGGCATGTGCGCTAGAAAAGGGAATCGTCATGAAGGCCAACGCGACTGCGAAGGCTAGAGAGAACTTTTTCATGGTGACAGAGTACGCTTTAAAACATGGAATATCGTCGCCTTGGCAGTAGTGGAATGTATGTCTCAGAGATTTCTTACGGAAATTGGATTACCCACGGTTCTCAGGTTGAGGAAGATGCGGCTATTAAATGTGTTCGAGCCGCCCTTACCGCCGGAATAACCACCTTCGACACCGCCGATGTCTATGCCGGAACCCGCGCTGAGGTTGTTCTGGGCAAAGCATTAAAAGGCGTTCGCCGGGAGAGTTACGAACTTTTTACCAAGGTGTATTGGCCAACGGGTACGGGCAAGAACGATCGTGGACTATCGCGCAAGCACATTATGGAATCAGTCCATGCTTCTTTGAAGCGCCTTAATACCGACCATATAGATCTCTATCAATTCCATCGCTTTGATTTTGAAACACCCCTTGAAGAATCCCTACGCGCCTTCGATGATCTCGTGCGCCAAGGCAAAGTTCATTACATTGGCTTCTCCGAATGGAGCGCTGACCAAATTTCTGCCGCAATTGAGATTCAAAAATCTCGTGGTTTCAGTCCATTCGTATCGAGTCAGCCGCAATATTCAATGCTGTGGCGAGTCATTGAACGCGAAGTTGTCCCATTGTCGGAGAAAGAGGGCATCGGCCAAATCGTCTGGTCACCAATGGCCCAAGGAGTTTTGAGCGGCAAGTATTTGCCAGGCAAGAAACCTCCGGTGGGTTCCCGAGCTACCGATAAGAATGGTGGCGCTGGGATGATTAGCGGATGGATGCGCGATGAAGTGCTCACCGCGGTTCAAAATCTCATTCCAATCGCACAAGAAGTTGGATTGACCATGTCCCAATTCGCATTGGCGTGGGCGCTGCAAAATAAGAATGTTTCTTCAGTCATCATGGGTGCAACTAAACCTTCTCAGGTGAAAGAGAATGTCAAAGCTGCAGGTGTGAAATTAGATGAATCGGTAATGAAATCCGTCAACGAAATATTGGGCGACCTTCCAGAGATGGATCCGACTAAGAATCAAAGTCCAAATCCTCGGGCTTAATTCTTCGTTAGGCAATCCTTCTTAAAAAGTTTTTAGAGCTTGTCTCCGCGGGAAACCAGCGGGGATGGGGCGCGCATGCGACGCATTTGAGTCGAACGCAACCAGCCATACATTCCCAGGCCTTTAGTTGGTTCGCCAGGAAAGCGCTGATTGATTTCTTTACGAATCTTGCGGGTAAAGAAGAATCCGGAAACTAAAGCGTAAAGCATCGCTGTATACATAAAGATGATTGCCATAAGTTGAATGTATCTATTAGGGATTACCGTCAACACTAAAACAATCACAATAACGGGGAGAAAGAATTCTACGATCGAAATATGAGAATCCACGTAGTTTCGGACAAACTTACGAACTGGACCGCGATCACGAGCTGGAAGGGCATTCTCTTCGCCACGCATGTAGGCGGCTCGGGCTTCTTTTCGGCGCTCAATC
Organism: uncultured Actinomycetes bacterium; assembly: GCA_903850565.1. Classification (GTDB taxonomy): domain Bacteria; phylum Actinomycetota; class Actinomycetes; order Nanopelagicales; family Nanopelagicaceae; genus CAIMZW01. The sequence goes on from CAINLV010000107.1 coordinate 12,700, forward strand.
ATGGCAGCTTTGTCGCGAGCCTTTGCCTCTTTCGTTACGGCCGGGGCCAAAGAATTAACTTTTCGTTTCGCCTCGGCATCTTTACGTTTAGGAGTCGCTCGACCCTTGCCCGAGTTTGCTTGCTGATCTGAATGTTCGCTCATGTGGTTACGGTAGAGCCAGCATTCTTTCTAATGCAACTTTGGCGTATTTCGCCGTCTGAGCTTCGACGGAAATCTGATTGGTCAATCGCCCCTGAACTAAGGATTCCATGATCCACACCAAATGTGGCAGGTCGATTCGATTCATGGTGGAGCAGTAGCACACCGTCTTATCCAAGAAGAGAACGTTCCGGTCGGTAAATGTTCGGGACAAGCGTTGAACCAAATTCAATTCAGTTCCTACGGCCCAAGTGCTTCCAACTGGCGAGTTAGCGATGGTCTGAATGATTTTTTCCGTGCTTCCCACAACATCGGCGTGGGTGACAACTTCATGCTGGCATTCTGGGTGGACCAAGATCTGCACACCAGGAACTTTGGCACGCATATCTTCAATATTTTGCAATGAAAATCGTCCGTGAACCGAGCAATGTCCGCGCCAAAGGATGACCCTGGCTTTAAGAATCGCTTCGTCGGTCAATCCACCATTGGCCTTCCATGGATTCCAAATGACGCAATCACTCAGAGAAAGACCCAATTGTGTCACTGCGGTATTTCTTCCCAGATGTTGGTCTGGCAAGAAGAAGATTTTCTCCCCCTGGGCAAAGGCCCAATTCATGGCTCTTTCGGCATTAGAGGAGGTGCACACTGCACCGCCATTTTTGCCGGTAAAAGATTTAATTGCGGCGGAGGAGTTCATGTAAGTAATCGGAATAGTTCGGGACGAGATTCCTAGCTTTTCAAAGGTCTTCCACGCGTCATCAACTTGGCTAGCAGTTGCCATGTCGGCCATGGAACAACCAGCGGCTAAATCAGGAAGAAAGACTTTTTGGTTGGGCGTTGTCAAAATATCCGCACTCTCAGCCATGAAATGTACGCCGGCGAAAATAATGTATTCAGCTTGCGGATTGGAAGCGGCCGATTGAGCCAATTTGAAGGAATCTCCGGTGATATCAGCAAAGGCAATTACTTCATCCCGTTGATAGTGGTGGCCTAGGACCATTGCTCGATCGCCCAGTGCAGCACGAGATTGGGTAGCTCTTTCGATCAGAGATGGATCGCTGGCCTCGGGGAGGACTCCTTCACAGGAGACGCCACGTTCGCTGCCTAAGTCACTGCCGGTTCCGAGCACCAATAATTCCGATAAGGACATTCCCATATTCTCCACCTGGGAAGGCTTCCTCGCCAATTCATGAGAAATTCAGCGGAAAATGCGAAATATCGGTAGATAGGGAATGTTTCAGGTCAACAATCGGTTCTTTTAGACGCTAGCCTTAGCGCCTGAAGTACGGGAAGACATTTAATCCGGGGAGAAAAATATGAGCACCGAAACCGCCACAGAGGTCACCATTCAAACAAGTGGAATCCTTCTTACTGATGTCGCAGCCGAAAAGGTTGCTGCCTTGCTCGCTCAGGAGGGTCGCGATGACCTAAGCCTGCGTGTGGCAGTTCAGCCGGGTGGTTGCTCTGGTCTTCGCTACCAGCTCTATTTTGACGATCGAACCCTAGAGGGCGACAACGTCACTGCGTTTGGTGCAGTCAAAGTCGTCACAGACAAAATGAGCACTCCTTACCTTATGGGCGCATCAATCGATTTTGTTGACACCATCGAGAAGCAAGGTTTCACCATCGATAATCCAAATGCTCAAGGTTCTTGTGCATGTGGAGATTCATTTAACTAATTTAGTTTCAGGCTTGGCGTAGTTTTACCAACCTTTCGGTTTATTCCCGATAGATAATGCTCCCATGAAGATTGCGGTGGCAGGATCTGTCGGGAATGACCATTTAATGACCTTTTCTGGAAAATTCACCGATTCCCTGGTCGCAGAGTCGTTGTCAAAAGTGTCACTCTCGTTCTTGGTAGATAGTTTGGACATTCGCAGAGGCGGGTGCGCAGCCAATATTTCCTTTGGTATGGCCGCTCTGGGTCTTAATCCCATTTTGATCGCGGCTGTTGGTAAGGATTGGGCTGATTACGACGCCTGGCTTTCCCGCCACGGAGTTAATACTTCGCAAGTGTTAATCTCCAAAGATCTATATACCGCAACATTTATGGTGACAACGGACGATGACTTAAACCAAATTGCTTCATTCTTTCCCGGAGCCATGAGTCAGGCAAGGGATATCGAACTCGCCCCTATTATTGAAAATGTTGGCCGCTTCGATCTACTGGTTATCTCGCCAGATGATCCCGAAGCGATGCTTCGTCATTCACAGACTTGCCGGCAGATGCAGATTCCTTTTGCCGCCGATCCCTCCCAACAGTTGGCTCGCATGAGCGGGGATGAAATTCGATTGTTGATAGATGGCGCCACTTATCTGTTTTTAAATGAGTATGAGTTAGCCCTAGCGCTGCAAAAGACTGGGTGGAGCGATGAAGAGCTTTTTTCGCACGTGAAAACTCGCGTCATCACTTTAGGATCTTCCGGCGCAAAGATCGAGGAACATGGGAAAGAAACAATCACGGTGGGATGCCCACTGGAACGGGATCGGTTAGATCCGACTGGAATTGGCGACAATTTCCGCTCGGGCTTTTTAGCTGGTTTATCGGCTGGACTGGATCATGAGACATGTGCTCAGTTGGGCTCGCTTCTTGCAACGTACTGCTTAGAAACAAAAGGAACGCAGGAGTACCGATTCACTGAATCTGAATTCCTAGATCGTTTCGAATTAACCTACGGCGAAAATGCCCGTAGCCGAATTGTCGGAAAAGTAAGGCCACATTTAGTCGGTTGAGCGACTAAGACTTTTTGGTAATCATAAAAGTCGTTTCACTTATTTTTTCGATTTCGTTGCCGGTCATTCTGCTCCATGCCAAAAGATCTGGAAAGGTTGCAGGGTCATCGCTCTTTAGAAGTAAACAGTCACCAACAGCTAGCGTTTTCAATTCTGTAGCCATGAGAATAATAGGTAGCGGGCATTTCAGACCGAGACAATCAACTTCGTTCACAATTAAATGGCCCTAAGTTTTTCGACAACAATTTTTAGCGTTGAAAGGAATTGGTGAACTGTTGGCCAAGTAATGTCGTTATGCAATCTAATCCGGATATTTCCATGCGTCAGATAACCCATGGCGGCTAACACATGACTAAATTCCAAATTGCTAGACACGCAGGCTGAGCCAGAATCTACTGAGTAACCATTAGCCGACAATTCATTTACCAGTTGTTCTGCATCGACATAAAGGAATGAAAAACTCAGTCGATCCAGCAAGATCGTGGGGGAGGGTTGAACAATATCCACATCTGCAATTTCTACTTTAAGAAAATTTCGAATGTGTGAATTCATTTCCGATAATTTTGCTCTCTGCATCAGGCGATCGCCCATCCAATGTTCCAACGCAACTGCGCCGGTCAACGCTAATGGAATCGAGAACGAGCCCAAGAGTTGGGTTGGCGAAAGCGATGGAAGCGGATTGCGCCACGCAGATTCTGGGTTGATTGCCACTATGCCCAGACCTGCCGGTCCAGACCACGCTTGGGCATCCCAGAGGGCGCAAGCGAAAGTGGAAGGCAAGGCATGGAGAGCTCCGCTGGCGGTGGCGTCAACGAAAATTGATCCCGAAAAACCGGAGTGGCTAGATAAAGGCTCTCGCACGGTTCCAGTTTCACCATTGGCCAGTTGCCAGACCAGGAGATCTTCAGTTTTTGCGTCTAGCTGCGACATATCGACTTGCCCGAAGTGATCAACGGGAATTTGGCGCGAATTGCCCGGGGCTAAGTGGCTCTCCGCCAGGGCTAAAACCTCTTCGCGGTCAGTGGCGGTGTAGAAAAGGGTGGAATTAGGGCGCAGCAACCCAGAAATAGCTAGATGAAAGCCTAACCCGGGTTCGCCCAGGAAATGGATCCAATCTGAGCGTATCCCCAGGTGACGAGCGTAAATCTCCTTGGCTTCAGCTAGTAAGATTCCCACTTGGCGCGAGGCGCGATGGAGTTTGTGTGGGTCGGCCCAACCTCGGGCAAAGCTCTCGGACAACAAGGCAGCGGCGGCAGGGTGGAGCGGACTTTCGGCCTGGAACTCTCCTGTGATGGGAACCACGCTTAGAACGGTACCCCGATTTTGCAGTCTTAGTGAAATCGGTCGTTATCCTTCTCCAATGCGTATGAACCGGGGATTGACGACTGCCCTTTTAGCCACAGCGGGCGTTGCCACGCTTTCTTCGTGTTCCAGTTCCAATATTTCTGGACTGGGATATGAGAAAGGGCTATCCAGCGTGAACGATGTTTCGCTTCCTTTATGGCAAGGCGTGTGGATTACCGCTGGCATTGTGGGCGTCGTCACAGCAATTTTGATTTTATGGCCTGCGGTATTTCATCGAAAGAAGAATGATGAATTTCCAAAGCAGACGCGGTACAACGTACCGACCGAAGTTGCCTACACCGTTATTCCATTCATCATCGTTGCGGTTCTTTTTGCTTACACCGCTCGCGATGAATCTCGGATCACAAAAGTTACTCCAGCAGCGCAGGCCAAACACAGCATCACGGTTAATTCGATTCAGTGGTCATGGCAGTTCACTTACGATGATGCGCATGCAGGAAACAAAGGCACCATCACTGGAACTCCAGCACATCCACCTACTTTGGTTCTGCCACAAGGCGAGAAAGTCCGTTTCACACTAACCTCAACAGATGTGGTTCATGGTTTCTGGATTCCGGCTTTTATGATTCAGATGCAGAACTTGCCTAACGTGACTAATCATCTTGAGTTTTCGGCAAATAAGTTAGGTACTTATCCTGGACGTTGCAACATTCTCTGCGGGCGCAATCATTCACAGATGCTCTTCACTGTGAAGGTAGTAACTCCTGCTCAATATCAGGATTATCTCAACACCCTTAAGGCGGCCTAATCATGACTATATATGCTGAGCCATCAGTAGCGACGGCATCTCTTCCTGCTGTCATTCCAACGAAAAAGGGAAAACTTTTCGTCAAGTGGGTTACTTCCACCGATCATAAAACCATCGGGTATATGTATCTGATCACTTCCTTTGTCTGGTTCTTGATTGCCGGTGTTTTGGCGTTGATGTTGCGAGCTGAATTAGCTAGGCCAGGTCTGCAATTCCTGAGCAATGAGCAGTACAACCAGATCTTCACCATGCATGGAACGGTTATGTTGTTGATGTTTGCAACGCCGCTCTTCGCCGGATTCGCTAACGTCATCATGCCATTGCAAATTGGAGCGGCCGACGTTGCGTTCCCTCGTTTAAATATGCTCTCTTACTGGTTGTATCTCTTCGGTGGAACTATGGCCTTCTGCGGCTTCCTAGCCCCTGGCGGAGCCGCTTCCTTCGGTTGGACTGCATATGCACCCCTTGCTAATTCGCAGTACTCACCAGGCATAGGCGGAGATCTCTGGGTCATTGGTTTAGCCCTAGGTGGCGTCGGAACAATTCTTACTGGCGTTAATTTCATTACAACAATTTTCACCATGCGTGCTCCTGGAATGACTATGTTCCGAATGTCGATCTTTACCTGGAACGTTCTGTTAACTTCAATCTTGGTTCTTCTTGCCTTCCCGCCTCTAGCCGCTGCTTTCCTGGGCTTGGAGTCGGATCGACTTTTTGGCTCGCATATCTTTGACCCCGCCAATGGTGGAGCAATGTTGTGGCAACATTTATTCTGGTTCTTCGGACATCCTGAGGTTTATATTTTGGCGCTGCCGTTCTTCGGAATAGCTACTGAAATTCTTCCAGTCTTTAGTCGCAAACCGATCTTTGGTTACAAGGGATTGATTGCTGCCACCATTGGTATCGCGGCACTGTCGGTTTCAGTCTGGGCCCACCATATGTTCGCTAGCGGACAAGTTCTCTTGCCGTTCTTCTCCTTTATGACTTTCTTGATCGGTGTACCGACCGGAGTGAAATTCTTCAACTGGATTGGCACTATGTGGCGGGGTTCTGTCACTTTTGAAACTCCGATGCTGTGGGTTATGGGCTTTCTCATTACCTTCCTCTTCGGTGGCTTAACTGGAATTATGTTGGCAAGTCCGCCAATGGACTTTGCCGTGTCAGCTTCCTATTTCGTCGTTGCGCACTTCCATTATGTACTTTTTGGAACTGTGGTCTTTGCGATGTTTGCTGGCTTTTACTTCTGGTGGCCCAAGTTCACCGGTCATATGCTCAACGAACGTCTGGGAAAAATCCATTTCTGGACGCTCTTCTTTGGCTTCCATTTAACTTTCTTGGTCCAACACTGGTTGGGAATTAAAGGAATGCCTCGTCGATATGCTGACTATTTGGCAACAGATGGATTTACTACCATGAATACCATTTCAACCATTGGTTCATTCCTCTTGGCCTTGTCGATGATTCCGTTCTTCATCAACATTTGGATTACTCGCAACAGCCCTAAAGTCACAGTGGACGACCCATGGGGTTATGGTTGTTCGTTGGAGTGGGCAACATCTTGTCCGCCACCACGACACAACTTTTTGTCGATTCCTAGAATTCGAAGTGAACGCCCAGCCTTCGACCTTCACTATCCTCACATGGCGCATACTGACGAGGGGCACTAACAATGAAACTTGGCTGGAAACTCTTTCTTGGGCTTTCAATTTTTTACGCAATCATGACCGTGATCTATTACGGCGTTGGTGGCGAAGCCGTAGGAATCGCATGCATCTCGCTAAGTTCAGGCTTAGCCGCGCTTATTGCCTTCTATTTCTGGTTTAGTTCGAAGCGAACCGGCGGGATCCTTCCTGAAGACAATATGACTGGCGAAATTGCCGATGGCGCCGGAGATCTGGGTTTCTACTCACCTCACTCATGGTGGCCATTGCCAGTCGCTCTCTCAGCAATTGCTGCCGGATTAGGGTTACTTATCGGTTGGTGGCTCACATTGATCGCCATCGGTGCGCTACTGATCAGCATTCTTGGTTTCGTTCTGGAATATGAAAAACCAAGTGTCGAAGTTGGCACTCACTAAGGCCTCACCGGAATTTAGCCCCGACTCATGATTAATTACTTGAGTGGGGGCTTTTTCTTTGCCAATTCTTGAAGGGGTTGGTCGCTGACTCGGTAGACAGTCCAGGTATCCATGGCAATAGCACCGAAGGATTTGTAGAACTCAATAGCTGGCTCATTCCAATCCAAGACCCACCACTGGAAGCGACCGTATCCATTTTCGGTACAGATCTGTGCCAAGCGTTGTAACAAGGCCTTACCTAGGCCCTGGCCACGGAATTGGGGCTTCACAAAGAGATCTTCCAGATAGATACCATGCTTGCCTTGCCAGGTGGAATAGTTCAAGAACCAGATGGCAAAACCAGCAACTTCACCGCCACTTTCCACGATCTCGCAGAAGACCTTGGGCTGGCTTCCAAAAAAGTCCCGTTCGATTTGTGCCAAGGAGATCTCCACTTGCTCGGGCGCCTTTTCGTAAAGTGCCAGAGCGTGAATTAACTCGAGAATAACGCGAGCATCTGCTGGAGTTGCCGAACGGATTGAGGGAGTGGAACTAGTGATGTCCGCCTTCTAACTCTTTTGCCTCAGTCTCTGTAGGCGTTTGAATTTGCTCGGCGTTCGCCTGGCTCATTCGAGCACGTAATTTAGCTTTCAGGCCCTTAGCGGCCGGAATACCGTTGCTATCGGCTGTTCCTAGCGCGAGAGCTTCTGGTTGTTCGTGTTGAGTCAATGTCCACGCCTTTTCGGCGGAGATTGGTTCATGGATCTCTACGAATTCGCCATTGGCCATCATGACCAATCGACCGCTCTCTTTGCCATGCAAGACTAGATCTCGATCAGCGCGCTGTAACGATAAACAGATTCGCTTGGTGATTACGAAAGCTATTGGAGGCAAGGTAAAGAGCCCGATGCGGGTGAACCACATGATGTCGTTAATAGTTAGGTGGAAATGGGTCGCGATGATGTCGTTACCGCCATTGATGAGCGAGATCATGATGAAGGTAAGCGACATGACTCCAAGAGCGGTTCGGTTAGGAACATTTCTTGGACGATCTAGAAGATGATGTTCGCGTTTATCTCCGGTAATCCAACTTTCAATAAATGGATAGAGCGCCATGCCGGTGAAGAGAATGCCCGGAAGAATTAATCCTGGAATAAGAATGTTCCAGGAAATCGTGTGACCGAAGGCGTGAGTTTCAATCGGGGGAGACATACGAACCAAACCATCGAGCCAGCCCATATACCAGTCTGGTTGCGAACCCGCGGAAATTTGCCCAGGAGTGTAAGGACCATACAGCCAGATTGGGTTGATAGATGCAACGGCACCGAGGAATGCGGTGATTCCAAAGACGATGAAGAAGAACCCGCCGGCTTTTGCCATATAAACGGGCATTAGTGGATATCCAACAACATTCTTTTCGGTTCTGCCTGGACCTGGATATTGGGTGTGCTTCTGATACCAGACCAACATGAGGTGGATAGTGATCAGCGCCAAGAAGATTCCAGGCAGCAGCAAAATGTGCACCATGAAGATTCTTGGAATGAAGACATGTCCTGGGAATGCTCCGCCGAAGGCGAAGAAGGCTAGGTAAGAACCAACAACTGGGATCGCTTGCAAGATCGCTTCAGCGATACGAATGCCGGTTCCAGAGAGCAGATCGTCGGGGAGGGAATAGCCCAAGAATCCTTCGACAATTCCCAAAGTCACAAGTCCGACTCCGATTAACCAGTTGAATTCGCGTGGCTTACGGAAGGCACCAGTAAAGAAGACGCGCAACAGGTGAACGACGATCGCTGCCATAAAGAGTAAAGCGGCCCAGTGGTGAATTTGGCGCATAAGCAATCCACCACGAATATCAAAAGAGATATGCAATGTGGACGCATAAGCTGCCGACATCGGCACATTGCTTAGCGGCGCATAACTTCCGGTGTAAATAACGTCTTGTTGTGATGGAACAAACCAGAAGGTAAGAAAAACTCCAGAGAGCAACAAGATAATAAATGAATAGAGCGCAATTTCGCCCAACATGAAGGACCAATGGTCGGGAAATACTTTGGTGAGGTTCTTCTTCAGCCATTTGGCTGCGCCAGTTCGATCGTCAACATAGCCGGCTACATTTCCAGCGACTCTTTCTTTACTACTACTCATGAGGAGCGCTCCCAGAAACTAGGTCCAACAGGTTCTGTAAATGGTTGTTTTGCCACTAGATATCCATCTGCATCCAAGGTCAATGCCAATTGCGGCAATGGTCGGGCAGCTGGTCCAAAAATTACCTTCGCGGCTCTGGTCACATCAAAGGTGGATTGGTGACATGGGCAGAGTAAGTGCTTAGTTTGTTGTTCATAAAGAGCAACAGCGCAACCCATATGTGAACAGATTTTGGAAAATGCAATGATGCCATCGTGCGTCCAGGACAATCGTTCGGCGTTTAAATTGAAATCTTCTGGTCGAAGCCGAATTAGGAGTACCGCATCCTTGCCAACATTTTCTAAGGTTCGTTCGGTTCCAGGAATTAACTCTGGAAGAACCTGGGCAACCGCGCCAACTTCTAGATCTGCAGGTTTGATGGGGCGATCACCTGGATCAGTGACCAAGCGAGTGCCGGCCTTCCAGCTAGTTGTCTCAAGTTGCTTCTTAGGCAATGGCCCGATGTCTCGCAAGAGAACAAGCGGAGAAAGCCCTACGAGTCCTAGTGCTACACCCATGGATCGTTTAATGAGAGTTCGTCGACCCAAACCGGCCATCGCGCCTTGTTCCTTAACGGTGGCAACAAAATCTGCGCGATCGCTCTCTGGTGATCGAAATTCGTGTCGCTCGGCAACTACTTCGCGATCGTCCATCAAAGTTTTACCCCAATGAACTGCGGCCATTCCAATAAAGAATGTAGACATTGCTAGTCCAACACCTAAAAGTGCTTGTTGAACATTGGTGTCGCCCATGATCGGCAAGAAAACGAATTTGTTTGGCTTCACAAAGATATAAGAACCAATAAGTACGATGGTTCCAATTGCAGAGAGCGCGAAAAGGATTGCTACTTGTCGTTCCGCCTTCTTAGCGGCAGCAGGATCGGTATCTGCTTTGCGATGAATATGTTCTGGCAAACCAGGATCGGAAAACTTCTGGAGTTCGTTGCTCACGACTATCTCGCCTTCATTGTTAGCCAGACTGCGACTCCGACTAGGAGACCCAATCCAAGTGTCCAGATAAGGAGACCTTCGGTTACTGGACCGACGCGTCCGAGTGATGCACCGCCCAAACTTGGTTCATTCTGCGCGGCCTTAATCCATTTAATAATCGATAGTTTTTCCGAGGGCGTAATTGTTTTGTCGGAAAATACTGGCATTGATTGTGGGCCAGTGATCATCGCTTCATAAATTTGTTTTGGTTCTACGCCCATAAGTGTGGGGGCATATTTTCCAAGCGACAAGGCGCCACCTTGGGCAGCAAAGTTATGACACATTGCGCAGTTGGTTCGGAAAAGTTCTCCGCCTTGGGCAACATTTCCATCTCGCTCAAATGTGAGTTGCTCATTTGTTACTGATGCAGGTCCAGGCGCTAAAGAGGCCACATACGCGGCTAATGCGGCGGTTTCTGCTTCAGTATAGGCAGGCTTCTTACGCATAGCCTGCTGGCTCATATCTGCCATCGGCATTCGACCAGTACCAACTTGGAAATCAACAGAAGCTGCACCCACGCCGATTAAGGAAGGAGCAATGGATCCACCTTCTGCGTTAAGTCCGTGGCAGGAAGAGCAACCCCGTGCGAAGATTTGTTTTCCTTCTTCGATTAAGGTGCTTTGCGAAGTTACTGCCATGTGTTGGGCATTTGGTAATGCGCTGGCGATGGAGAAAGTTGTTCCCAATGAGATCAAGGCCGCAATAATTAGTGCCGGCGCTGCAAACTTGTGGCGTCGATAGCGTGAGAGTTTTTTCATTTAATGTATTGGCCCAATCTCACTTGATGAGGTAAATCGCGGAAAAGAGAGCAATCCATACGATGTCCACAAAGTGCCAGTAGTAAGAGACAACAATTGCGGTGGTGGCTTGCGAGTGGCCAAATTTCTTAGCCTTTGCGATACGAATCAACACGATGAGGAAGGCGATCAGACCACCAGTAACGTGTAATCCATGGAAGCCAGTCGTTATGTAAAAAACTGAACCATATGCGCGCGATGAAAGTGAAAGTCCTTCATGAACCAGATTCGCATACTCGTAGACTTGTCCACCAATAAAGAAGGCGCCCATTAAAAATGTGAGCGCAAACCATTCGCGCATTCCCCATTTTGATATTTGGTACAGCGCACCGGTTCGTTTTGGCTGAAAACGCTCCGCTGCGAATACACCAAATTGGCAAGTCACAGAGGAGAGCACCAGAACTGTCGTGTTGATCGCGGCAAAATGCACATTGAGCATGCCGGTTGATTCCAACCAAACTTTCGGTCCTTGTACTGCGCGTGTTGTGAAGTACATCGCAAAAAGTGCAGCGAAGAACATCAATTCGGAGGAGAGCCATACGATCGTGCCGACGGCGACTATGTTGGGTCGGGTCAGTTTTCCTGGAGTTGCTGCCATTGTGGTCACGCGGGCATTATTCCCGATTTCTGGGAAAAAGAGGATTTCTAGGGCCCTTGAGCGAGCCGCGCTCGTGGGTGAGACTTATCACGCAGGAAAGAACTGCCCCAGCCACTTTCTCGGCGGAGTTCGATCGAAGTTCGGGGGAGTACCGGGAGAAATAAGGTTAGAATAACCAACCATGAGCACCCCATTAATTGTGGTTTATTCGGATGATTCCAGCGTACGAGCCAGCGTGAGTGCGGCTCTAGGCAAGCAGGTTGCGGCCGATTTAGGCGAACATGAAATTGTGGAATTCGCTACTGGGCCAGCGCTGCGCACATTTATCGATAGCAAAAAGGCGATTTCGCTCTTTATTTTGGATGGCGAGGCGGTCCCTGAAGGCGGAATGGGCATTGCCCGAGCGCTAAAAGATGAACTTTTTCAATGCCCACCGGTTCTTCTGATCACTGGCCGAAGCGAAGATGCCTGGTTAGCTTCCTGGTCTCGTGCTGAAGCGGTCGTTATCCACCCAATTGACCCCTTTACCCTGGCTGGCCAAGTTGCCACGCTCTTACGCCAGCGCCTTGCCGTATCTGCTCAAAAGTAACCGCCTCTATCCATTAGCCTCGGGAGTTAACTCATGAGCGATCTCTCCTGGAGCCTGATCGATGCCACTTTGGGTCAAAAGAGCGATCTCAGCGTGGAACAAGCCCAATGGGCGATGAATCAAATTTTGACCGGCCAGGCCCAAGCGGCGGAAATTAAAAGCTTTTTAGTGGCCTTGAAGGCCAAAGGCGAATCAGCCCAAGAAGTCTCGGCACTGGTCGAGCAGATGTACGCCTTTGCCGCCCCAATAGATATTGGAGAACGCTGCGTGGATACCGTCGGAACGGGAGGTGACGGGGCTCACACCATCAATATCTCTACTACCGCCGCGATCATCACAACCGCCGCTGGCGCTCGGGTTATTAAGCATGGCAATCGCGCCGCATCCTCCAGATCGGGAGCTGCCGACCTACTCCAAGCCTTAGGGGTAGAGATAAACCTCAATGGAGCCGAGGTCGCCGAATCTGTTCGAAGGATTGGGCTGGGCTTTGCCTTCGCTCCGATCTTCCATCCAGCGATGCGCTTTGCCGGTCCGGCTCGGAAAGAGTTAGGCGTAGCCACCGTATTTAATATTTTAGGACCGCTGGCAAACCCAGCTCGGCCAAAGGCGGTTGCAATTGGAGTGGCTGATGAGCGAATGTTGCCGATAATGGCACAAGTTTTGGCAGATCGAGGTTGTGAAGGGTTCCTCTTCCGCGGTCACGATGGTTTGGATGAGCTTTCACTTTCTGGACCTTCGACAATCATTCAGATTCAAGATGGTCAGATGCATACTGAAATCTTCGACCCAAGCAATATTGGAATCGAACGTTCGCAGATCGAAGCGTTGGTTGGCGGTGATGCCGAGTTCAATGCCAATGTGACAAACCGAATTTTCGATGGCGAACAAGGCGCGCCTAGAGATGCAGTTCTCCTCAATGCCGCTGCAGCCATAGCCGCATTTAAGGGAGATTTCACTCTGGGAATTGAACAACAACTGGCAAATGGTTGGGTTAAAGCAACTGCAGCGGTTGATTCAGGGGCAGCAAAGAATGTGTTGAATTCGTGGCGGACACTTACTCACGAATTGTTTGCTAATCGTTCCCAGTAAAACTCTGCCATTGCGAATTTGTGGTTGCTAATTGATCGTAGAAAGACCCTGAACCGAATGTAGGTAAAGCCCACTCGCCTTCGATTTCCACGATGCGGATACCAGGACGATCCAAATATCCTAAAAGTTTTTCAATTTCTTCGTACGAGGATGCTGGCAAAACCTGCAGTGATGGAATTACTCGCTCGGATGTTTCAACTAAAGATGAGATCGTTTGTGAAATAGCTACATTGGATTTTGAAATGGCCGAACCTGCTAATCGACCAAATCTAATGCAGATGAATTCGAAGTTGGGCCGTTTTTTAATAACGCCAGAAGCATCGGGAACGGGGAAGGCAGCGACTAGATGTGGGATTAGCGTCAAAGCGTTTATCCGTTGTCCTCGTGCGGAGCCCTTAATGAAAGATGAAAGGCGATTGCGGAATTCTCCGGCTTCTTCGAACCTTTCGTCCTGAGAGAGCAGGTTCATCTTTGCCATCAACTTCTCTTGAACTTCGGCGCTGTTGGTGTGAATTAAATGGCGAGCTTTCTGGCTGTGCGCTTGGTATTGATCAGAATCTTCTTGGCCAATGCATGGAGCTCCACATTTACCCATATCAAAGAGCGCGCATGAAGTGGCCCTCGGTGAAACCTTTAGTGGGATTTTCTTCGTGCATTGTCGAAGTGGCACAACTTCATGGATCGCCTCAATAGCAAATGCCGCCTCTGTTAAACCGTTGAATGGTCCGGTCCATCCGTCATCGTGATTTAAACCCTTAGTGCCACGTACGGAAGAGAGTCGGGGGAATGGTTCGTTGGTGAGTTTGATCCATACCGCTTTCTCTTGAGAACGCGAACGGCGATTAAACCTGGGTTGTTTCTCCGAGATGAGTCGTAGCTCGCGGATTTGTGCTTCGATAATTGTGGCGCATTCGATGATGTCAACTCTTTCAGCCAGCGACACCATGTCTCTAATTCGGCGACGAGTCTCTCCGGAACCGAAATAATTTCGAACCCGCGTCTTGAGGTTTCTGGAGGTTCCGATATAAAGGGCTTCGCCGGCAGAATCGCGAAATATATAAACGCCAGCTACTGCGGGAATTCCATCGGCAAGGTGTTTCTTTCTTCGTTGCTCTGGCGTGACCCGGTTGGTAAAACCTTGAAGGTCCTCCAGGGTGGAAACGCCCAGAGACCCTAATCGTTCCAGCAAGCCATGAAGTACCTCTACTGTGGCTTTCGCATCATCTAAGGCACGGTGATTGGGAGTAACTTCGGTGCCGAAGAACTTCGACAATGTTGATAATTTGCAGTCACGGACTTCTTCGCGGGCCAGGACTAACCGGGCGATGCGGGCCGTGTCCAAGACTGGATAATTTGGCCAGCTGTATCCCAGTTGCGCGGCAGCCCCTTTGAGAAAGCCCAGATCGAAGGGAGCGTTGTGGGCAACCAGCACCGTCTCTTCTTTGGAGCCACAAAATTCCAGAAAGGTGGGAAAGGCTTCGGCGATTGGAGGTGCGTGAAGAACCATTGCGTCGGTGATACCAGTCAGCACGGTGATAAAGGCTGGGATTGGAGCATTGGGATTGACAAAGGTTTGGAATACCGCAACAATTTCGCCGCCGCGTACTTTCACCGCCCCAATTTCGGTGATCGCACTTCCATCTCGAATCGATGCGCCAGTGGTTTCTAAATCAACCACAACGAAGGTGGTATCTCTAAGTGCCCGCCCTAAATCTTCAAAGGTGGGCTGCCAACTGGTGGAACCGGTTTTCGAAGGCACAGACACGATCCAACCGTACGCGTTCTCGGTGACAGGCGGGAAATGAGGTTATAGGCTCTTTACATGTCTACTACTAATGCGCCAGAAGGCTGGCTCGACGATTTCGCTTCCGAAGGTCGAGGCGCAAATGCGTCTACAGGAATCTTGCTGGTCCACGGATTTACTGGATCCCCGGCTTCGATGCGACCTTGGGCTCATTTTATGAACGAGCTTGGCTACACCGTTCGCGTTCCTCGATTGCCAGGCCACGGTCGAAATTGGGAAGATTTAAATGCGGTTTCGTGGGAAGAATGGCCGGCTCGAGTTGTGCAAGATCTCCAAGCACTCAGGACGACCTGTTCCAAGGTATTTGTCTTCGGACTATCTATGGGCGGGGGCACCACTCTCAACGTGGCTGAGAACAATCTTGTCGATGGCATCGTTCTGGTCAACCCAATGATTCACATTCCTGGTATCCAAATTAAATTCGCTCCTGTGTTGGCGATGTTGAAAAAAGGTATGCCATCAGTAGGAAACGACATTAAGAAGCCAGATGTCACTGAATGGGGATACGACGAGTTGCCTACTCGGGGAGTGCTGCAACTGAATAAACTTTTGAAATCAACTAAAGCAAATCTGGCAAAGGTCACTGCGCCCACTTTGCTCTTTCATAGCGTTGAAGATCATGTGTTGCCGATTTCTAATTCAGACATCATCATGTCCGGGATTTCCAGTTCCAATAAACAACGCATCGAAATGACCAATAGTTATCACGTAGCCACATTGGATTATGACGCAGATCTGATATTCGCAAACGCTTTGGCGCACGTCAAAGAATGGAGTTAGTTTCTCCGGAGTTTGAGCATCGAACGGAGCGCTTACTCCTTCGACCTCTCTCTCCTACCGATGAAGCTGATCTCTACAAGTACCAATCGCTACCTGATGTGGTGCGCTTTATTCCATGGCCTGCCCGAACTCAGCAGCAAGTTCACGATGCATTGATCAATGCCATAGCGAATAACCGGCTTTCAGATGAAGGCGACTACGCATTGCTGGGAATCGTTCTTCCCAGCACCGGTCAAGTTATTGGCCAGCTTTCTCTGATGTACCGAAGCAAGGAAGATCAACGAGCCGAAATCGGTTACGTTATCAATCCAGAATTTGCTAACCAGGGATTTGCCACCGAAGCCTGTGAAGCGTTGGTCTCACTCTTATTTGCCACCGGCAAATTCCATCGAATCGTTGCAAAAATTGACGCGAGAAATACACCTTCCGAATCGGTGGTCAAGAAATTGGGTTTTCGAAAAGAAGCCCACATGTTGGAAGAAGAATTTTTCAAAGGAGAGTGGACCGACACCCTCATCTACGCCGTTCTGAAAAATGAATGGCAGTCGGCTCACTAAATATTAGGCGACCTTCTTGAAGTTCAACTTGCGCATCAACGCCAAACAAGTGGGCCAAAATGGCTAATCGGTGGTGGCCATCTTTTTGACCAATTTCGTTAGAGAGAAATATTGCTGGACCTTTCTCAGGTTGCCAAACGCCAATCGGTAAATCAGATAGCGAGTAAATACCCTTCATCGAAATGGGAGCATTTAGCACAGGAAAAGATTATACTAGGAAAATGCATGATTCATCGCTTTTTCATGGCGGTCTCTTCTTTTCTACCTATCTTCGCGATCGTGAAAATCTTAAGATCGTGGATATCGGTGCGATGGACGTCAACGGCTCGCTCCGGCAATTTTCTCCGCCCAACTGTGAGTATGTTGGAGTGGATTTTGAATCTGGACCTGGGGTCGATGTAGTGATTGACGATCCATATTTTCTTCCTTTCGAAGATGCGTCGGTGGATGTTGTGGTATCTAGTTCATGTCTTGAACATTCGGAATTCTTCTGGTTGGTCTTTGCAGAGATGCAACGGATTTTGAAGCCAGGGGGATTGACCTATATCAATGCCCCGGCAAATGGCTGGGTGCATCAATATCCGGTTGATTGTTTTCGCTTCTACCCAGATGCGGGAGTGGCCTTACAGAATTGGGCCAGGCGCCAAGGTCACAAAACAACAATGCTGGAATCCTTTGTTGGAAACCGGGCAAATGATGGATGGAATGATTTCGTCGCTGTTTATGTTTCCGACGAAAATGGCTCAAGAAATCCGGGCGCACGGATGTTGAGCAACGTTGGAAATTACACCAACGGGCGCCTCTTGATGGGAGACACCTTGGTCGCCTTTAATGACAAGTCACTCTTTGAGTAATGGATATTTCTCCAAACTCGTTGACTGGGTTGCTACCGTAGTCATATGAAAACGATTCTGGATGCCATAGGAGATACGCCCTTTCTGGAGATTGAAGGAATCTGGGTCAAGATGGAATATCTCAATCCATCTGGTTCCATTAAGGCCCGAATCGCTAAATACATGATTGAACGAGCCGAGTCTGAAGGGTTGCTGAAAAAGGGCGACACCATTGTTGAGGCAAGCAGTGGCAACACCGGGAACGCCATGAGCATGGTCGCGGCTGTTAAGGGATACAAAATGCTGGTGTTGACTCCCAAGGGCTTAAGCCAAGAGCGCACGGCAATTTCGCAGGCGTTTGGTGCCGAAGTCCGTTCGTTGGGAGATTTCCATGTGAACAATGCTTTGGATGAGGTTCGAAAAATCGGGGCGATGCCTGGCTATTTTGCGCCGCAGCAATTTGATAATGAATGGAATGTCATAGAAAACCACGATTGGTTAGGACAAGAAATCCTTCGAGAACTTCCCGCTAAACCCGATCTTGTCGTTGGTGGGGTAGGTACGGGCGGCACGTTGATTGGTGTGGGCAAAGCTTTTAAAGAAATTAATCCAGAATGCAAGAGTTATGCTCTGGAACCTTCGGAATCTTGCACTATCGCTTGTGGCGAGGTGGCCAAACATTTGATCGAAGGAATTTCCGATGGTTTCATTCCAGGAATTATTGAACGTCACGCAAAGGAGATAGATGGGTTCGTGCACATTCATTCGCACGACGCTATCGCCGAGATGCGCAGGCTGGCTCGGAACCATGGAATCTTCATTGGTCCTTCATCCGGTGCGCACATGTTGGCCGCCAAACAATTGAAAGAAGAGTTGGGGCTTGAAACGATTGTTACATTTTTCTGCGATGAAGGTGAAAAGTACATCAATGATTACTGGCTGAATCCAGCTTAATTATCGTTCCTGGATCTGCGCGATGTGGCTATTGTTGCCGCTGTGTATACGCCAGATACTTTCTTGCCAACTGATGAGCAGACCAATGAATTCTTGCGGGATGTCTCAGCTGCTCATTTGGTGACATCCACTCCGAATGGATTAGTTTCTACTTTCTTGCCCTTTCTATTTCGAAGCCAAGCTGGCACACGTGGCTCATTGGTAAGCCATATGGCCCGCAACAATGACCATTGGCAGATGGATTCAACTTCCGATTCGTTAGTTATCGTGACCGCAAATGATTCCTATGTGACCCCTTCTTGGTATCCATCGAAGAAGGAGCATGGCCGAGTAGTGCCTACCTACAACTACATGATTGCGCACGTTTACGGCGAACTCATCGTTCATGACGATGTCGACTGGTTAAATCGTCAAGTACGGGAATTAAGTGATCGGTTTGAATCGGGCAGATCTAATCCTTGGAGCGTTGATGAGGCTCCTGATAAATATATGCAGGGACAAATATTGGCAATCGTTGGGATTGAGGTAGTGATTAACAGGGTTGAAGCGAAATTTAAAATGAGTCAGAATCGGCCGTCCACAGATATCGATGGTGTAGTAACTGGCTTAGCAAGTGATGGCTTGATTGCGCAGTCAAAAGCTGTTGAAGAACTTCGTCCATCTGACAAATAGTCCAGTAGCCTTGCGCGCATGATTTCAATCAGCCACATGCTTTGGTTCGACGATAAAGCCGAAGAGGCCGCCAATTTCTACACTTCGTTAGTCCCTAATTCAAAGATGGGCCATATTTCGCGAAACGGCGATGGGAATGCTTTTACAGTCGAATTCGAAATAGCCGGCAATAAGTATGTTGGGCTCAATGGCGGGCCGGTTTTTACCTTCAACGAATCTTTTTCGATTGTCATTACCTGTGACGGTCAAGAAGATGTAGATCACTATTGGAATGCGCTAATTGCCGACGGAGGTTCTGAGGGACGCTGTGGCTGGCTAAAGGATAAGTTTGGGCTCTCATGGCAGGTGGTTCCGGTCCAGTTGATGCAATGCCTGGGCAATCCAGATCCAGAGCGCGCGCAACGAGCCATGAGTGCAATGATACAAATGAATAAATTAATTGTGGCAGAGTTGGAAGCTGCCGTAGCTTAATGTCCGAAGAGATCCTGATTCGAAAGACCGCACGAGTTCTCTTGGTAAATGATCTAGACCGCGCCTTGCTATTCAAGAGTTTCTCGGAGACCAATGGCGATTCCTTTTGGTATCCGCCCGGAGGCGGTTTGCTAGAAGGCGAGGATTTCGAGCAAGCAGCCAGGCGGGAAATTTTCGAGGAAACCGGGATCGCTCACCTGGCAGATTTACACCAGTTTGGAACCCGGGAAAGTATTTTCGTTTTTCAATCCATCAGAACGCTCTTTGACGAGGTCTGGTTTTACGCCTTGGTCCCGGGCAACCTGCCGGAACTGATTTCAGAGTTACTTCTTACCGGCAAATTGGAAGGGGCTCGGACACTTCCGATCTGAAAGAAGGCTCGGTGCAGATGAGCAGATTCGCTAGAGTTGGAAAATGACAGGTATTGAAATTTTTTCGCTCTCTGGAAAATGTGCAGTGATTACCGGGGCGGGTGGGGCAATCGGTTCAACTATTGCTCAAGCGCTATCGGCTGCTGGGGCAAAGGTTTTTCTCCAGGATTTCAATCAAGTTGGTTTAACTGCTATTTCCAATGTCATCTCCACCAGTGGCGGACAGTCCTGGGAATATATCTGCGATCTGTCAGATATAAGTTCCATCGAACCATTTATAGCGACTGCAGCTGAGAAAATGGGTGGCATCGATATCCTGATTAATTGTGCCGGTATCAATCGCAGAAAGCCCATCGATGAAGTTACTCCCGAAGATTTCGATGCAATCGTCGCCGTCAATATGAAGGCGGTCTTCTTTGCTTCCCAAGCAGTCCATCCCCATATGAAACTTCGCGGCGGGGGAGCCATCGTAAATATCAGTTCCATCACAGCTCGATATAGCTTTGCTATGGGTTCGGTATATGCGGCCACTAAAGCCGCGATTTCTGCCATGGCAAGGTCTTTTTCACGCGAATGGGTTTCGGATGGAATTCGCGTTAACTCGATAGAGCCAGGCTACGTGAAAACAGAATTCACCCGTCCAGTGTGGGGAGACCCACAACGAGCCGAATGGTTCAAACGATTCGTACCGATGGGCCGGTTAGCAGAACCCGAAGAGCTGATCGGGGCGGTTCTCTATTTAGCCAGTGATGCATCTTCATATGTCACCGGACAGACAATTGTTATCGATGGCGGTTTAACTGCCGGCGGGGATTTCGACAAATAAGCGTTCATTAAGTTTCTCAATACAATGCCCATATGCGCATAAGTTTTGATAAATCCGATGTAGATATCAATAAATTGGTCACTTGGCTTTCTGAAGAGTCGTATTGGGCACAAGGTAGAAGCGCTGTCATAATCGAAAAATCGATTAAAAATTCCGAAACGATCTCCGCCATAAGTGACTCTGGCGAATTTATTGGCTTTGGTCGATTGGTGACCGACAAGGCAACCTTTGGTTGGCTCTGCGATGTCTATGTGGATGCAGATTACCGAGGGCAAGGCGTGGGCAAGGCCATTGCGGCAGGCGCTCAAGAAATATTGAAGGAGCTTCCAAAATTTCGGTTATTGCTGGTCACCAAAGATGCTCACGAGGTTTACCGTTCAGTTGGATTTTCAGAGTTGGAGAATCCGGACCGATGGATGTTCTTGGATAAGGGCTTTTAAAGGGAGGATCCCTGCGTTAGTTTTGTTCCGTGCGCAAATTATTAAATAAAGCTAATTTTCAAGTTTGGGCGGTATTTTTTGGAATAGTTTTCGCATTTATCACCTACGAACTATTTAACAAAGCCACCTATTCCTACACTCCCTTAATCATGAAGGGCTGGCTAGACCAGAAAATTCCGATCGTTTCAATCTTCGTCATTCCATATCTAAGTTTTCATCTCTTGGCTGCTGTGGTTGTCCCGCTCCTGTCGTTGAAGATTGGTGGACGGAAGGCATTCTTTGTTAACGGGATAGCGATCATTGTTGGCCAACTCTGTCTTGATGTGGCTTATTCCTTCTTTCAAACTCAAGTACCAAGAACTCCAGTACTTGGCCATTCACCTTTTGATTGGATCTTGGTTCACATCGTCTATGGCAATGACCAACCGCTAAATGGCTTTCCCTCTAATCACGTGACTTGGTCAGTGATATCGATCTTTGCCTTATGGCGCCTTCGTAGCCGAGCACCGCGCACTAGTTGGATTCTTATGGTCTGGTTCATTTTGATAATTCCAGCAACGGTCTTCCTTCATCAGCATTACTTGATTGATATTTACGGCGGAATATTCGTTGCCTTCACCGTGTACTGGGGCACCTTATTCGTTATCGAGAAGCCGATTTTGAGCGTTCTTGGAGAGGAACTATCCGCATGACCAGAATCCAATGCATCACCGTTGACAGTTCAGATCCGTTGAAATTGGCGAACTTCTGGGCCGCCGTTTTGTCTTGGGAGATCACCTATAAAACCGATAACGAAGTTTGTATCGAACTTTTAGATGGGAGTTCCGCACAAGGTGTTATCCCAGATCTGCTCTTCATCAAAGTTCCCGATTCAAAAGCGGGAAAGAATCGACTTCATTTGGATCTTCGACCAGATGATCAGGCGGCTGAAGTGGCCCGAATAGAAGGTTTGGGCGGAACCCGGATTGAGATCGGACAGAGCACAGATCCTGATACAACGTGGGTTGTTATGGCAGATCCGGAAGGAAATGAGTTTTGCGTTCTAAAAGCACTCTAACTCTTGGTGGGTTGCTAACAAATGCTTTTTCAGGCTCGCAATCTGTCATATTCCTAAAGGCTTCAAACCTAAAACGAAAAAGTTTCAAACCCCTACCTGATACCTCTTATGTTCCAGGGAGGCTGAAGTTTTGCAATAAGCCCCTACCAAGAGAGCAATAGTTAGGCGTGGTCCTACTCGGCTCTGTCCTAGAGACGCGAAATCTGGTGCCATCAGCCTATATTTTTTGACCCAGAACGAGGTCCGGCTTCCAGCTACGCTGCAGGTTGGCCGCTGAATTTGGCGCGGGCCATCGGCCAAATTCACAGGGTAATGTAATGCAGAGCTGTCATACCCCCGGACTATCTTGGGATACGATAATTCCAATGAGGGAGGCGAACGAAATGATTGAAGTTTCAGATGTTGCGGCTGCCCTGATAGAGCGCGCTGGTCCAATGGGCGCAGTAAAACTTATGAAGCTGACTTACTATGCGCAAGCTTGGCACGCCTCAATCTACGGTGAGCCACTTTTTCAATCTCGGATTGAAGCCTGGACCAATGGGCCGGTGGCGCCGGAGCTTTGGGAGCAATACAGCGGGGGTTTTGGTTCTATTCGTACTGCTGTCAGTGGAGATGCAACTCGTCTTTCAGAGGAAGATTTAGCTCTCGTGGATCTGGTTGTTCGTCATTATGGGCATCTAAACGGGGGTGAGCTTTCTGCCATTAGTCACTCCGAACAGCCTTGGCTTGACGCACGTGCTGGCGCAGGGTCATCGGAACGCTCAAGCAATGAGATAAGCATTCAGGCAATGGCAAGTTTCTATTTTGACAAGACGCTTGACGGACATACTCCTCTTGAGTTAGCCGTCATAGGGTCTAATCCAGTAGTTGAGAATAATGAGCAAGCGCGACAGATTTTGGATGACTTATTTGCGACGTACAGAAATACGAGAGTTGAAGTTCTTGCTTCTGATGACACTGAGTACGTCAGATACTCTTCTGGGTTTGATGAAAGTAATTTTGAAGAGCTGAGTTCATCTATCAGCGACAATTCTCGCAGCTAATCAATTTTATGGGGCCACTCCCTCCGGTTATTGCCGTGTTCGATATAAACGTTTACCTCAACGTTGCGCGGTTTGTTGGGGAACCGTACTCGAAAATTATGCTCCACACTCAGCTAATAAAACCTACCTACAATCCTTCCGAGAGACTAAAGCTGATTATCGAGTCTGCCAAATTAGTGGCGGTAACAACCTCCGGGGTATTTGCCGGAAATCAGTCTTTACAGATTTGGACTAGCGATTGGATTGTAAAAGGCACTATAAATGTTGCTAAGCGATCCGCGAACGATAATGGTCTTGGGTGGGGGCTGGCTAATGCGCAAGCTTTGGCAGCAGACTTAATCTTCGGAACCGCAGTTGTGCCGAGTAATGGCTTGCAACTGCCAACAAACAAGAGTGCAAAATTTCAAGGCCTAAGTTCAGATGACGCACAAGTGCTCAATACAGCGCTAGAGGCACTTAGTCAGAACCCATCTTCGCG
Organism: uncultured Actinomycetes bacterium; assembly: GCA_903850565.1. GTDB lineage: Bacteria > Actinomycetota > Actinomycetes > Nanopelagicales > Nanopelagicaceae > CAIMZW01. The sequence goes on from CAINLV010000107.1 coordinate 36,277, forward strand.
AGTTATATGCGTGACAAATGACACCGCCTTCCGAAATACGACTTGGAATGGAGGTGTCTTGATGATGACTTCCGGCGAATTCCTGACTTTGATTACAGATTCTCGGAAGGCCCTAAAGTCTCTTATCTGAGTATTACTTTAGGAGGCGAGATACATCGGATGAGTGAGACTACCTAACAGAGACCTTATTGAATTGCTGGTTTGAAGAGATACCTTAGTGGGAAAGTCCATAACTATCTGTCCAGTGATTTCTATGTCGCGGTAAACACGACATATGTCGTGCTGAACGCGACATTGGTGGCTATAAACGCGACATATGTAGGGTCCAGCCCTACATATGTATGGATATACCCTACATAGGCAGAGTTCGGCACACCGGTCCTAAGTTTTCAGCTATTGACTTGAATAAAAGTTGGGTATCAGATTGAACTAATGACCAGACTGTTGTCTCGGATGTAATTCGTTTTATGTCTATTTTGTTGGTGTCTTATTGAAATGCTCATAGAGCGAGACGCTCATAGCTTTTATCATCATTCGTTGGAAGTCTGGTTTATTGAAGAAGGCTTGGAAGAGAGCTTCGTTCTGTTCGTGGCGGTCGATGACTTGACCTTCAATTACTGGCTCAAGATAAATCTCAAAGTTGTCGAAATCGTTGCCACGGGCCACTTCGCCAAGTTCAACATTCTCAACCAGATGTTGCTGTTGCTGCTCAAACCAGATGCGGTCTGCCTCAGTTAGATTTAGACCAAAGCGCTCATTCATAGCGGCAATTAATTCCGATAGCGGCTTTTTAGGGTCTTCATATTTTCCACCTCTACCTCCGGCAGTAAATGAACTCAGCGGGTCATCGCTACCGTCTTCCAGCGAGAGATCTTCCTCGTCACTAATCATTTCAGTGCGAAGATGTGTCAGCACCACAGAGTCGTCAACGTCGACCCCACTGCGCTCGTTATCAGTTAGTAATCTGCGTGAGAGATATTTTGTGTAGTAGTAAAGCTGCTCTAACTCATTGTCGTGGAAGGGAACAATCTGGGCCAAGAATGAGTAAGCTCGACCGAAATCAACACAAGCTGATTTGAAATCCTCTTGTTCGTCCTCTCCTAAGGCCTTCCAACGATCAACAGCCGGGTCGGTATTAACCTTGAGAGCAGTACTTCCTGCAGTACCACCCTTCAAAATACCGGCAACCGCCTTCTCCATCTCGGAGGTAACAATGACTTTGGCCTTATTGATACGAGTTTGCAAGTTGTAGAGAATGTTAGGGTCAGTAGGGGTGGCCTTGGTTTCTTGGTAGTAAGGTCTAAAAGCTTCCTGAATTGTCTCAGCGTCATTAATAAAATCTAAGACGAAAGTATCTTCTTTATCAGGGTGAGTGCGGTTTAAGCGGGAAAGTGTCTGTACCGCCGTAATGCCATCTAAGCGCTTATCTACATACATCGTATGAAGCAGTGGCTGGTCAAAGCCTGTTTGGAACTTC
>CAINLV010000108.1 GCA_903850565.1 uncultured Actinomycetes bacterium
AGTCACTAAGTACTTCATTATTTACCACCACGCGTATTCATTATTGGAACTCCATCGAGCACAGATAAATCAACTGAACTATGAGGATTAACTAAAATAACTAAGTCATAATCTTTGGCGAGTGGAACCGAAGTTTCACCATTCCACTCCAAGACTAAATGATCGTGCCATGAGACCACTGCTCCAGATGCCCGAAGCAATGCAATTAAGCCCGATGCAGGTGTCTCGCGCACATCAGAGACATCCGGCTTATAGGCAACACCTACAACGAGAACTTTTTTACCAGAAAGCGGCCCAATCAAACCTTCTGCTTTGCCCACGAAAAACGAAGGCATCGAAAGATTTACTTCATTTGCCAGATCTATAAATCTAGTGGGCACACCTATCTCACGAGCTTTAGCCGATAAGTACGAAGGATCGACCGGAATGCAATGTCCACCCACACCCGCACTTGGAAAAAATGGCATAAATCCATACGGCTTAGTGGCGGCAGCGTCAATTACTTCACGAACATCTATTCCCATCTTTGAGCAAAAAACAGCAATCTCGTTAATGAAACTAATATTCACAAACCTAAATGAATTTTCGAGTAATTTTGCAGTTTCAATAACTTCGACGCAGGACCCAGTCGAAACACTTTCAATGAAGGATGAATAGAACTTAACTGCTCGCTGCGTACCTTCTGAAGTTAACCCAGAAACCAACTTTGGAGTGTTCTTTATATTCCATTTTTTATTCGCCGGATCAATTCGCTCTGGTGAATAAACTAGCTCGAAATCAGTTTGGCGCGATACTGCTGACAAAATCGAGGAAGCTAATCCCCTTGTTGTACCGGGCGAAATCGTGGATTCAAGAATTACTAATGCAGCGGGACCAAGATTTGCGCCGACCGCTTCTAGTGCGGATTTAAATGCAGTTAGATCTGGAGCACCTAGTGCATCCAATGGTGTTGGCACGCAGATGCAGACAACGTCGGCCGATGAAATAGATTCAAATGAATGTGAGGCATCGTAATTTCCACTAGCAATTACTGCAGCAAGGGCTGAATCCAAAACATCCGAAACAGGTGAGTGGCCATTCGTTAACCCCTGCACACGATTGGTATCAACGTCGATTCCAACGACTGTATGTCCAACTTCGGCAGCAGCAATAGCCAAGGGCAAACCCACATACCCCTGACCAACTATCGCTACGCGCATGGATAAAGGCTATCGGTTCGCCTACGCGCCGAACTCACTCTTCGCTTGAGCCGCTTCAGGTGTGCTTGCTGCAAAGGCATCAATCAATGGAATAACGGCCTTAGCGCCGGCTACATCTCCAGATGCTTTCAAATCTTTTCCGAGCTGCAAAAGAATCTTTTGGTTGAACGGATCTAATGCGACCATCTTGCGACGCAGCGGGATAGCAGATGGAACTCTCTTCGTCTGTTCATAAATAGTTGCTAATAAATTGAGAGCATCGTAGTTTCGCGAATCAGAAGCGACTAATTCTTTGGTCATCGTGACACTGCTCGATACATCTCCCGCCCGAGCTAACAAAGATGCGACCATCAATTTGCTATACGGATCTACAAATCCGTAAGTCAGCGGCTTCTTTACCGCAGTAATATATGTTGCAACATTTGAGCTATCGGGTTTTGAATAAGACTGCGCCATTTTTACTTGTGCGTCTGCCAAAGCGAGCGGGATTACAATTGCAATTGCAACAGTTGCGGCAATTGCGGAAATCAAAGGTTGCGCAATATTCTCTTTATTGGCTTTATTCGCTCTTACCTTTGTTCGATTGCTCTTTCGATTCTTGTTAGCTTTTACGTTCATTGGGTGAGAACTCACTGGCTCGGCGCCCTCTGTTATCGAAAGCCCAATAATGATTCCACCGAGGATCCAGCCCCAAATTGCAATACCGACGTTGTCAATTGAGATAAATGACTGGGCTTCGTAAGTGACCCAAGCAGCGACGTAAGAACTGATAACTAGCTGTTGCACCCCAGAAGCGCGACGTATGGCAATAATCCCCCGCCAAACAATAAATATGAAAAGCGCAATAAATGAAAGCAAAACAAAGATGCCGCCAGTTGAAGCAAGTTGAATCGGCACATTGTGTGCTGCATTGGAAATAGTGTCTGGTCCACGGCGAAGAGATTGTGTTGCATCCCGATATTGGCGGAAATAGGATCCGTAGCGATCTAAGCCAACACCAAAAAGAAAATGGTGCTTAAACATATTGATTCCAGCTCGCCAATAATCACCACGATAGGTGACCGAGGCCTTATATAAATACTTTGCTAACGGTCCACTTCCGAGCATTCCTATGACGCCAACAATTAATCCCAGTACGCCCAGTCCGGCAGCGGCATATCCAACTACTTTATTTTTCTGCCAAAGAAAAACAACGACAATGCACCCGATACCAATCAGAGC
>CAINLV010000109.1 GCA_903850565.1 uncultured Actinomycetes bacterium
AAACGAAGGCGTTGAAAGTAGCTATCGCCCGCTAGTAACTGAAGCAAAGCAAAAGAATAAAGATTGAGCCCGCATCACCCGAAGGAGCAGATGCGGGCTTAAATATTGCCACATATTCCGCGTGGCACTGTCCACTGCTGACACAAACAAATGGGCCACGCTGCTCAACAGGGGTCATTCAACCCTGGAACCCCAAGTTACAAGATTCGATTATGAACGAACTGGGCCAATAAGGCAACGTCAACGGAGACTATCCGAAACTCAAGCTTTCCAAATGGCTGATAGATACCGGACTGGGGCAACTGTCTACCAACTCGCCCGGGAGTTCGGCATTTCTCGCCATACAGTTTCCGCACGGCTTAAAAAGGCGGGGGTCGCAATGCGTCAGCAATCACCAAAGCGCGAACTTATCGACGAAATGGTTGGGCTGTACGAATCAGGACTTTCCCTAGCAATGATAGGAAATCGCGTAGAAGCCTCTCCGGGAACTGTACGTCGCTATTTGCTCACCAGAGGAATCAAGATGAGGGATTCGCACGGAAGATAGTCCTATATCAACGCGAGATCTTTGATTCATCGTAATTTGACGATCATTCCTTTATAATTCGATGGATATGTCAAATTCGATAGAGCAGACACCATGCGAATTAATCTTCGATCTTGATGGGACGCTAACTGATCCGGCGCTCGGTTTTGTCCGTTCCATAAACTACTCACTTCTCGAGCATGGAATGAGTCCGCTTGAAGAGGAAGAATTAAAGAAGTTTATTGGACCACCGTTGGATAACTCCTTCCGAGAGATCCTGCACTTGGATCAAGATAAGGACGTCAGTAGCCTTGTGAGCAAATACCGTGAGAGGTATTCCGAGGTGGGGTTCTCAGAGAACATTTTGTACGATGGGATTCCGGATGTCCTTGTAGCTCTGCGAGGACTTGGTTTCAAGCTCGGAGTTTGCACCTCCAAGCGGGTGGACTTTGCTGAAAGGATTCTCACTCTCTTCAATATTCGTGACCACTTCAATTTTGTTAACGGAGCAGAAGTGGGCGTCAAGAAAAGTAGTCAGTTGAAAGAGCTTATGGATCAAAATTTTATTGATACGCATTCGATAATGATTGGCGACCGGCACGTTGATATAGAGGCGGCTAAGATGAACTCAATGAGATCAGTTGGCGTTCTCTACGGATATGGCTCAAAACAAGAGATCGAAAAAGCTAATCCAGAATGGATTGCGCCTAAGCCTGAAGAACTGATAAATATTTTTAGAACACAATCCCCTACTGCCTCGGTCTAGCTACTTTTTAGTTTTTGGACTTAAGTAATATCCCGCCATGATGCTGCAAAGCACTATCAGAATTACGCCGACTACTAACGTCCAAATACGATAAGTAGATTTATGATCGGCAACTATTGCGACAAACGCACTTAAAAATATAACGCCTGAAGAGAATAGAACTGCTTTGATTTCTTTACTCATGAATATAAGTATAACAAAAATATAAGTGCCATTGAATTTTAAACTCAAAGTTTTAATAACGAACTTCTGGGTTCCTCGCTATTGCTAATACAAACAAATGCGTTTACCGAAGGAAAATACCCGAGTTTTAATAACAGACTTTTGGTGGAGCTGAGGGGAATCGAACCCCTGGCCTCCTCGTTGCGAACGAGGCGCGCTACCAACTGCGCTACAGCCCCTAATTACGTGGGGCTTCAGGCTAGCACTAGTCGTTTACGGCTTTAGATTCCCGAACGTCAAGATTCT
>CAINLV010000110.1 GCA_903850565.1 uncultured Actinomycetes bacterium
CGGTAAATTATTCCCCGCCAATAAATGCTGGACCCAGCTCAGGTGATCAAAGAAATTATTTCTGGTTTCCAATGGAAAGTAACGAGAACTACAAATCCAAATTCCGAAGTGGCGCAGACTAGAGGATTCTAACGGTTCTTCCACTTAGCCCTATTTCACGCTCATTTCAGCCGCTGAGAGCACTCTCTATGGCCCAACTACGCCTTGCAGTATTGGTATTAGCTCCCGTTATCTGTGATTTTTCCCGAGGTGTATATCAAGAGGTGATTAAAAATGTATCTACATCTTATTCGTCAATTTTGCTCTTTCGCCAAGCCCATTTGTTGCGTTTAAAGTTATTGACTCAGTTAAACACAGAGAGGAAGCGGAATTGAATTGCGTGAGAGCATCTACTGCTTTGTACAAGGCAATTGCATATTGCCTAGAGCTCTCAAAGTAGGCTTTCACATGAGCAGCCTGATCACTTTGAACACCCTGTAAATCACTCGACAGATCGTCGAAAGTTTTTGCGATGCTCAGTGCGCTCAAAATTCCGTTAGCCCAAGGAACAGCGACACCAGCCAAAGGTTTAGCCCAAAGTTGGCCGCCATTCTTTGCTGTATTAACGGCTTCTCCCACCACGGTTAATTGCGCCGCGGAGTTTGAAAGCTGCACATCACCTTCATCCCAGGTTCCGGCCATGAGGCTTGACCAATAAGTTTGAAGTTGCCCGAACCCCTGCGCAATAACGCTTAAGAGAAGGGTGACTTGTGGCAAAAGTGCTGGAGAGATGTACTCGGCGAGATAGGCAGGCACGCCAACCGTGGATGCTTCAGGGATGAGGGCAATGAAGGCCAATATCTGCCCTTGCAGAATTAGTACTCTGTTGAAAACCGCCCAACTGGCTAGCCAATCAGCTGCCGATACGCTGCTCCGAGAGGCGATTGCATCTTTGATCTTTTCATCAGCAACTCCAAGTAGCTTTTTAAAATTATTTAATGCACTGCTGGTCAAAGAACAAACAGCAGCATCCTCTGGATATTTCTGAACATGGGCGCTGATTTTCGCCGTGATTCGATTATCAACGATGTCTTGCAGCGCCTTCTGTAATTGTTCATGCAAAGGATCGATGGATGGTTCTGGAAGTGGAAGTTCTCCTGGTGCGCTCTGACCATTAGATACGCCTTGGAATTCATCGTTGAGTTTCTGCATCCACCATGCCACTTGATTTCTAGGCTTTGATGGGATGAGATCTGTCAACTTAGTTAAAGTTATGCGATAAACACAATTCTTTTCGAGCTTCGCAGTGACATTGGAATCTCCAATGCTGAATTGATATTTCGCTGTGAGGTCGCAAGGAGATCCATTTGTATAGTCTTTCCACGCGACAGCCACGCGAATATCGAATCCGATTGTTTTAGCCGGCAACTTTAATCGAGTGATCGTCATCGTCAGTGGACAGCCGATATCTAACTTAGATGTAGCCGAACTACTTAAATATGTTACCGGTCCCTCCGGAGGTAATGATGTATTCGTCGCCCCGTAATAGTTATATTGAACAGTGTATGAACCCGGCGCAAGTGCACCAGGCAGAACTAGCGGAAAAAGTGCCGGCGGTACCATCGAGGGGTAGTAACGATCGACGCCGGAAAATGTATCTGCGAAACTGCCAACTTCTGGTCCTGAACCATCGGATGCTTGAACGTGTTGCCAGAATCCTAATTGTGCATTTGGGCAGAATCGGGGTACTAGTCCACCGCTATTAACACCAACTACGCCAATACACCGATTTGGAAGCGGGAGAAATGTGTTTCCGCTTGATTCGCTAATGAGGCAGATTTGAGTGTCAATCTTGGTGGTCAGTATTTTTGCCGCATGCGCTGGCGGGACTAGAAAAACGGTGACCATGGCGATCGATAAAAGTAGAGCGATATGGTTCAACATCTTCGAATAACGAATAGCCATTGTGGCGCCTCCGTAAAGGTTCACTAGTAACTATTCTCTGGAAAAATTCGAAAATCAATAGACCTTCATCAGTATGGCACTAATCCTTTGGTCTTCTTTTTTTGTTGAAGTCATGGCCTCTTGGACTTACGGCATTTCAACGGTTCGAATTGAAGTGAATATCATCAACCGAAATTGGAGAGCAGTTCGAAAGGTGGACCTGGCGGAGACGTTTGGATTTCAACCGCTCTGCCTTAGACCCTTATTTCCCGCTTACTTTAGCCGCTGGGAGCACTCTATACGGCCTAACTACGCCTCGCACTACGACCTTTGACTCTCAAATTTGGTAACTTTCCGAATATTGGTGTATCGGCGATTTTACACAGGGTTGTTGGTAAATCCGCCTAAACTTTCATCACTCGTAAAATCCGCATTTTTTCAACAGTTGATACTTCTTCCGACGGCGCAGACTATTACAAAGATCAAGAGAGCAATTTAGAATAGGCTGGACAAATGTCAGATTCCAACGCCCTTAAAACTTCGAATGAGATCGAAATTTTCACTTCGGATCTCTCTCCGTTTCTTAAATGGCCCGGAGGTAAATCTTCGGAATTGGCGAAAATTGCTTCAGCCGCTCCCCATTTCACTCCTGACAGATTTATTGATCCTTTTGTGGGCGGTGGATCAGTTCTTCTAGCCGTTGATCCTTCTATTCCAGCGATCGTAAATGATATTTGTCCCGAATTGATCGATCTATACAGAAGTGGTGCTGAAAACCGTCCAGAATTAAAGTCCGAACTTCAGCCTATGGGGATTGGTA
>CAINLV010000111.1 GCA_903850565.1 uncultured Actinomycetes bacterium
AAAGAAAGATCCGGCATTTCTGGAAATCATACCCCCTAGCGGCATTGCTATAGTGGCTACGCTACCACTCGAGGTGGCGCCAGATGACGCTGTTTCTTGTAGTTTAACAAATTCATACAGTCGCATTTTCAATCCTTAAATTACCTTGCTGATCAACTTTGCCAGGACCATATTCTACCCGCATATTTTTTACTTGAAGTTTTGCCAAATGTGGGGGTACTAACTCGTAGCGTATTTTATAGTTGCCAAACTTAGCTTCTATTTGTAGCAATTCTTCAAGATATATAGAACTGTCTTTCCAAATCCAGGTGCGTTCTGCAAATAATTCGTCATTGACATATACACGGTAGATTGGGGGCAGGGCCTCCCAATCACAGTAAACATCAGACAGTAGACGAATATATTGTTTGGTCATACTGTATTTAGTTAAAGCTAATTTGCCAGTCGGGCAACTAGTCTAACATTACGGGCCCAGCCTTGTAATTCTTTCACGGTGCCGGGCACAGCTCGTTCTAATTGTTTTGTAGTTACATATAATTGATCAAAATTATGCCCTGATGTTTCGTAGGCTTCGTGAGTACGGAAATCATATCCATAAACATTTAATGATGATTTTCGTTTTAATTCGCGCCATATACGCTGGCCGCCAGGGCTTTGACAATGATCGCTAATTAAAGTTAAATTTAATTGTCGAATTAAGTATTCATAAAGACCAATGGCTCGAACTTGATTTTTAGGGCGAGCATAAACACCAAATATTTTAAAACTTAATGGGTTAGTAATATAGCGTGTGCCTGATATTGATATTTCTACTTTACGAGTTTCTGGATTAAAAATACAATAAGTGGTGGCCATACCATGGCGCCAGCGCCACATTTCAAACCCTCCAGGGAAATATCCTATATATTCACCCAGCCAGTGACGCTCGGTACCTGAGGGAATGCGCTGTCCTCTGCGGGGTAATTGATCTAGGGTTCTCTGTTTTTTGTAAATGTGGTCAATAAGCAACATAAAGTTACTTATTCACAGTTCCACCTACGGCGTGCTTTACAGATGGCCTTGTCTGGAGTTTTGGCACAGCTGATGCTGTGCATCTTCATTTGTCCACGACTGCGTGAGCAATAGCTCTTACGACGCTTTGACGCTTTGCTACCCTTCTTTAACTTTGACGGCTTGGTAGTTACAGCAGTCTTTAGTTTTGAGCCAGGATGTTCACGTCGATAGGCCTTGACAGCTTTAGGGCTCATGGTCTCTGAAGCTCAATCCACAGCCGCCTTTGCTTGGTGGACCTTAGCTGGTCCAGCACTAGCTTTGGTCTTTGCCGTAATTTCGCTGAATTTGGTGGGCGATGGCTTGCGAGATTCGTTGGACCCAACCAGGAGATCTGTATGAGCCTTTTGCGGGTCAGCAATTTGACCGTTGAAACTTCGCTAGATGGAAAGACCCTGGTCGATGATGTCTCATTCTCTATTGAAAAGGGAGAATCCGTAGGAATTGTCGGCGAGAGCGGTTCTGGAAAATCGCTATCTGCCCTTTCCATTCTCTCGCTTCTGCCCAATGGTGTTCGAAAACGCTCGGGTACGGTGGAATTTCAGGGACAGGAAATCGCTGCAGAAAATCTACAAAATATTCGAGGTAATCGAATCTCCATGGTTTACCAAGATCCCATGACCTCGTTGAACCCGATGATGAAAATTGGTCGCCAGATCGAAGAAGTGCTAGAGGCACATGACCTTGGTAAAGATTCGGCTCGCACTTTGGCGGCGTTGGAGAGCGTTCGAATTCCCGAACCTGAAAAATGCGCAAACTCCTATCCCCATGAATTTTCCGGAGGTATGCGCCAACGCGTGATGATCGCCATTGCGCTTTTGTTGAAGCCTGATTTATTAATTGCAGATGAGCCAACAACCGCTTTGGATGTAACGATCCAACGCCAAATCTTGAATTTGGTGAATGAGCAAAAGCGAGCAAATAACGCTTCCATCCTTTGGATTTCCCATGACCTCGGCGTTGTCGCCGAGATGGTGGATAAAGTCATCGTTATGTATGCCGGTCGGATTGTAGAAGTGGGAACTGTTGCAGAGATTTTCGAAAACCCTCGCCACCCATATACGGTCGGCCTGATCGGTTCTCTCATCAAACGTAAACATCAGCAGAAGATGATCTCAATCCCTGGCACTCCCCCTAAACCTTGGACCGTGACCGGACAGTGCGGTTTTGCAGATCGATGCAGCAGGGTTCTGCCCAACTGCACTCAGCAAAAGCCAGAGCTAGTAGAACTGGGTCGTCAATCTTTCGCCTGCTTCAATCCATTTGAAGGAGGACTGATCTAGTGGCCCTGAAATTAGAAGTTACAAACGTTTCTAAGCGTTATGTCTCCAAAAGCAAAGATCGGACCATTCAAGCACTTTCGGATATTACTTTTGCAGTCGAAGAGGGAAAGATCCTAGGTATTGTCGGGGAAAGTGGATGCGGGAAATCAACGCTCTCTAGAATCATCGCTGGGTTGGAATCTCCAGATACCGGGACCGTTCAAGTAACCGGAAAACCCCATCCAGTTATCTCCAAATACGTTTTGAAAAATCGGCAGCGAACTGTTCAATTGGTATTTCAAGATCCTTACTCATCCCTGAATCCACGACAGCCAATTTATAAAGCGATAGATGAAGTAGTCGCAATCTACCAACCAGCTCTAACGGGGTCAGAACGAGACGAACGGGTCAGCGACCTTCTGGGTAGAGTCGGGATCTCCCGCGATATGTCCAACCGTTACGCACATCAATTCAGTGGTGGCCAGCGCCAACGAATTTGTATTGCACGTTCATTGGCAGCCAATCCCGAGATTCTCCTTTTGGATGAGCCGGTTTCAGCCTTGGATGTTTCGGTTCGCGCCGACATCATCAATTTGCTCCTAGAGCTAAAGAGCCAATTCAACCTGACCTACATCTTCGTCAGCCATGATCTAGAAATTGTTAAGCACGTAAGTGACGACATTATGGTCATGAATGCCGGAAAGATCGTTGAAAAAGGATCGTGGAATGAAGTCATGGAAAATCCGCAAGATCAGTACACAAAGACCTTGATTGAAGCAATGCCGAAACTCAGCCGAAGGGAATAACGTGAAAATTCTAGGAATGATTTCTGGTACCTCTTATGACGGTATCGATTGTTCGATAGGTGAATTCGGCACTGATGGTGAGACCGTTCTTTTAAAACCTCTCTTCACCAGAACCCATGAATATCCAGCCGAAACTTACGGGCTCATCAATCGCTCTATGCCACCAGCCAAGATTGACTATCAAGTTGTCTGCCAGATCGACACTCTGGTCGGTGAAGCATGCGCAGAAGCCGCGGCCCTGGCAATTGCGGAATCTGGCATCACACCGGATTTAATTGTGTCCCATGGGCAAACCATGTATCACTGGATCTCCCCCGAAGGCAAGGCTCTGGGCACGCTGCAAGTAGGAGATGCCGCTCGCGTTGCTGAACGAAATGGAATTCCGGTCCTCTCGCAGGTACGTTCCAGAGATGTCGCAGCAGGTGGCCAAGGTGCACCCTTTGCCAGCCTGATAGACCACATGTTGCTAGCAGCGCGAAATTCCAACTGCGGCGCGCTCAATCTTGGTGGCATTTCAAATATGACCATCATCAGACGGGGTGACTCAACTATTGCATTCGATGTGGGTCCTGCCAATGCATTAATGGATGCAGCAGTTCGTATTTACACAGAGGGAAAAGATAATTACGACAAAGATGGCGCTCTCGGGGCGCAAGGTGAAATAAATCAGGAAGTTCTTGCCGAAATGCTGAAAGAGCCTTACTACGCGATGTCCTACCCGAAATCAACGGGTAAAGAGTTATTTAATCATGACTATTTGCTCGCTTGGATGGAACGCTACCCAGATGTTTCAATGCTGGATTGGATTTCCACTTTGACCGCTTTGACGGCAACAACTATTGCCAATGAGTTCAATAAACTCAATCTGGAACAAGTATTTGTATCTGGCGGTGGCTTGCACAATAAGACCTTGATGGCAAAGCTTCGCCAGCTCTCTCCTTCAGTGGAATTCCTGCCCTATGAGGATTTAGGTTTAAGTTCCGATGGCAAAGAGGCCTATCTCTTCGGCTTAATCGGTTTCCTTAGCGCACATAACAAAGTGGGAAATATTCCTTCAAGTACGGGAGCTATTGGCCCCCGAATTTTGGGGACTATTTCTCCGGGAAAGAACGGCTTTCCGGCCCCGATTCTTTATGACCACGAATTTACCAGTTTAAGAATTATCTAAAACTAATTCGCACTGGAGTGCTTGCCACTCTGCCTCGGTCCTGGTTCTTCCCGAGCGGAGAAAACCCAACGATTCATAGAGCGCAATTGCTCGAGGATTCTTTTCAAAAACCCATAACTTAGTTTTGGGATATGCCGTTAATTCCTGCAACACGTGGGTGAGCAACATGCGTCCAATTCCTTGGCCGGAATAGCCCGGATCGACATAGAGACTGGCTAAATAGCCATCTTCACTACCTTCAGGGTCGCCACCGAACTTGGCGAAACCAAGTAACGAACCATTGCCCCAAGCGCCGATAAATTGTAGGTGCGACTGGCTTTTGTAACTCTTTTGCCACAGTTCCAGCGAGTCCGTTTCCGAGAAAGGCTCGAGCACCTCTGGCGGTAAGACTTCCCGGTAATCATTTTTCAGGCATTGATAAAAAATCTCGGCCAATCTGGAAATATCTTTTTCGCTCACCGAGTGCAATTCAATCGCCATGCAATTAGTGTAGTTTTCTGGGTATCGAAATGTCAGGTATTTTCCAAGCCGTGGAGCCGGGTCAAACAGCGCCACCAGTCTTTGCTTCTGCAATTTTCTCCGCATCAAAGGTTCAATACTCCACAAATCTTTCGGAGATTGCCGCACCGGATGCCATCTTTGATTTAGGTAGTGTCACCAAGATCTTGGCGACTACTTCTATTGCCATGAAGTTGGAAGAGAGAAGTCTTCTCGACTTAGGAGATTCAGTATTTACCTATCTTCCCTATCCAGGGTTTGAACGCTTCACAGTTAGTGATTTGTTGCTCCACCGATCCGGCTTGTGGGAGTGGTGGCCCCTTTACGCCGAGCTAGGTTCAGCGGAAGAAATACTGACCTTCATTTCGCAGAAGGAATTGAGATATCCGCCTTCGAGCCAGTGGCACTATTCAGATTTAGGTTTCATAGTTTTAGGCGAAGTTCTGAAGAAGATTTCTGGGGCAAGCTTTCCAGAACTTTTTGCAGAATTAATAGCAGACCCCTTGGGCTTGGTAAATACTAAATATGCAACCCCCACAAATATTGAAGCAACTATTCCTAGCTCCTTCGGTGATCGAGCCGAATTTCAGATGTTGGAAAGCAATCTGCCTTATCCAATCAATATTCCTGCCTCCCAATTTGGTGGATGGCGAACTCAGATTTTGAAGGGTGAAGTAAATGATGGCAATGCCTTCCATTTACTCGGCGGAGTGAGCAGTCATTCCGGCCTATTCTCATCCTTAGGTGATTTGGTTTCATTCGGCCAAACTTTGCTCGGCTCGGATTACTTTCCCAACTTGATTCAGTTTCGCACGGGCGGAGTTGACCCAATTCAGGGTTTGGGATTTCGCCGTTTTGGTCAACAATTCGAAGCCTTTGGCCATACTGGTTTTCCAGGAATTGCCATTGTTCTAGATCCGGAGTTAGGAAGGGGTTTCGCATTTGGGACGAATCGTCTTCTAGTAGAAACGAACCCGGTTCCCACTAACTCTTATATCGAGCCCATGCTTGAGCTATTGAAATCAACCGATATTTAACGCTTTTGTTATGCCCTGCTCCTTGACCCAACTCATTCAAGGCGATAATTTTCACCAAAGGCCAAATTTGGTCGAAATTTTTTTCATGAGGAGTCCTAGATGCCCCCAAAACGCCCGGCGCTGGCCTCTCCAACTCCCAAATACTCCGATCTCGTGGGAGAGATAAAGAATTCATTTGGAAGCTTTCACGCCTCTGAAGCCTTGATTGCCCAAACCATTATTGATGATCCGGCAGCAGTCGCCCAGATGAATATCTCCAGGTTGGCCGAGCACAGCGTCACTTCCGTTTCCTCCGTGGTTCGCTTTGCAAAAACCATGGGGTTTAAGGGATATCCAGAATTTCGTATGGCGCTGGTTGGCGAAGTGAGCCGTCTGGGAAATGTTGATACCTCCATTCGAGACCTAGATGGTGGCATCACGCTCAATGACACTGCCGAAGAAATCATAAGAAAAATTGCCGCCGCAGATGCCCTTGCTATAAAGACAACAGCCGAACGATTGGATCCAAAAACTTTCGTTCAGGTAGTAAATCTCTGGTCCAAGGCAAAGACAATCGCCACCTTTGGATTGGCTTCTAGTGGCTATGTCGCCATGGATCTGCAATTGAAATTGAATCGATTGGGCATAGCTTCTATCGCTTGGCGAGATGCGCATTCAGCACTTACCTCAATCTCACTTCTCAAAAAAGGCGATGTCTTGGTAGCAATAAGCCATAGCGGATCAACAGTGGATGTCATAGATGTGATCACTGAATTTAAAAATCGTGGGGTGAAAATCGTACTAATTACCAATGGCATTCGCAGTCAGGCCGCGACGCTTGCCGATTATGTATTGTTCACGTCGGCGCGTGAAACCACATTTCGAAGTGGTGCCACCGCAAGTCGGATCGCACAACTCACCGTCGTGGATTGTCTATGCGTGGCGTTGGCACAACGAAGTTGGAAAGTGACGAAAGCTGCATTGGCAGAATCTCGAGCAGCAGTGGCATCTCGCTCTGGGAAAAAATCCATTGATTCAACAAAAAGCACTTCTACTGCCAAGGCGATTGCTAAGACCAGAAGAAGTGGTTCGGAGCAACTGTAAAAAATCGCAGATTTTCTGCCAAGTGCTAATTGAGAACTCTTACCCACACTTGGTAACCACTGTGAATTACTTGAATTCGCTCTGCGTACTTGGATAAAAATACGTCGATGGCATCCTTTGGTTTATTCTCCGCAGCGGGATCCAGGTTCCAGAGATAGTCATCGAAGGCGATGATTGCTCCTATTTTTGCCACCCTTATAGCATTTTCGGCATCCCTGAGAACTTGGCTTCGGTGATGGTCCCCATCGATGTAAATGAAATCAAATCTCGCTTCATTTTGACGAAAGAAATCATCAGAGAACATTTTCATCTTTATTACATTCGAATACAAGCAAGTCCTATTGTTGTATGTGGATTCAATTTCTCCAAGCGGTGGGTAAAAGTCATCACCGGTGATGTTGACCCAAGGATCGACATCAAAGAGCCGTGATTTAGAATGAGTAAGCACATTATCAAGGAGCCATACCGACGCGCTCCCCAAATAGACTCCGATTTGCAAAAAATCCACTTTTTCGCCGCGGAATGAAGATAAATAGGTTTCAAATTCAGGCTTTGCATTTTGAAACCAATCAAAAAAGTGCGATTCCCCAGATTCCACGAATTACTCCAAAGGTATCTTTCGGGAATCAGTCACTTTCCCAACCTGAATCAATATTGGACACTAATATTATACGTCGGCTGAAGTACTGGACAGGATTGAAAATGAAGATCTTTGGCGTAAGTGTCGTCAAAAATGAGTGGCCACTAATTGCAGTCTCGGTGGCTCATGCACTGGCCAATGATTGTGATGAAGTCATAGTTATAGATAACGGCTCCACAGACTTCACACTCCAAGGATTGCAAAACCTTCGCGATTTAGTCTTTGGCGGACGCCTTCATATCTTTCAATATCCGGGCAAGTATGTCCAAGCGTCAATAACTGGTGCTGCAATTCAATTGGCCCGTCATTTGGGTGCAGATTATGTCCTTGCATTTGATGCCGATGAATTCCTCATAATCCAAGGTGATGACAATCTTTCCGAAGTGCTTACTCAAGCTCCTGAGATCGATCTTGCAGATAGCATTCAAATCCATTTGCAGAATTTTGTGGTGCCTAATTATTTTGATGAGTACGATCTATCTTCATATTCCGAGATTGTTACCAGAGTCGTTCCCACTCAAAAGCAAGCAGGATTGTCCGGGATCGAACTACAGAGAATGATTCTTGCTGATGAAGTGGGTCTGCTCGATAATCATTTTTGGAATTTTAAGGTGGTAGTCAAAACCAATAAACGGAGCTTCACCACTTCTGGCAATCATCGAACCATTCGCAGAGGTAAGGTCATCTATCTGGATCCAGAGAAAATTATCTGGGGCCATATTCCATATGTGCGCCCTTCGAAAGTTATCAGGAGAAATCATGACAAAGAAATTAATCAAAGCACCGTTCATTACCCATTATTGGAATCATTAGCCAACATAAAAAGTGACCGAGAAATTTGGGAATTGGTTTCCGTAGACGAAAACCAAGAAAACCCTCGCATTCCACTTACTAAAGACGACAAACTCGGCAGAGCTGTGGAACGGGCAGTTAAAGTCCTAACGCCGTATTGGGATCGAATCAATGATCCAGAAAGGCACTCGAACGATGAATATGACGGGCCACAATCAGTTCACGAAGCGGCTCTGTTAGCGACACTCATCGACGTCGTTTACGAATACATTGGGAAAGATTTCACCGATCAGATTCAGATCCCTTAATCCCTATTTCTTTTTGATGTAGCCCTTTGGGCATATTGGATTGACTGCGGTGACTTTCTTAACGGTCTTTCCTTTCAAGCAAGTGATTGTCGTCTTCTTAACCACCTTTTTCGGAGTTACTTTTGCCGAAGGCGTGGGAGACGCTTTAGGAGTGTTGACTTGCTTCTCCATTAAGCGAAGTGTGTCGGCGAATTCACCGGTCTCTTCTTCGGCATAACCAGCGACCGTATCCAAATCTGAAGTTGGATCGGCTAGATTCTGATCGATGGTGCGCCGAACATTTAGGAAATCATCCATAATTTTTGTGAAGGAAGCCATGGTCGTGGCATCGTTTCCGATCTTGGACTTCACTACCAACAAGCGGGCATATTCTGAATCGAAAATTGGATTGTATTTAGCCTGGATAGTTGCCACCCGATCTGCTCGGGTAGGCACTGCATCATCTGCACGAGCAACGCTAACGGTGCCAAAGATCAAGGAAAAAACGACTAGAAGTAGCGGGACTTTCGATTTCATGCCTTAATCGTACTTACTCCCCAGAAGGCTAGAAAGGTCAAACTCCCTCTCAATAGTGATGGCACTATGTGTTTTTCATTACGAGTCGAAGTTAAATAATTCCTTGCGCTAGCGCTTCGTGCGTTTGGGAATTCTGGATCTGGACAAATTTGATTTTTGCCACCGGGATATCGGTGGTGGCGACCAGGTTCTTGGCGCTAGCACCGGCTTCGGTCCAAGTAGCCACAATGGTCGTTGCTCCGACGGCATCGGTGACGACTAGGTCATAACTTTCCGGCGTTGAGCTACTTTCTTCGCTTCGATAGGTGCAACTCCAGATGAACTGAGTACCCCAATTCTGCGAACGAACCTTCATATCCACCAACATTGAATCAGCCGCGAGCGCCTTCATTGAGACATTCGTTGCCGAAATCGAGTTCGTTACATTCGAACCGACCTGTCCGCCAGATTGGCCAGCGGTTGATCCCAAAAAGAGTCCGACCGCAATTACGGTGGATGCGGCTACAGATAGCCCAGCTACCAATTGCATTCTAAAACGCTTCCGCTGAGCCACAACGCCACGGGCCAGATCTCGAATGGGTGCGCTGGGAAGCGCGAACACATTCGAAGGCTCAGGTTGATCCATCAGACCTTTAGCCGTCTCTTTATCAATCTTCATGAGGAAACCAGGAATGCTGGCGAGTTCAGCTACAGATCTGGTGCAACCGTCGCAATTTGTCATATGGATTTCAAAATCCTTACGATCTTTTGCACTGAGGGCACCAAGGACATACGAAGCATCCCACTGGCGAAATTCATCAACTTCTTCGTTCATTGGATTGCTCCTCTCTCTTGAAGGGCTAGGCGTAAAGCTCGGAGCGCGTAATGAAGCCGGGACTTAACTGTTCCCTCGGGCGTTCCTTCTTCTCTGGCGATCTCAGCGATCGATTGGCCAAGGTAGTAGGAGCTAATAACAACCCGGCGATGCTGATCCGAAAGGGTGGATAGCGCATCCGAAAAGATCCAGGTTTCCAAGGTGGCATCAGTTTCATCGGCAGTAACAACTTCTGGCAGTACATCTGAGGAGATTTCTCGGCGAAATCTGGCACTTCGGCGATCATCGATGACCAGGTTCCGCGCCACGGTGAAGAGCCATGCGCTCACACCCTCATCCCCTTGGTCCAGGATCTTGGGATCTTTCCAGGCTCGAAGCATCGCTTCTTGGACAACATCCTGAGCCATAGCCAGATCTTTAGTCATTTGAACCACGAATCGGAGCAGCCGGGCGCCATGAACCTCATAAAGAGCGTTGATGAGCTGGTCCTGCTTAGCCGACATGAGTACCTCCACTTACTACAACGAGATACCGGTTCATTTGGTTCAATATTATCTGAAAAACTTTAAGCGACTAGGCGAAGGGCGAAACTGCCGGGACGGGCGGATTCGATTTGGGCCACAGATACTAACTTTTGGACAGTGGCCTTTTTGGGAGCCTTCGCCTTGCTGGTCAGCAGGAACCAAACGACCAATAGAAGCTCAAGTGCCACGACGTAAGCCAAGAAGAGTCCGATACGAGCTCCCCAGAAAGCATCGAAATGCATTGCAAAATCCAGCACTTGTTTCCCCCTTATGTAAAATTTCTCTTTATCCGAGGGCTGGTTATTTAGCCTCCGTTACTTGCTACAACGAAACAGAGACACCAATGGTTCAAAGCAATTAGGAATTTCTCGATGAATTTTTATAGATACGAAATTATGCGATTTAACTTATCTAGCCAGAATGTCCCAGCAACCCAATCCCACCAATAAGAGCGCCGCTACCAAACTTCCTGACTTACCTAGTCGTTGTGGCAGACCTGCGATGTTGAGCAAACGATCGGATTCCATATCTTTGACCACATTGAGGAAATGGAATGCACAAGCGAAAAGCATGAATCCCAGGTATATCCACGCCGGAACTCGCTTGTTTGCAGCCACGTAGATTGCCCACGGCAACAACCCAAATGAAATTGCATAAGGCACGACAGAGATCAAGGTCGACTTTAATCCCAGGTTATATAAAGAGGCACTTGCGATTCCGATTAGGTGAATCATCGTTCCTTTGAATCCCAAGGGGCCAAAGTAAGAAAGAAGTATCGCAAGTACTAAAGCCGTAGGAATTGCAACCGCTAACGATTCTTTACTAATTGTTCCCGCTACTAGGGGCTTGTTCTTTCGAGCGGCCGAACTATCTAGCGGAAAATCAATGAGATCGTTACTCCATCCCACTACGCACTGGCCGGCAACAATCGCAAGTGTTATTTCAAAAGATGCCGCGTTAGAGAATTCGGTTTGCGCAAGAATAAAAGTAGCCGAAGCGACGATGAGAGTAGGTCCGAAATGCGTTGCTTTGACGAGAGCTAGAACTTTTGGAATTAGACTCACTGCTGAGAATTTCGTTTCAGAAGTTCTTCTGCAAGTTGAATGATTTTTTCTGACTTAGATCCGATTCTTCTCGACGGAACTCCCAAATATTTCCCGAAATATTCGGTGGATCGATTCACCAATGTACCAGCACCAACCCCAGTGCCATCCGCCAGAGTCAGCCCCGGCAGGATGATGGAGTTACAACCTATAAAAACGTATCGACCAATTATCAGCTTTGCATGAATTACATTGTTAAATTCACTTGGAACTGTTGGATTTATAAGAAATTCACCACTGAAATCATCACTCTTGGAAAAAAGACGGCACCCAAAAGAAACGGTGGAAAAATCTCCTATCTCAATCGCCTCAGAGCCGGCGATCAGAGTGCTGTTGTTAGATATGTGAACATAACGCCCAACTTCGACCTTTCCGGAAATCACCGTGAAATCATCGACCCTGCTGAAATCTCCAAAACTCATTTCGCCCCTGCCGTAGTAGCTGGCTTTACGACTGAGTTGAACGTTTCGGCCCAAGTATTTGAAACCCATTGAGTCCAATTCATCTTGGTTATAGAAGCTGGTTTCTTCGCGCTTTCCTTGAGTCATGGAATGAGCCTAGCAATTGAGAGACGCATGTAGGAGTTCTGAAATTCTTTGAACTTGAGCCTTTGAAATACCTCGAAAGAAAGGAATCCCGATAGATCTACCCGATATTGAATTAGACATTGGGAAATTTCCCAACCCTGAATTGTCGAATGCTGGCATTGCACTTAACCCACGTTGCCACCATCGTCGAGTCTCAATTCCTTGAGCATCGAAATTCGAAATAATTCGCTCGGCCGTAGCCTGATCTTCCAAAAGGATATTCCAGTACGGGTTAATAGGATTTCCAAAATCCTTGGTAACCGATAACCCAAGTTCTCTCTCCTTTTGTTGCACGAGTTCTCTAGCTGCCAGCCACTCCGCCCTTTCCTCTGGCCAATTATCTAAAGCAGCCAATCCAAATGCAGCGGCAATCTCGGACAGTTTTGAATTAGATCCAGGGAAAGCAGATAGGCGATCACCGTCGAACCCAAAATTCGTCCATAGTCGAAATTCTCTAGCCTGATCTTGATTTCCGAAAACCACAAAACCACCTTCGCCAATCCCCATTACTTTGGTGGCGTGAAGCGAGAATACAACTGACCATCCTTCGGGAAGTTTCGATAAATCGTGTGGGTGAGCACCAATGGATGCGGCCGCATCGATGACTATTGTTTTAACAGCTGGATATTGATCTAGAGAAATAGGTGAACCAAATGGAAGCACATATTGAATTGCTTGCGATGTACCAATTTTCTCTGGTACCACCATCTGCCAATTAGACTCATGGATATCGGTTAAATGAATTCTCTTCCCAGCGGCCAAAGTTGCGTGGGCTCCAGCGGCAAAGGTGAAGTTGGGGAGAAAGAACTCTGTTTCGCTGGCTAGTTGCATCGCTCCCGTAAGTCCAGTTGTTGCGCTGGAGCAAGTTACGACCTGCCAACTTTGGACACCTAAGAATTCGGCTAGGCGTTCTTCAAATCGCGCATTGAGTGGACCGAAATTAGAGAATCTGCCAGATAAGTACATCTGATTTAAGTAAGGTTGCACTTTAACTAAAGGCGGAAGTTGAGGCCGCATAATGGGAATTGAGATTATCTTCTCCAAGATCTGACCACCTAACTTCTCAACAAAATTTGTTGGGAATCGCCAATGAGGTGGGTCTTCAAAAATTCTCTAGCTTCCTTCAGGCGAATACTCCGCCCTTCAGAACTTTGCCCGGCCCATGCATTATTTCCGTGGAGTCGATAGGTGGCCATGGATTCTTGTAAATATCCAACGTCTCCAGATTCTGATGCGGCCGCGAAAATCAACCAATCTTCCGGTTGGATGTCTTTTACTGATTTTAGAAAATCATCTCTCAAATTTTCACGACGCAGCATTACTGAGCACGTGGCAATGTAATTCCCTTGGGCCACTCTGGCACCCGGCATTCGCATGGGATGACCATCGATTTTATTCAGAGTCCTACTGGCCAAAATCGCATATTCAGCATCACCGCCATCGTTCAAAACACCAACGGGGTGATGACTGATAGAACACCAAGGGTTTTGCCGCATAAAGTCCATTTGTTTCGCCAACTTAAATCGATCATTCCAAAAATCATCACCTTCACAGAATGCGACAAAAGGTGAATGTATATCTAGTAAGGGCCCACAAGCTAAAGATTTACCGAGAGAAAAATAATTGTAGGGATGGTAATTGACTCGGAGCTTTCCTGGGTATTCGTCTTCATAGGATTTTAGAATTTCTCGAGTTCCATCCGTGGAAAAATCATCGTGCACGACGACATCGATTTCGAAAGGTGCGATTTGCTCAAAAATGCCATCTAAACAATCCCTGACGAAGCGTTCTTGGTTAAAAGTTAAAACCAGGACCGTCACTATTGCCGTCATGTCCACCCCCTTTAGCCGAAAAAGTAACGCATTTCAGCAGAAATCCGACACACTTTTCAACCTAGAAAAGGAAATCCTTTGTCGTGGCAAAGGAGTTTCCCGACTTTCCTACTGCAACATAGGAAACTGTACATTTACCGGGTTTTTGGCCGTGAAGAACGCTACCTTGGATCTGGCAAATTTCCGGAGTTAATGATGTGACCGTTGTATCGATCAGCCGAGAATGGGGCAGAAGAACTTGATTGATCACTGGCAAAATCTTGGAACTTTCAAGTTTGGTCATCAATTTAGTCAGAACTGCTGCTTCATTTGGTTCATAAATAATCTTTTGAATTAGGTCTACCACCTGTGGGATGTTTCCGGTAACGGCCAAAGGTCTGGCATTCAAGGTTTTTACGCAACTTAAATTAAAGGCCGGCGCCGCAGAAGATTGGTCACTGGCTGTAGAAGTTGACGTCGCAGGGGTAGTGAATTCAAGGGATTTGGCTTCGCCAAAGTTTTCAACTGATCGAGCTTCGAGAGTCACCTGATACAACTTTCCGGGGCGCAAGTTAATAATGGTGCCGTCCCAAGATGAAGTAAATGTTCCATAAACATTTGGCGCTGGATAATTACAGGCTGCGCCCGTATATAAAACGAGGTCAATATTCTTTCCAGTCCATCGAATTGTCCCCGCAGTTCCGCTTCCACCATCCACATAGTTCAGTGAATTAATAGATGCCACAACGCGGATGTGTGAATCGGGCATTACAAGAATGAGGTACCCAACTCCTCCCGCACCTAACACGCTAACAGGGGTAGAGCTGGAGCCACCGGTACTTCCATTTCCCAATTGGCCGAAGATATTTGAACCCCAACAGTTAACATTTCCCGTGGCCAAGAGGGCGCATGAATGGTAATAACCAGCGGCAATCGCCGTGGCATTTGTCAGACCCGCCACGGAAACTGGAGTGTTCTTATCGGAAGTTGTGCCATCTCCTAACTCGCCATTCCCATTCCTGCCCCAACAACTTACTGAGCCATTGAGGTGAATAGCACAGGAATGATCACCTCGGGCCGCAATCATTTTTATGTCAGTCAAACCGAAAACCGATACTGATACAGCACTTGTAGAATTCGTACCATCTCCCAATTCACCTTGATTGTTATACCCCCAACATTTGACAGTGCCATCAGAAAGCAGGGCACAACTATGATTTGCACCTAGAGCAATGGAAGTAGCTCCTGAAAGGCCAGAGACGCTGGTCGGCTGATTAGAATTTAGAAAACTTCCATCCCCCAATTCGCCCGAACTATTTGAACCCCAACATTTCACACTCTGGTCGTTAAGTAGAGCGCAAGTGTGAAAACCCCTGGCGCCGATCGCAATGACGTTACTTAGACCAATAACCGCCACTGGAACATTGCTATTGAAATTTGTCGCATTACCAAGTTCGCCACCGCTGTTATCTCCCCAACACTTGACCGAACCACTATTTAATAATGCACATGAATGGGCATAACCTCCGGCGATAGCGGATACACCGGTCAATCCTGAAACCGGGACAGGAACTTGCGAGCTAACGAAAGTTGCGTTGCCTACTTCGCCAGAACCATTTAATCCCCAACAGTCCACGGTTGCGTCAGCCAACAAAGCACAGGTGTGATCTCCACCTGCAGCGATGTCAATTACTCCAGAAATTGACGAAACTGGCACCGGGGTATTTTTATTAACCAGAGTTCCATCGCCCAATTGTCC
The DNA here is from genome assembly GCA_903850565.1 of uncultured Actinomycetes bacterium. Taxonomy (GTDB): domain Bacteria; phylum Actinomycetota; class Actinomycetes; order Nanopelagicales; family Nanopelagicaceae; genus CAIMZW01. The sequence goes on from CAINLV010000111.1 coordinate 15,759, forward strand.
CGACCGGTTGGCACCCCAACATTGAACGACACCAGCGGACAAGGCACAACTAAAGTTATAACCTTCGGAAATGATACTTAGGGAATTGGTCGCTTGTGCGGAGGATAGATAAGAAGTACAACTAAATATCATGGATAGTGAACTTAAAAATCCTAGCCACTTCGCTATTCGAGTGCGCGTCACAGATCCTCCAGAGCTTGATGTATAAGAAGGAGATAGTAACCGTTGGAGGTTTTTAATTACGCGACGCTAACGCAAATCGACCAATGATATCTAGACTATTTGTTCGTTAAGTCCATCTAATATGAATTCCTTCGCCTTCTGGGTATCAATACTTTTTGCGATTCGAATGGATCCGGCTTCAGATTCAATAAAACGGTTAAAAGCTAGTTCGTCACCATCAATGTGTGATTCAACTATACCTTTCCGAGAAAAAGTAAAGATCTCTGGATGTAACAGTGCCAAGATGTTGATTGGGTCGTGCGGGTTGTTTACTGAATCATTCCTCAATTCCAACCAGCCTTCAATTTCAGAATGGAGCAATTTTTGCACTGGACCCAAATTTTTTAGAAAAGCAAAATCCGATAAAGGTATGGCGACTTGGCCAGTTATGTTGAGCGGAACGATCGTTGTTGAAATTTTGGATTCCATCACGATTCTCAAAGCTTCCACGTCGGCTTTGAAATTATGTTCGGCAAACTCTCTTTCAAAATCGCCGCCCATAATCTGAAGGTGTTTTATTTTAGAAGCGAAGGTAGTGTCCTGTTGAATCGCCAAAGCAATATTGGTGAGTGGAGCTATTGCTAGGATTTCAATCTGGTTCGGATAGGTATTAACTGCTTCAATCATGAAGTCAACTGAATTTTTCCCACCACTTAAGTATCTCGACAAATCACCATGCAATGATCCTTCTCCACCAGAAATCCATACTTCCCGACCAGAAAGTGTTTTAGCGGGACCGGCGTAAACGGGGAGTTCCTTGCCCAGCAAATCTAGGTAATGACGAACTATCTGGCCACGAAGTTTGGTATCGCCATACGCAGTGGAAATGCCAAGCACGTCAACGTCCTTCTGATTGAGCAAGTACATCAATGCCATGGCATCGTCGACATCGGTTCCAATATCCGTGTCGAGAATAATTTTGCGCAAGATGGACTATCCCTTGGCTGGTTTAGAGGCCTTCGCCAGTGCAATAACTGCATTAGCCACTGCTGGCGTTACGTTTGGATCGAAAACGCTTGGGATGATGAATGTGGCATTTAACTGCTCTGGGCTAACGCAACTTGCGATCGCATTTGCCGCCAAAGCCAGCATCTCATCGGTTACCTTCGTAACTCCAGCATCCAGCAAGCCCCTAAATATTCCAGGAAAGGCCAATACGTTGTTGATCTGGTTCGGGTAATCGCTGCGACCGGTTCCCACGATTTTCGCGTGCTTGGCTGCCAACGCTGGATCGATTTCTGGATCCGGGTTTGCCATTGCCAGAACAATAGAATCTGATGCCATAGCCGCAACATCGGCTTCCTTAAGAATATTTGGAGCGCTGACTCCGATGAATACGTCAGCACCGACTAGAGCCTCGGCAAGAGTGCAATTGCGATCTTCTGGATTTGTATTATCAATCAGCCATTCGCGCATGGCATTGGCACGCGGTGACTGCTTATGGATTGATCCCTTGGAATCAAAGGCAATAATGTTGGTGGCACCTTCGATTATTAAGAGTCGAATAATTGCATTGCCAGCAGCTCCGGCACCGCTGAGAACAATGCGAACATCGGGCAAGTTCTTCTTCACAAGTTTTAATGAATTGATCAGAGCAGCCAAAACCACAATTGCGGTTCCATGTTGGTCATCATGGAAGACTGGAATATCCAAAAGATCCTTGAGGCGGCTTTCAATTTCAAAACATCTTGGCGCCGAAATGTCTTCCAGGTTAATTCCGCCAAAACCAGGAGCAATCAACTGAACCGTTCGAATAATCTCTTCGGTATCTTGAGTATCCAAGCAGATAGGCCAGGCATCTACATTTCCGAATCTCTTGAAGAGGACTGCCTTGCCTTCCATCACTGGCATCGCTGCTTCCGGACCAATGTTTCCCAAACCGAGCACCGCAGAACCGTCGGTTACCACTGCCACTGTATTTCTTTTAATGGTCAGGTGGCGAGCATCTGACTTATCTTTTGCGATCGCTAAGCAAACGCGAGCAACACCCGGGGTGTATGCACGGGATAGGTCATCGCGGGTCTTCAAGGGAACCTTGGATTGGACTTCCAACTTTCCACCCAGGTGAAGCAGGAAGGTACGGTCACTGACATTTCGAATTTTGATCTGAGGAGAGGCTGCCTTAATGGCATCGGTGATTTCAATAGCATGATCTGCATCTACCGCATCGCAGGTAATATCAATGGTTACATGGTCTTGTAATGACTCAACCACATCCAGAGCAGTAAGGGTTCCACCAGCGGCGGCAACTACTGCGGGGATCAGAGAAGTGGGAGCAATGCTCATATCAGTTTCGATACGAATTGTGATTCCATAACCAGGGCTCGTACTTTTCATTTCAGACTCCATCGTCCAAGGGTCAGTGTTTAGCCAACCAGCGTAGCGCGGCTACCCATCAGTACGAAGGTGTTGTATGCCACAAAAGAAAGCTTGAACTCCGCTACTTTCTAATGCACGGGTGCGTGATAAACGCAAGTATTCAGAAGCATAAAATCACGAAGAGCCTCTACGTCGGCCGGGATGCTTGTTATCTTCACGTGAGAAGAATCCACCTCATCGGTCCTTGTACTCGCCAGTTCTTCGGCCAAGGCAATGTAATCATGAAGGTCATTTTTCCGTTGCAAAGCCGGCGCGCTGCCAGCCGGGGTTTTCCATTGAGCTAAGGCATCGAAGTTCAAGACACTTTGTTTTCTGGAGTCCTGATGCCACCACAACCCAACCATGGGATCGAAATAATAATCGGAGAGAAATTTCGATCCGTTGCGAGCAATGAACAAAAGTGCCGATGTTATGTAATCTCTTACTTCATCGCTGATGAAGTAGTTGAAATTGATCCGAACCCAACCGGGCTTTAAGCCTTCCCAGCCTTGGTCAATCACTTCTTGGAACAAGTGCGATTTTCCTTGGTCAATACCCAATAGCCGATGCCCATAGGGGCCGGCACAGGAACAACCGCCGCGCGCCTGAATTCCGAATAGATCATTGAGTAGAGCGACTACAAAGTTGTGGTGAAGATATTGACCTTCATGGCCAATGCGCAGCGACAAGATTGATAAGCGCTTTGCATCTGCGCTACCTAAGATTTCAATGTTCTTGTTGGTAGCTAACATTTCCCTTGCTTTTTGAAGAAGTGCGGATTCTCGAACTTCGATCTCATGAACACCAACGGAGCCTTTGAGAGCAAAAGCCAAACCTGCCCGTATCGATCCAATGATGTCTGGCGTACCCGACTCTTCACGACGAACTGGATCTTGTACGTACTGGAAGTCCTCATCACTGACATAACTAACCGTTCCGCCGCCTGGCGAACTGGGTTTTAGTCCCATCAACAATTCTTTTCTTATAGCCAATACCCCAGGAGAACCCGGACCTCCAACAAACTTGTGTGGAGAAAGGAAAAGAGCATCTTTATTGGCCGAAGGATCGGTATCAGAAATCATTTTCATTTCAACATACGGCGCTGCTGCGGCATAGTCCCAAATTGCCAGCGCACCGTACTGATGCAACTTCTTAGTGATCGCATCCGTATCCGTAATAATTCCAGTCACGTTGCTGGCCGCAGAGAAGGATCCAATCTTTAATGGCCTTCCTTGATATTTCTTGAGACTGACTTCTAAGGATGCAATATCAATATGCCCAGAGTCGTCTTCAGGTATGCGAACCACTTCGGCAATGGATTCACGCCATGGCAGATCGTTAGAGTGATGTTCAAACGGGCCTAAGAAAACCACCGGTCGCTGGTCGTCAGGAATTTGCCCGGTGAAGCCATATTTCTTATCGAGTTGGTTTGATATAGAAAGCCCCAAGATCGAAATAAGTTTATTTACGGCTCCAGTCGCGCCAGACCCAACAAAAATCACCGCGGTGGATTCATCTCCACCAACACCTTCGCATACGGCAGCACGGGCATGCTCTCGGAACTCAGTGGTCTGTAATCCAGTCCCACTGGATTCGCTATGAGTGTTGCCATACCAAGGTAAAACTAATTCTCGAATTGCATCTTCAATAAAACTGAGTGATCTTCCCGAAGCCGTGTAGTCGGCATAGATAATTGGCCGCGGCCCATAAGGGCCTTCCAGCACAAGGTCGTCGCCAATCAAACTTGATCGAATCAAGTTAATAAGTTCTGACGACATGGTGCCTCCCAATCTCTGGATAGATTCTAGGACTTAGGCGACCCAATTTCTCCCACCATCCTCGCAATACATCATCACTTGTTGCCATTTCTTAGAGTTTGATTAAATCCTTCAAACTAGCCTGCGATAAACCTGATTCACCTCTAGCATTCCCAAATGGAGAAGATTTCACGCAGAAGTTTGGTCATGCTTGTAGGCGCAATTCCCGCTTGGTTATCGGGGAGTAAGGCCTCAGCATATGCAGTTACACATCCAAGCCCTAAGGCTTCGAAAGCCACAAAAACCGGGGTTAAATCGATTCTCATTCCCGTAAAGGTCGGATCGGTGCAATTAGCTCTCTCAAAATTAGCGGTTGGAAACAGCGTGAGTGCCTCGTTTGTTGATACCACCGGTGCAAACAAACCGATTTTGGTTCATCGAAAGAGCGCCAAAGAGGTCGTTGCTTACTCTGCGATTTGTACCCATAGTGGTTGCACTGTTGGAGCTGGAGCTAAAACATTTGTTTGCCCTTGCCACGGTTCTACTTACGATTCCACCACTGGTGCAGTAATAAATGGCCCAGCGCCAAAGTCTCTGGCGCCATTTCCTGTCGTTGTGCAATCCGGGGCGCTATTTATAAAAGGCTAGAACTTTTAGTGGAACTCCCTTAATTGATTGAAGTGGGATTCGCGGTGTTCAACTGCGTAACCCAATATTTGTGACAAAGTGAGTTCGCCATATGAATCATGAATACCAACGCGCTGCCAGACTGCTTCGCCAACTAATTTAAGGGCGTCGTAAGTCATCCGAAACAAACCATCAATCGCGGCCAGGGAATCCTGTGGATTTCTATCGGAGTAAAACAAATTCTCTGGGTAGAGATCTTCATTGAAATCGGCAAGGGGTGGCTTCTCGACAGTTAGAACATGCCAGTAACGGGCAGCAAAGTGCACATCGGCATCGGCCATGTGATGAAGGATGAAAGCCCTGGACCATTCGCCGTCTTGAGATGGCGCTGCCATTTCAGCTTCGGTGAGGGATTTTGCAAGCTCTATAAAAGCCATTGAGGTGGTCTTGTATTGGTTGAGAAGTTCGGCAGTCATAGGTAGAGCCTAAAGCAAAACCAGTTTTTTCAAATGGAATAAAAATTCGCTTTTGCTCGGGCTGCGAAATCTTTAACGATGGTGGCGTTTGTCGCCACAATGGCATCATCGTGAACGCGAATATTGCCGATAATTCTGGCTCCGGCACCTAAGGTCACGCGATTTCCAATTGTTGGGTGACGCTTTTCGTGAGAAAAACCCCGTGCTCCCAAAGTGACATCGTGATACATAAGCACGTCATCGCCGATGATGGAGGTCTCCCCAATAACTACGCCCATGCCGTGATCGATGAAAAAACGCCGGCCAATAACCGCACCAGGATGAATTTCGATTCCAGTCTTCTGTCTAATCCAAGTCATATGAATTCGCGCCGCTAGTTTGAAGTTATGTCGCCACAAGAAATTTGCCCAGCGATATCCCCACACGGCATGTACGCCGGGATAAAGTAAAAAGACTTCAAACTTTGAACGCGCAGCAGGATCTCGTTGCAGCGCGTTCAAAATATCTTCCCGAAATCGGAAACCGATCATTTAGTCCATTAAATCTTGATACAGAATGGTCGAAAGATAACGCTCCCCGAAAGAAGGAATAATCACGACGATAGTTTTGCCAGCATTTTCAGGACGATTGGCCACTTGATGAGCAGCCCACAATGCAGCGCCAGATGAGATACCTACAAGGATTCCCTCTTCGCGCGCAGCTCGACGTGAAAACGCAATTGTTTCGTCGTTAGGTGCATCAAGGACTTCGGTGTAAACGGTGCGATCCAGAATGTCAGGAACAAAGTTTGCGCCAATACCTTGAATTGGATGAGGACCAGGCTTTCCACCAGTCAAGATTGGAGATGCGGCTGGCTCTACGGCAACAATTTGAATGTTTGGGTTCAATTCCTTTAATCGATTGCCAGCACCAGTGATAGTTCCACCAGTTCCAATGCCCGCGATAAGAATGTCGACCTTGCCATCGGTGTCTCGCCAAATTTCTTCAGCTGTTGTGGCGCGGTGAATAGCAGGGTTAGCCTCGTTTGCGAATTGGCGAACCAATACTGCTCCAGGCTCTTTGCCTAACTCTTCAGCCTTCGATACTGCGCCATTCATGCCTTCGGAAGCAGGAGTCAGAACTAGTTCGGCACCAAATGCACGAAGCAACGCACGTCGCTCTTTCGACATTGACTCTGGCATGGTCAAAATAACCTTGTAGCCGCGAGCGGCGCCAACCATTGCCAAAGCGATACCGGTGTTCCCTGAAGTTGCTTCAATAATTGTTCCACCAGGTTGAAGTTGACCGCTCTTCTCAGCGGCATCAACCATGGCAATGCCAATACGGTCTTTTACGGTGCTGGTTGGGTTGTAAAACTCCAACTTGGCCAAGACCGTTGCTGTAGATCCATCCATAATTCTTTGAATCTTCACTAGCGGAGTATTTCCAACGACTTCAGTGATGCTGTTATAAATTCTCATAGGCCGAGTTTAAGTCAGTGTTATTGATTCAGCGAGTTGCGAATGATTCGCGAAGGCAAACTCTTGGCTTATTTGAGCGGAGTTCTCCAGAAATCCAGCAAAGCCAAATTCGATTCCTTTGCTTTGCCATGTGCCTTGACTTCGATGGCGCCTTCCCAATTGGCATCCAATTTCAAGATGAATATTTCCAAAGCCTGATTGGGATCGTTGGCTTCAATGAGTTCCTCACGGTTATCTCGCTCAAAGACATCTTTTCCAAAAAGATGGAAGTGATTTCCTTTCGGACAGGTTGTAATGGTCATATCTCATTATAAATGTTGGATCAATTGATCCATGTTGACAGTCCCTCTGCTTATAGTTGGCGGCTATGAGCGACTGGAAATTGATCAAGGCCAAGCGGGTAAGCACTTGTGAAGTTTGCCAGGAAGTCTTTGCCATCGGCACAGATATCTTCTGGAGTCGATCAAAAGGAACGATCCGGTGTACGCGGGACCACGAATCAGGGCTCAACCTGGAAGTGAAGAGACCTCTCGATGATGGCGCAGGAATAATTGTTAATGGTAAACCTTGGTTTCCTGATGAGAGTCAAGGGACGGAATCGAAAATTGATGGTATCGCTGGCGGATCGTCAAAGGCAGAATATGAACGGCGAAGGACCAAGGAAAAAGAAGGTTTGACCTCCAAATTTCCTCGGATTGGAAATGCTTTGTTTTATCTCAAAAAAGAACCTCAATCAACAAAAGCGTGGAGTGAAGGGTCGCTAGGTGAAATACAGATTGGCAAAGAGCTGGAGGAAATTGCTGGTCGACTTCATTATCGGGTTCTGCATGATCGCAAAATTCCCGGTTCATCCGCAAATATCGATCATATTTTGGTTGCCCCACATGGCATATTTGTGATTGACGCCAAAAACTATTCCGGGGAAGTTCGGATCAAATCCGAAGGTGGGCTGTTGACTGCCTATCGAGAATCCCTCTGGGTAGGTGGACGAAATCAAACGAAATTAGTTGAAGGTGTCAAAAAGCAAGTTCAGATTGTTGCAGATGCATTAAGTAAAATCTCGATTGAGGCTTCGGTCGTTGGTGCCCTCGCTTTTTACAAAGCGGAATTTCCCTTATTTTTTAAACCTACTGAGATCAACGGAGTTTTAATCAACGGCAAAGGGATTGAACGATCGGTGACTGAATATCAATCGAATATAGCTATCAATGTAGATACAGTTTTTGCTCACTTGAAGAAGTTATTTCCATCTAAATAGTTGGCGAATGCGGTCATAACTAAAAAGAAATTGATTAGGATTCGATGATGATCCTTCACAAAACTTTGAGCATTCCTGGCCTTGGATCCGAAGGAATGGAAATTCCTTATTTCGAAATCGTCGGCGAAAAAGAAGGCCCCACCTTGACTCTGGTGGCCGGAGTCCACGGAGCCGAATACGCATCCATCGCTGCGGTTCGTGAATTTGCCACGAGCATTAATCCCGCCGAGGTTTCTGGAAAAATCGTGGCCGTCCCGATACTTAATTTAGCTTCCTTCTGGGCACGGTCGGCATTCGTAGTACCTGTTGATGGCAAGAACTTGAACCGAACCTTTCCAGGTAATGCCGAAGGTTCTTTTACTGAGATTTTGGCGCATCATATTTTCCAAACTTTTATCAAGGGTTCTGATTTTCTAGTGGATTTACATGCTGGGGATATTCCAGAAGCTCTAGAACCTTTTGCAATGTTTGAAGAGTCGGCGGTAGAAGCAGGATCGTTGCTACTAGCTAAGGCATACGGGCTTAAGCATGTGGTTCGGCAAAGTTCGGCCGTCCGCACTGTTGCAGGAAGTACTTGTGCCGCCGCTGCGGATATTGGAATTCCAGCCATCATCGCTGAGTCAGGTCAGAATGGCATTCTGACGAGCGAGTCCATTGCTATCCATGTCGCAGGTCTTACCAACTTGGCCAGGTCAGTTGGCGTTTTGAGTGGCGAAGCAATAGTTCATTCCCAGGTTGTGGTTCACGAAGGTTGGAACTGGTTGCGAGCGCACAGCGCTGGTTGGTGGACTCCCCTGATTCAAACTGGCAATAGGGTTCAAGCCGGAGAAATCGTTGGCACGTTACACACCATCTTGGGAGAACTGATCGAAGAAATTAGAACTCCAGAAGCCGGAGTAGTTCTCTTTCAAACCAGCAGCCCAGCAGTATCCGTTGACGGAATTCTGATGGGCATTGCTCGCTAATTTATTGCTGGTTTGCGAATTTCGAAATTTATTATTTCTTCGATCTGCTTGGCAACTGACAAGAGTTCGTTGTCCGAACCCATTACAGTCGAGAGTTGGACTCCGATAGGAAGTCCGTTCTTGTCCCAACCACATGGAAGTGAAATCGCGGGATCCCCGGTTAAGTTAAATAGTCCGGTAAACATTCCCTCGGCCTGACCTTCTGGAGTATCAACTGGTGGTGTTGTGTCAGGTGCTACATAAGGAGCGGTCGGAGTAAGAAGGACATCAATTCCTGCATACATCTGTGCAGCCGCTGGAAGGAGTTCGGCTCGCTTGGCCATCGCTGCTTCATAAGCGGGACGGGAAATTCCTTCGGCACTTTGAAGCAGGCGAAGGGTTTCAGGGCCATAGTGGTGGGGATTGGCTGTGACCTGCTCACCGTGAACTTGCCAAGCTTCCCAGAGTAAAATATCCCCGAAGGTGGCTTCTAACTCTGGAATAACCGAACCATTCACCTCAACGATGGAAGCACCAGCCGCCGCGAGCGCAGAAATCGTCTGGCGGATAGTAAAGGACACATCTGGTTCCATATATTCACTATCAAGTTGCGAAGTAATCACGCCGACTCGAAGTTTTCGTTCGGAAATCTTGGTGGTGGAGCTCGTTAAGGCGTCAAATACCTTAATAGTGGTGGCCATATCTTTGGCCAGTAACCCAACATGATCCAAGGAAGGTGACAATGGGGTTACGCCTTCCAGCGGAATCGCACCGAAGCTCGGCTTGAAACCCACTACGGCGCAGTAATGAGCGGGGAGACGAATAGAACCGCCCGTATCCGTGCCCAGCGCCACATCGCAAGCATGAACGCCAACCAAGGCTGCCGAACCACCACTAGATCCTCCGGCGGTCTTTGTCGGATCAAACGGATTCATCGCTTCTGCAACTCCCGGATGGGTAGCGCCAGCGGCGTACTCCAATAAAGAGGTGGTGGCGAAAACATCTGCCCCTAATTCACGAAGGGTGGCGACTACGGGAGCATCTGCGCTAGCTGGAGCCGATTTCATGGAATCGGGGTTGCCGTTGCCGCGAGGTTGCCCGGCTATATCGATAATGTCTTTAACGGCTATCTGGATGCCATGGAGTGGTCCTTGTGGCGCTCGCAATGGAGCGGGAAGCAAGCTCACCAGTGCGTTGAGGGGTGTTCCTAGTCGTAGCGAGCGCTCGTATGTTGCCAGCAAATCCAAGTTAGCGACTTCGCAAGTGCGCTCGCCAGCCTCGATGGAATGGATAATTGCCCCCACATAATTGGTGAGCGGACCTTTTAGATCTCGAAGTAGATCATCCACTTCCGTTTTTCGCTTTCGAATCATCAGGTCCCGATAAATCCCACTGTGGGTTTTGGCGCTCTTACGATTGAAAGTGACTAAGCGATCCAAGGATGGTTCTAGATCATTGGGGTCGAATCCATCAAAGGATTCAGGGCGAACTGGAGATTGAGCAAGAACTTCCTTGGCGATTGCCAGCATCAGTGGTCGATACTGAGGCGCCTCCAACGAGTCAGCAATAGATAAGTCTGAGGTGGCACCGGCGTACAACATGGCTCCGTAGGCTTCTTTGCCCCACAGGTAGCCCAAGATATTGGTTGTTGCTTCGGCGTATGGAAGCGCATCCACCAGTTCGGTAAGTCGCGGCGTAATTTGGCCGCCCACTAACTCGCCAACCCTAAAGGTTGCAATATTTCCCTGCATAATTCTTCCCGGGGCGATGACATCGGCTCCGAAATTCACAAAACTGACCATCATATTTTCGGCGCCGACTACTTCGGCCAAAATGTCCGCGGTCAGGCCATTTTGAAAACTCACCAGATAGCCATCGGGATTCATTCGATTCCGAAGCAACTCCACAGCATCCTTCGTATGATGGCTTTTTACCGCAATCGCGACTCGATCTAATTTTGCCGGAAGGTCCTTAGGGAGAACGGCTACTGCCGAAACGGTGAAGTTCTCGACGGGACCTTCAATCGTTATGCCATGTTGATTAATAGCATCGACATGTGCGGGATCGACATCGCAAAAGAGAACCTCATGGCCGGACCGAATTAAATGAGCGCCTATTGTGCCGCCTATGGCGCCAGCCCCAATGATTGTTAAGTGCATTACGTCTCCCCTGCTCCGTAGATGTCAGAGCGTGACGATACCAACGATTACGATTGCGCACGTTATCGAAAATCGTGAAGAATCTCCCGAGAGGTATTCCGTGATTATTACCAACCTACTGGCGGTACAAATTCGTTCCGGTTTTTTTGCCGATGACCAAGCGGCGATCTTGGCTGGTGCAGGTCACGATGGATTTGCATATATCGGCACTCCTATCACTCCTGGCTTTACATCGATCCGGCAGTCAGGCGAAGCCGTCTCCATCATGTTGGTTCTTCAGGATGGACAGATTGGCTATGGAGATTGTGCAGCAGTGCAATATTCCGGGGCTGGCGGGCGAGATCCCGTTTTCAATGCAGCGCAAGCAGTTGAAGAAATTAACCGACATTTGGTGCCATTTTTTGCCGGAAAAGATATTTCTAATTTTCGAACGGTAGCAAACGAGTTAGAAAACTTTTTAGTTGACGGTAAGCAATTGCATTCTGCAATTCGATATGGAATCAGTCAGGCGCTATTGGATGCTGTGGCAAAATCTCGGGCCATCACTATGGCTGAAGTTATCCAAGAAGAGTATGAAACTGGAATAGAAATTACTGCCATTCCACTTTTCGTGCAATCAGGCGATAACCGCTACGACAACGTGGACAAGATGATCATGAAATCTGCGGATGTGCTTCCACACGGACTGATAAATAATGTTGAAACCAAGTTGGGAAAGTCAGGTGAAATTTTTTCTGACTACATGACCTGGGTCCATGACCGAATCCTCGCGCTACGCGCTTCCCCTACCTATAACCCCACCCTGCATTTCGATATGTATGGGACCGTAGGCAGGGCATTTAATTCAGATGTCGAAAAGATCGCTGACTATTTAGTTTCGCTAGAAAAAGCAGCTGCGCCTTTTCAGTTGCGACTCGAGCATGTAATCGACGGCGGAAGTCGGGAAGGACAAATAGCGGTATCGGCCAAACTCCGAAGTGCATTGCAAAACCGCAATTCTTCGGTGCAAATTGCCGTTGATGAATGGTGCAACACTTTAGAAGATGTGAAGCTTTTTCTTGCAGCCAGCGCTGCAGATGTTATTCATGTAAAGACTCCCGACCTGGGAGGAATTGGTAACACGATAGAGGCATTGCTACTGGTGCGCCAAAGTGGTTTTGCTGCATATTGCGGTGGAACATGTAATGAGACCGATATATCCGCAAAGGTTTCGGCTCACATCGCTATGGCTTGTGGGGCTATCCAAGTGCTGGCCAAACCTGGCATGGGCGTTGATGAGGGCATGATGATCGTGGGAAATGAAATGGCGAGAGTAATGGCATTGGTGCAGAATCGAAGCATTGTTAGCGATCTAGATAAAGGTGGACTATCTCAATGAGCAACTCTCTGAAATTTGATGACACGGATGACAACTATTTGAAGGAGTTGGCTCCGTACATTTCTATCCCTAGTGTCAGCAGAGATGCCACCTCCGAAACCATGTCACAGGCAGCCAATTGGCTAGCGAATCAACTCGCTTTTGCCAATGGCCGGGTCGTGGAGACCCAGGGCCATCCTGTGGTTCGAGGAGAATGGCTGCAAGCCGAAGGCGCCCCCACAATTTTGGTTTATGGTCACTACGATGTTCAGCCAACGGGAGATTTAGCCGAATGGAAAACCCCGCCATTTGAAATGGTTGTTGATGGCGATGTAATTCGCGGGCGCGGAGTTACCGACGACAAAGGACCGGTCTATATCGTTCTCAAAGTTGCCCAAGCATTTATTGCTCAAGAGCACGCACTTCCCCTTAATATAAAATTTCTCTTTGAAGGCGAAGAAGAAATAGGTAGTCCCCATCTACCTCCCTACCTAAGAGCTCATGCCGAAGAATTGGCTGCCGATTTAGTGATCTCTGCAGACGGTGCCATGTGGAGACCTGGCGAGCCATCTCTGTCGATCGCTTCCAAAGGCTTAGTCACTTTGAATCTTGAAGTTACTGGAGCAAATGACGATCTTCATTCCGGCCGATTTGGCGGCACTGTTGCAAATTCACTCCACGTCTTAACGCAAATTTTGGCCGGGCTTCACACCCCCGATGGCCGAATCGCAGTACCGGGCTTCTACGACGGAATCCCAGAACTAACTCCACAACGCAGAGCTGATATCGCTGCCGTCCCATTTGATGATCATCAATATATGGCCGGATTGGGTGTCGATGAACTTTTCGGAGAAGTTGGATTTAGTACCTTGGAAAGATTATGGGAACGACCAACTTTGGAAATCAATGGAGTTACATCAGGTGGGAAATACACTGTTATTCCCCATATCGCTACCGGGCATATTTCGTGCCGCTTAGTTCCCGGACAAGACCCACAGCATGTGTTGGCCGCCATTACTGCCCATGTTGAAAGTCAGAAATATGCCGGCGTGAAGGTCGCAGTTCATCCTGATCTGGGCGGAGTACCTGCTTACACAATTCCCGCTGATCATCCCGCAATTAAGGCGGCTAGTGCCGCTCTGGATCATGTTTATCCTGGCGAAGGCGTGCTCCTTGCAGTCATTGGCGGAACTCTTCCTGCTACCGCACTTTTCGAAGATGTATTGGGCGTGAAAACTCTCTTCTTCTCCTTCTCTACCGCTGATGAGAAATTGCATGCCCCTAATGAATTCATGCGAATCAAGCGCTTTCGTGAAGGCATGAAGGCGTGGGAAAAATTGTGGAGATTGCTCGCAGCAGGCGAACATCGCTTGCAACCCGTAACCAGAAAGCAGGGATGACCATGACCGATTCAAAATACTCTTCTTATGACTATTTAGAGCACGGTGTTGATCTGCCGATCTTCGAACTTGCCCCTGAATTTGGCAAATATCCTGCTTATGTAAGCGGAGTTACTCCTGAAGAAAATGCACGAGCCAAAAAATTGGTTGAGGAAAATATCATCATCAGTTTGCACGACCATCCCGTTAGATTTCCAGATGACATGAGGCAAACACCGGAATACAACCAAACCGGCCGACAACATACTGCCTTCAACGGACTCGCAGCATCAGGGATGACTATCGTTTTCGACAACATGATGGATGGAACCGCCTGCGTAACGGGAAATGCACCGTGGCGTTGGATGGATATCATCACCGATTTAGGAATGCGCCAGGCCGATATTGCCCACCAAGACGAGGTAGTTGTCGTCAGAACTATTGAAGACATTTATTTAGCCAAAGAAAATGGCAAAGTGGGTTTGATCTTTGGCTTGGAAGCAGCAACGCCGATCGAAAATGAAATTGATCGATTAGATGTTCTTTACGGACTTGGAATTCGACAAATGGGTATCGCCTATTCAGACTCAAATGTCTTGGGCAGCGGACTCAATGAAGATGTAGATGGCGGACTGACTGCCTTTGGAAAACGATGCGTTACCCGAATGAATCAATTAGGTATTGCTATTGATATCTCTCACTCTTCTGACCAAACTGGAATAGATACATGCATAGCAAGCAGCGAGCCGGTCTTCATGACACACGCTGGTGCCAAAGCAGTGTGGAACACCAGGAGGATGAAGTCCGATGACTGCCTCAAGGCTGTGGCGAGCACTGGTGGAGTCATTGGTATTTCAGCGGCCCCTCACACAACTTTGTCCCACGAACATCCGCAGCACAATATTTTGTCCATCATGGATCACTTTAAATATTGCGTTGATCTAGTAGGCATTGAGCATGTCGCCTTCGGCCCAGACACTCTTTACGGTGACCACGTCGGATTACATACGGTCTTCGCAGGTTTGCTTAAGGTGGGCGCTATGGGCGGGCCATCATTTGAAAAAGTGAAGTACGTTGATGGTTTAGAAAATCCCACCGAAAACTTCTGGAATATCGCAGATTGGCTAGTTCAGAACGGATACAGCGATGAGGAAATCGTGGCTGTTATGGGTGGAAATATCCTGCGAGCCCTGAAAGAAATCTGGGCTTAATCGAGCATTTCTCGATGGGGAGCGGCCTTGCGAATCTGAGGCCGTTCCCCATCAAAGCGAAGTGGTAATCCTGGAAGTACTTTGACCGCTGTGTCCTCATCCGGATAAGACAACATAACTTCGATAGCAGCGCCTTGTTTATCGGACAAAAGCGCTTCAGGGAGAAGAACCTCTTCAGCGGCAACTCCCGCAGTCAAAAGCTCTTTCGACCAAACAGCGGCATCTTTGGTCTGGAGGGCAATTTCAATTTCCCCTTTCAACACTATGGCGTTGCTGACTCGGTCGGTATTAGTAATGAATCGCAGGTCACTTACCAAATCGCTTCGCCCAATAACAGCACAGAGTTTTCCGAAGATATTGTCATTTCCTACGCCAATGCAGAGCGTGCCATTTTTTGCAGAGAAAATTCCGTAAGGCGAAAAAGCGGGATGACCACTCCCAGATCGAACCGAGGGAAGTTGTGTCAATTCATATGCCGAAACATGGTAGCTAACCCAGAGCGCACCAGTTTCAAAAAGGGATGTTTCAACTAGAGATCCCATTCCAGTACGGTTGCGTTTTACCAACGCTGCCAGTATTCCTAGAGCCAACCAAGTTCCTGCACCAACATCTAGGACTGAAACACCGGTACGAACCGGTTCACCCTCTGGTTCGCCGGTTATATGCATAATTCCCGTTCGAGCCTGAACCGTTGCGTCATAGCCAGGTGATTGCGCATCCGGACCTTGCGAACCGTAGGAAGAAAGGTTGCCAATAATAAGGCGTGGGCGAGACTTCATTAACTCCGAAGGAAGCAATCCCATTTCTTGTAGTTTGCCCGGTAAAAAATTACTTATGAAAACATCGGTCTCATCTAGTAATTTATTTAATTGGTTTTGACCTTCAGCGGATTTAAGATCCAAAGTAACGACTTCCTTGTTGCGATTTACAACATGAAAATATGCAGAACGATCGCCATCGGTTGGAGCCATAAAACGTGCTGGATCCCCAGACGGAGATTCAATTTTTATTACCTCTGCACCTAAATCGGCAAGAACGGTGCCCCCAAATGGGCCAGCGATGTTTGAAGTTGCATCCAGTACTTTGATGCCAAAAAGTGGAAGTGAGGCGAGTGAATTTTCTGCTGCGGTACTCATCCCTGCATTCTGCCCTCTGAACTACTGTCGGGGCAAAGCAGCAATGATCTTTTCCGCATCCAACTGTGGATCCGACGGATCAATTATCAATCTGGCTACTTCTCGATACCTGGGGTCGCGCCGTTCATAGCGCTCCTTAATGATTTCCATGGGGTTTTCAGAAAATGCTTGGCGGCCAACTCCCGAAGAACCTGCACGAGATTTCAACTTCTCCAAGGGAACATGGAGGTAAATAGTGAATTGGTCTTTGAGGGCTTCCAGAAGTGGAGGGTCATCTCCAACCGAAGCGGCAGCCCCTGCAATTAGCGGTGCTGGTCGCCTCAGCACATCTGCTAAATAATCGTGCTCTAATTTATGAAGAGTAGGAACATCCAGTGCCCCCAATTCCTTCATCGACATATGAGCCATCTTGCTCATCTCATAATCATTGTCTATATAGGGCCAACCCAATAACTCCGAGAGTCGATTGCCGATGGTGGATTTACCAGCACCCATCGCACCAATTAAAACAATGCGGCGGCTTGGCAGCTCAAGGAAGTCACTGGAAGTCAATGAGAACCTTTCCAGATATTTGAGAATTCTTTGCAATTTCAAAGGCTTCAACCGCGTCATCGGGTTTCAAAATATGAGTAATACATAGCGAGAATTTGTCAGATTGCAATAACAACTTCACGGCATCTTCGACTTCATTATTGAAACGAAAGGCCCCTTTCAGGGTGATTTCCTTAGAGACCAATGCGGCAATAGCAATAGGTTGTGGACCAGCGCCCAATATCCCAACCTGAATAACCGTTCCAGCTCTGCGAACTGCAACAAAAGCTGAACTTACCGCGATGGGTGAAGCCGAACATTCAAAAACAACATCGTAATAATTTTCTGGCAGAGCTTCACTGGTGATCTGAATTGTCTTGTCAGCTCCCATTGATTTGGCACGCTCTAGCGGGCCAGTTAAGACATCTGTTGAAGTTACTTCAGCGGCACCGTTGTAGTGAGCCAAGGCCGCTACCAAAAGCCCAATTGGACCAGAGCCCGAAACTAATACTCTCTTGCCGGCAAGATCCCCATAAACATTTGCCGCATGAACTGCAACACCCAATGGTTCAGCAAGGGCGGCATCCTTTAATGAGAGCCCAGCAGGCAATGCCCGCACCATAAATTTCTTAACTAAGAGGTAATCCGACATTGCCCCTTGAGTATGCGGCCATGTTGATGCACTTCCTAAATAGCTTCCGCCAGGCCACAAATGACGTTTATCTTCGATGCCTGGTTCCGAAATTCCAAATCTTCCAGGATGCACGGTAACCGCGGTTCCTGAGGCAAATTCGCCACTGGGATCTAGATCGATCGTTCCAGAAAGTTCGTGTCCAGGGATCAGTGGTTCCTTCACAACAAAGGCGCCATTTGCACCATCAAAGTAGTAATGAAGATCCGATCCGCAGACACCTACATAGGCAATGCGAATTCGAACTTCGTCCGCCTGAGGTTCTGGAACTGGGAGCGATTGAATGCTTGCATCTAACTTGCCGTCAATCACAAAAGCTCGCATTGTTGCACTCATTATCTAGTTGCTCCATGACTATGAATTTAGGTTCTAACTATACTTTGCCCATGACAAATTCTTCAGCCACAAATTTGCCACTCTTGAATCTAAAGACTGCGCCGCAAGAGGCACTTCTACTGCAGCAGACACCAGCGACTGGAATTGTCCACATTGGACTGGGAAATTTTCACCGTGCTCACCTTGCCGTCTATACCGCACTGGCGGTTCAGGCCAATGGCGGTGACTGGGGAATTTTTGCCTACTCCATGAGAAGCACCGCCACTCCTGACTCCATGACCGCGCAAGATAATTTGTATTCAGTTGTCACGATCTCTCCAGATTCGGACCAAATTATCATTCCGGCGATTCACACTAAGGTTCTTGGCGGCCCCGAAAGAGTTGGCGAAGTACTTCGAGAAATCGCCCAAAGTGCCACGAAAATAATCACTTTGACGGTCACCGAGGCTGGATATTCAATTTCACAGGAGACCAATGGGCTGGACCTGGGCTCTCCTGACATTCAATGGGATCTCACACATCCAGCCACTCCTAAGACTGCGATCGGAATTATCGTTCGCGGGCTACAACTTCGGGCACAGTCACATAAATCCCCGATAACTGTTTTGAGTTGCGACAACTTAAGTTCAAATGGAAATCGAACTGCTCAACTGGTTGGACAGTTTGTAGCGGCGCTACCTGAATTTGAGTCCCAAGAACTCGACGCTTACATTTCAACTTTGGTCACTTTTCCCAATTCAATGGTGGATCGAATTGTTCCTGGCACACAACCTCGACATATTGAAATGGTGGCGAACCGCCTAGGTGTTCACGATCAATCCCCTGTTCCAGCAGAGGCATTTACCATGTGGGTGCTAGAAGATAATTTCGCCGCGGGTCGACCTGATTGGGAAATCAATGGCGCCATCTTTACTAAAGATGTCGAAGGTTACGAAGTAATGAAATTGCGCTTGCTCAATGGCGCTCACTCACTTCTGTCTTACCTGGGCGCCCTAGCCGGAGAAGAAACAATTCCTGGAGCTAGATTCCTTCCCTTCGTAGAACAGGCCCTTCAAACCATCCTCTACAAGGAGTTCCTTCCAACTTTTTCTTTGCCAATAGGAGTTGAGGCTGACAAATATATTGCGCAACTATTTTCACGATGGTCCAATACCGTCCTCGGTGATTTAACGAGTCGGGTTGGTTCGGATGGATCTACAAAGTTACCGCAGCGAATCACCCAGCCGGTTCTCTTCCACGCGTTGAACCAAGAAATACCTCAATATATTGCCCTCACCATTGCTGCCTGGCTGGCGTGCATAGCGCCTCTGGCGGGATTTGAGCCGGGTAAATATGCAGATGCGATGAAAGACCCAGCTAAGGAAAAATTGGTGGGCTACGCGGCTTCTTCCACTTCACCCTCGGATTTTGTCCGTTGGGTATTTACAGGTGCTGGAATATTTGCACCGGAATTAGCAACTCTTTCCGAGTTTCACAATCAAATTTCTATCTATTTGGATTTGATAATGCGCGAAGGTATTGAAGCTGCCTCAAAATATGCCCATTCGTTAAGTTAAACCAGAAGCACCCAAACGAAAATGGCCGAGATTGCTCTCGGCCATTTCGTTGTGAATTAACTAAGGCTTACTTGCCCCAGATCTTCTTGTAAGCAGCACGGTATCCATTTTGTGGATCCCATACGGTGCTAGTTCCTGCGTTTGCCTTGGTTACAAGGTGAACAACTGGAACGTATCCGCTTGCCTTTTGACCAGCGAAGGCACGGTTGAATTCATCAACAATCTGCCATCCCTGCATTGTCAAAGGTTCTGGAACTGTTACAGACTGGAAATCTCCAGAGTTGATGCGACCGTACTCATCAGGTGAACCGTCTCCGGCACCAACGTTATGAGGGAAGCCAGCGCCGTCTTTGCCAGCTGCACGAAGTGCTGCTGCCATTGGGGTGATGTACAAGCCACCATTGATGGAAATGGAGTGAGTCCATGAATCGCCATATTGAGCGACAAGAGCTGCAGTCTTAGATGCAACCAATGTTGAGATGCTGTCGCCGATTGGAATATTTGCATATTCCAAGAGCTTCAAGGATGCACAGGTTTCAACTTCTGCCTTGATCTCTTGAGATTTTCCTTCAGCGAAAGGAATTGAAGAGTCGGTGAAGATAACGACTCCGCCAACGCCCTTTGAATCAGCAATTACCCAGTCAGCAGAGATCTTTGAGACATCTGCACGAAGAGTCGTGACGTTGCTAAACAAACCAAGTGAAGGTTGTGGACCAGAAGTGGCTGCAGCGTGCCAACCAATTACTGGAATCTTTGCAGCCTTTGCTTTAGCAATTGCATCCTTCACAGTTGCTGGATCAAAGCCACCGATAATAATTCCGCTGGCCTTCAAGGTGACGGCCTGCTGTGTGGCTGATGCCATTCCAGCGGCAGTTCCTTGACCATCAAGTACGCGAACCTTCCAGCCCATTGCTGCAGCGGCTTCTTTCACGCCTGCTGCGGCACCGGCAACTCCACCATTTTGCATGGTCTGAGCTACGAAAATCAGGGTCTTGCCCTTTGTGGCCTTAGGTCCGGTCTTTGGACCATCCCATGGAGCTTTTACTGCTGTGGCCTTTGCTACGGCAGCGGTTGCCTTAGCTAGCGCTGCTGGGCAGCCTTCTGCCGCAACTGCGGATGAAGTCATTGACAATCCGACCAATGGACCGGCGATCAAAGTTGTTGCTGCTACGAACGCACCGACACGCTTTTTCATATTCTTCAATGTATTTCCTTTCCTTGCATCTATTCGAGGGGTCTGCTGGTGAAACGGTTACTGGCTTTCCATGCTCCGCCGTGAAGCTTCGGCACCGGATTTCAAACGACGTCTTGCTGAATATCCAGCAAGACCAACGGCTGCCAACAATGTCAGTCCGTTGAAGAGTGGTGTCGCCCAGAAATCAGCACCCAACTGCTGAATTCCTGCCACTCCGATTGCAAGGATCGCAACCGCGACGAGCGTTCCAAGCGCATTCGCTCTTCCGAGACGAATCGTTGTCGACCCCAATAAGGCGCCAACAAATGCAGGAAGTAGATACTCGCTACCAATACTTGGGTTACCAACTTGTTGTTGAGCGGCGAGCAAACATCCTGCAAAACCAGTGATTGCCGATGAGGCAACGAAAGAAAGAATTACATATCGACTCTTTGGAATTCCGATCAATTCAGCGGCACGTGGATTTGAACCGATCACATAAAGTCCACGGCCAGCTGGAAGAAATTCTAGAACTACCACCAAAATGAATACCAGGGCGATTATGTAATACGCGCCAATCGGAAGGCCAAGGAAGTGACCATTCATGAGGTTTGTAAATCCTTTAGGCAATCCTTGAACCGGAGGGACCAATCGACCACCATGAGTTATCCAGCCACTTAGCGCGTAAAGCACGCTTCCTGTTCCAAGTGTCGCGATAAAGGAATCGATCTGAGCAAATTCCACAAGTAAACCATTAATTAGCCCCACCAATGAACATCCAACGATGGACAGAACGCAGATCAAAATCCAGGAGATGTGGCTATTGATCAAGAACCACATCACGATCACGTGTGTTAATCCCAAGGCATAGCCCATAGATAAATCGAATTTGGCCGTAACGATAGGGATCATCGCTCCAAGCGCCAAGAGTGCCGGGATGGACTGGTTAGTCAAAATTGCTTGCAGGTTGGATGAAGTGGGATATGTATCTGGCAAGAGAAGTGAAAAAAGAATGAAAATCGCAACTGCCAAAATGGGTAACCCATAGGTTCCCAATCGCAGCGCGATAGATGATCGATTCTTTGCCATTTTAGGATGCACTCACATTCGCTCTTGATGCGTAGGTAACTAGATTTTCAACTGATAGTTGCGATCTTTCCAATTCCGCCACAATTTCGCCATCGGAAAAAACCAAGGCACGATGTGCCATTAATGCAACTTCCTCAAAGTCGGTAGAGACCAGCAATACCGCCAATCGCGCTTCCGTGGCTTCAGCGATGAGTCGATAGATATCCCCCTTAGCCCCGACATCGACTCCTGCTGTTGGCTCCTCTAAGACGATTACCGATCGGGGAAGACTTAACCAGCGAGCCAAAATAACTTTCTGCTGATTGCCCCCCGAAAGAGTTGCGATCGCAACCTCTTCATTCGGAGTCTTGACATTGAATCGGTTGGTTAATTCCGCTGCTTCAGTGGCTTCTTTGCGATGGCTCAGAAGCGTAAAAACCCCAGCGCCACGAACTTTTAGATTGGGAAACATATTTTCTCGGATAGATAAATGCATCGCCAAACCTTCTTCGGCGCGAGAACTAGTGATGAGAGAAATGCCGGCTCGAACCACTTTCACTAAACCGCCTTTAAGCGCAGCGCCTTTCAGAGTTATGGTGCCACCAAAACGAGGTAGAGCTCCCGCAATTATGCGACCCACTTCTCGTTGACCGGCACCATTAAGACCAATCAACCCAAGAACTTCACCTTCGCGCAAAATAAAACTGGCACTTCTAACACCTTCGCCACTTAAGTTGCTGACATTGAGGACCTCTGCGCCGTAATTGGCATCGCCTAAATGAAAGAGTTCGGTAGATCTTCCAACGATTCCGCGAACTAAGGACTCGGGAGAAAATGTTGAAATCAATCCTTCTTCAACTAGCTTGCCATCTCGCAGAACTACTACGCGATCGGCCACTTTAAAGATCTCATCCAATCGATGTGAAACATAAACAATGGCAACGCCTTGCGTTTGCAAATTTCGAAGTACCTGAAAAAGATTTTCACAATCACTTGCGTGCAAACTGGCAGTTGGTTCATCTAAAACAAGTACATCGGATTTTGCATAAAGCGCGCGAGCAATTGCGACAAGTGAGCGATCTGCTTTCGATAATGTTGAAATAGTTTGGTTGACATCGATATGCGGTGCAACATTCTTCAACGCATCCGTTGCCATTTTTCGAACGCCGGCCCAATCAATAATCCCTGCTTTGCGAGGATAACCAGAACCAAGAGCGACGGATTCACCAACTGTCATCCATTCCACAAGACCAAGATCTTGGTGAATAAATGCGAAGCGAATTGAATTGAGGTTGCCGCCATCTTGCGAGGTTATCGATCCGGAATCTGGCGAATAAATTCCGGCAAGGATTTTTATCACCGTTGATTTGCCAGCACCGTTAGCGCCAAGCAGAGCCAATACCTCGCCGGCATTAATATCGAAACTCACCGCATCCAAAGCTTGCGTCGCGCCAAACCTTTTCGACAAGGCTTTAATCGAGACGAGGGCGGAGTTTCTGATTGGCACAGGCTGAAGTTAGACTAAAAAAGCCAAAATGTTATGCAGCGTCCAGCATTTTGGACACTTTATTTTCCCATGGAGAGCGGGTTGGACAAACCTTTGGCGAGGGCATGAAGGTCATTGAGCAAGGCCTGGCGAAATTCTGGGGTCAATCTCCCCGTTAAAACCGTGGAAGAGACCGCAACCGAGGAGGTATCCCCACGGAATCCCGAAACTGCTAGCCCAAAACACGTTACTCCGGTCGTTGCTTCTTCGTCATCGATTGCATATCCGCGAGCACGTACCTTCTCCAAGTCAGATAACAATTCGGTAACGGTCTTAAGTGATTTGGCGGTCAACGGTACGAATGCATGTGGCTTGCCTTTATATCTTTCCTGAACCTCTTTAGGTGTGAGTTGGGCAAGCAGAGCTTTTCCGGTGGCGGTGCAGGCTGCCGGAAATCGATCTCCGATATTTGCCGTCAATCGAATTTGCTGGCGCCCTTCATACTTTCCTAAATACAAAACGTCAGTGCCATCCAAGATTGCGATACGAGATGACTCTCGAGACATTATCGGCAGACTTGCACAAAGATCATAATATTCGCGCAACGCATCGACGCTGGAGAGGTAGTAACCACCAAGTTCAACGAGTTTTCGACCCAGTGCGTAACCGTTCTCACGTCTAACTAACATTCCACACTCTTCGAGTTCGATGCAGATATTGGCCGTTGATGATTTGGGATAACCCAGTTTTCGGGAAATTTCATTGGTTCCTATATTTGAATGAGACTGAGCCACCAAATCTAAAATGGCGGCCGCGCGTGCAACTGCGGGAACCAACGGGGTGCGCTCATCAAACATCTATTTACCTGTCCAACCCTCTAGACGCCACTCAGCATCCTGATAGTGTCGGACAGTATCAGCGAGACACCATCTCAACAAGACGCACTTACGGAGAGAACGAGACATGGAATCAGATTTCGATAACGGCCCATTCTTAACTTCGAGTGAATTCGATTCGCTCTTTCACCGATTGAAAACCTGGAACAACTATCCTGCCGAAAGTATTGAACGCGGCGCCCTTAACTTCGTAACCAAAGAGGTAGTGAAAAACGCGGCCCTTTCCATTAAATCAGGTCAAGTTATTTCACTCGCACTTCCGTGGAACACCATCTCCGGACCGGATAACGCTAAGCCTGCCGCACATTACATGGTCAGCCTTTCCCAATTTGAAGGCTCAGAACCTACGTCAAATAGGGACTTCATCAGCGTCGACTATCACGGCAAAGCAGTAAGTCATATGGATGCGCCGACACACATCGTTTATAAAGGTGATTTATTTGGCGGAAAGAAATCAATTGATCATGTAACAACTGAAGGTTCTTCCTGGGCGACCATCGATAAATTGGGACCAGTCGTTACGCGCGGAGTTCTGCTCGATGCTGCCAGATTGCGGGAGGTGGATTACCTCGAGCCAGGCACTGCTATTCGTGCTGAAGATATTTTGGCGATGGAAAGAAAATTTGGATTCGCCATCTCCGAAGGAGATTGTGTTCTCCTTCGAAGTGGCCATTTTGCACGACGCGCTGCCGTAGGGGTTTGGAATCCAGATAATCTCTCTGCTGGTTTTCACGTCGATGTCATGGAGCTTTTCAAAGATCGAAAAGTCAGTGTCATTGGTGCCGATGGAGATAGCGATGTTCGGCCATCGCCCGTGGAAGGCGTTGAATCACCAATACATGCACTCGCCCTTCCAGGAATGGGAATTCCGTTGCTTGATAACTTGCAGTTGGAAGCTCTTGCACATGCATGTGCCGCCGAAAACCGATGGACCTTCCAAATCACTCTTGCTCCACTAAATATTCCAAGAGGCACTGGTTCACCGCTCAGTCCAGTGGCGGTTCTTTAATGGGAGATATTTCCAATTTCAAAGTAGGGCTCTCTTCTGATCTGGACAATGGTCAAGGTGGATTTTCTTGGGGCGAAATAAACATCGACTCTCTGGCGCCACTCAACTGGAATTTCCTTCCATCTGTAGGTTCTACTTTTACTCCCGAATCATTAAGCGGTTACGACGCCGTTGCCTTTGCTGGTCCCGGAATAACTGATGATTCATTCCCTGAGCCAGAACTTTCTCCCTTAGTACTTTCTCGATTTGGAGTGGGTTACGACAACATCGACCTAGCGGCGTGTACTGCTGCAGGCACGGCATTAACGATCACTCCTGACGGATCCAAAAAACCAGTAGCTACCGCAGCTTTAATGTTGATGCTTTCCACTATGCATCGATTAGTCGCAAAGGATTCACTCGCAAGAGCCAATGGTTGGAATCGGCGGTTAGATGGTTTAGGTCAGGGACTCAATGGCAAAACAGTTGGAACCATTGGCCTTGGCAACATCGCGAGCGAGTTTTTTCGACTCATCGCACCATTTGACACGAATCGGATTTCATTCGATCCATGGAAAACGGACGCGGAAGCGCTGCAACACAACGTTACTCTGGTTGACCTACCAACACTGATGGCTTCAGCTGACGTAGTTGTTGTGATGGCGGCCCTTACTCCAGAAACAAGGCACCTCATTGGGGCCAAGGAAATTGGCGCGATGAAGCGCAGTGCCATCCTGATAAACATTTCTCGAGGCCCGATTGTGGATGAGTCCGCTCTGATTAACGCGCTCACTTCGCATTCCATTTTCGGAGCTGGTCTGGATGTCTTTGAAACCGAACCTACTTCACCTGGTAATCCACTCCTTGCAATGGATAATGTAATCGTGACACCGCATAACATTGCCTGGACTGATGAACTGGCTTTTGGCATGGGTACAAGTGCATTCAAGGCCATTACTGAAATCAGCAATGGCCGCATACCTGATTTTGTAGTCAACAAAGATGTTGTGAATACCCCGCAGTTCAAGGAGAAGTTGGCAAAATGGCAGAGATAGATCGCACTTCACAAGTTGCCGTCATCGGATTAGGTGCGATTGGCTTGCCCATTGCGATCAACTTGGCGAAGGCGGGTGTATCTACACAGGTCTGGAATCGCTCCGCGGCGGCAGCAGAAAAAGCAGCAAGCTTTGGTGCAACCCGATTTCAAAACCTTTCGGAAATTGATGCCAGAATTATTTTGACAGTGCTTCCCGATATCTCCCAGGTGTACGAAGTGCTTGATAATGGCTTGGAATCCGCACTTCAGGCCGGCGATATCTTTGTCGTAATGGGTACGGTATCGCCTATTGCTATTAAGGAATTGGGAGCGCGGTTGGCGAAGATTGGTGTGAAATGTCTGGATGCACCGGTGAGTGGTGGAGATGTTGGTGCTCAACAAGCAACCTTGTCGATCATGGTTGGTGGAGATCTTGAAGTTTTCGAAGAAGTTAAACCAACTTTTTCAAAGATCGGATCGACAATTCGATTGCTTGGTCCGTTAGGTTCGGGCGAAATGGCCAAAGCCTGTAATCAAATTGTTGTTGCTGTTACTTTGACGGCAATCGCGGAAGCGGTGACCTTAGGTCGTCGCGCTGGTCTAGACGACAAAGTCTTGCTCGATATTTTGGCCGGAGGTCTTGCTAACTCTCAAGTGCTTACGGTCAAACGTGGAAAAATCGAATCCGCAGATTTTGCTCCAGGAGGATCGTCAGCATTCCAACTCAAGGATTTACGGTTTGCTCTGGAGGCTGGATTGGATACCAATACCTCTTTGCCCGTCACCGAAAAAGTAACCGAGCTCTATAACGATCTAGTTGATTCTGGTGACGGCGGACTCGATCACAGCGCCATTATTCGACAGATCGAGCGCCGCAGTTCACTTTAAGATATTTAGTTGGATGCTTCCCCATAATTAAATGTTGTAACGCATCCGCCATCAACAGTAACGATGGCACCAGTCATAAATGAGGCTTCGTCAGAAACCAAGAATGCCGCAACATTTGCGACTTCAATAGGTTGCGCTTGGCGCCCAATAGGTTGCATGGCTGCGGCTTTCTCGCGGCGGGCCACTGCGGCTTCGTATTGCTCATCACTCAAGGTGCTCTTGCGACGTCCCAGATTAGTGTCGATATAGCCAGGGCAAATTGCATTGATGCGAATACCTTCGGGAGCATAATCAACTGTTAATTGGCGGGTGTAGTTGATGATGGCGCCCTTGGAAGCACAATAGGCCGCAGCCTTCGGTGCCCCAATCAGGCCATAAGTGGATGCAATATTGACGATCCGCCCATCATTCTTCTTTAAGAAGTGTGGCAGGGCATATTTTGTGCAAAGGAAAGTTCCACCGATATTTATGGCTAAAACTCGCATAAAGTCGGCATGATCGATCTCGTGCGTGCGAAGTTGACCGCCGCCTACTCCAGCATTGTTAACCAAGATATCTAACCCACCGAAGGTAGCGACTGTTGTGTCAATTAAATTCTTGACATGTTCTTCATTAGATACATCTGCTTCGACGAAGATTGCCTGGCCACCGGCAGCTTTAATCTCTTCAACCACACGATTTCCATCGTCCACCAGAACATCAGAAACGGTAACTTTCGCACCAGCCACTGCAAGTCGCATGGCTGTTGCTCGTCCAATTCCATTTCCTGATCCAGTAACAATCGCAACTTTCCCTGAAAGATTTGTCATTTTTGATTCTCTCTATTCGACGATTGTGCGGCTAAGGAATACGGTGGTGATAAAACGGCGGAAGAGATTTAATGGATCGGAATCAGTAAGTTCCACCGTCTTCGCACCGGTTCGGACCGTACCCGGGATCCATGTAGCTTGCTCGGCAAAGTCACCGTTATGGAAGGTAATCTCTATTGTCGCTGGCAAAGTGATGGCTGGCGCTGAAATGCTCTTCAAATTCTTAATTGCTTCAGTGGCCTTCTCTTTAATTAATTCACATGCTTGAACTGGATGCATGCTATCTGAGGCAAAGCGAGAAATGCTCTTCTTTACAACTGCAGATTTCACATCAGGTGACCATACTTCCGTCTCGATCTGAGTGGTTTCATCACCAGATACAAGAACCACTGGTACGCCATAATGCTGCGCAACAAGGCAATTTAAGCCAGCTTCAGAAGCTATTTGACCATTAATTTTGATCTCTGAAATAGCACGGGGGTTATAGGTGTGTGAAAGAACGGATGCTTGGCTGCTCATAGAGCCGTGATAGGAGATGAAGAAGATTGCATCGTAAGAAGAATCTAACCCTTGCATCATGTACATAGGTTTGTGCTTGCCCGATAAATATCGTGCGTTCCCAGCCAATTGATCAGGGAAAATATTTTGCATGGCTGAATGGGAATCGTTTAACAGGAATTCTGTTGCGCCGGCAGCCATGGCGCCTTCGATACTGGCGTTAATTTCTTTTGTGAGTAAACCACGGTAGTAGTTGTAGTCAGGGTTTCCAGCAATGCACTGGTTCCAGTCAACGACTCCTGCAGTACCTTCCATGTCGGAACTTATGAATATTTTCATATCAGTGCCTTTCGTGGTCGAAATTCTGGTTCGGTGGAATTCTCGGTCATTAATGTGTAGGTAGAGCCTTCCATTCCAGCGGCGCCGCCATGACGACCATCTGGCGTTAGGGCTAAGCACCGAAGTTCGGCTCTGAAGTCATCGGGAAGGGCTCTTGCCTCTTGCAAGGCGGCAAAACAAGCATCTTCAGGAGTCATGCCAGAACGCATGTTTTCAACAACGGTTCGGGAGGTACCTGAGCGAAGGGCAAGTTCGCCTCGTCCAGTACAGGCGGCGGCACCGTAGCGAATGTCAGAATAATTTCCGGCACCTGGGACTGCTGAATCGCCAACTCGACCAGGGTGTTTGTACGGATAACCGCTTGTGCTTACTCCGCAGACGATCTCACCGCTCTTATCCATGGCAATAATATTGATCGTTCCCCAAGGTCCATCGTGAGGTGACATTCGGGTTACAAGTTCCAATGCGGCCATGCGATATCGCTCGTCGCCCGTTGTCGCTTTGGTATTTTCGCCTTCAATCGATTCGCTAGGAACCGTTTTCAATTGGGCTAGCCAGAGTTCTTTAGCCTCTGGAGTTAGCAATTCCGCGCGAGTGAAACCTAAGTAGTCTGCAAAAGCCTCTGCGCCTTCACCAACTAAGAATGCATGCTGAGGTAATTTTTCTAACACCGCTCTGGCAATGGAAATGGGGTTTGGGAAATCTTTTACTGCGGCCACCGCCCCAAAGGCGCGAGTGGAGCCAACCATGATTGAGGCATCTAATTCGACAATTCCTCTGGCATTTGGAAGACCACCAGTTCCGACATAATGATCAGCCAAGTTATCTTCGCAAAGTTGCAATCCTCGCTCAACGGCATCGAGCGCACTTCCACCTCTACGAAGAATCTCCATTGCCGCTGGAATTCCAGCTTCACTTCGTTCACTTCCAATTATTACCAGCTCTGACACCATTACTCCTTTGTTGATGGTTTAAGTAAAAATTAGTGAACGAGCTGGCAAGCGACTCGATGATGTGAACCTCGGATTTGCAAGAGTTCAGGATCCACAGTCAAGCAAGACTCAACCGCAATTGGGCAGCGACTTTGGAAACGGCAGCCTTGGAAGTGTGCCTGCATCTTTGGTAGCTCGCCATCAGGTGCCTCGCCTAGTTTGGAACCAGGAGTCATCTTGGGAACGGATGAGAGAAGTAATTTTGTATAAGGATGTTGCGGGTCGGCAAAGACCTGTTCCGTAGGACCAGTTTCAACAATTCGACCTAAATACATAACCACAATTTGATCGCTGATCTGACGAATCACGGCGATATTGTGAGAAATAAAGAGCATTGTTAGGCCAAGGTCACGTTTTAGATCCAATAGTAAGTTAACGATGCTGGCCTGAACTGAAACATCTAACGCCGAGACCGCCTCATCGGCAATAAGAATCTTCGGTTCTAGCGCCAGTGCCCGGGCAATGCCAATCCGCTGGCGTTGTCCACCAGAAAACTGTCGCGGAAAAGATTGCAATGCCGAAAGTGGAAGCCCAACTAGCGAGAGCAGTTCCTTGCAGCGTTCATCTACTTTCTCTTTAGAAACTAATTTATGAAAGAGAAGAATCTCTTTCAGCATGTCCCCCACAGACATTCGCGGATTAAGCGAAGCAAAAGGGTCCTGGAAAATCATCTGGACCGATCGTCGTTGTTCTAAGGTTCGTTCTTGACCAATGCTTTCGCCATACAGGCTCAACTCCCCCGCCGTGGCCGGGTATAGCCCTACCAAAGTGCGTCCTAAAGTTGATTTTCCGCAACCGGATTCGCCCACCAAACCGATGGTTTCCCCGGCATGTATTTCAAAATCGACACCATCCACTGCCGGGATTGTGAGCGGTTCTTTTCCACGCAACTTCGAAACCAAGGATTGTCGTCCAACAAAGTGTTTGGAAAGTCCGGTGGCGCTGAGAATTACTTCACTCATGCTCTTGCCTCCGAAAGTTTATCTAGATAATTCTGTGAATGATGGCAAGCGGACAAGGAGGTACGTATCGGGAGTAAATCCGGTTCTGTAGTCCTACATAGATCCGAAACCGCGAAACATCGAGGTGCAAATGGGCAACCGACAAAAGTCTTGGTTAAATCGGGGGCTTCGCCAGATATTGAGAAAAGCCGTTCGACTTGGTGGTCCATGTCGGGAGCTGACTTCAACAATGAATATGCGTAGGGATGAGTGGGATCTTGGAAAGTGTCCTGAACATTTCCACGCTCTACAAAACGCCCGGCATACATGACATTCACTTCTTGGCAGATTTCGTTAACAACCGCCAAATCGTGAGTCACAAAAACAATTCCAGTGTTCTCTTTTTG
Organism: uncultured Actinomycetes bacterium; assembly: GCA_903850565.1. Taxonomy (GTDB): domain Bacteria; phylum Actinomycetota; class Actinomycetes; order Nanopelagicales; family Nanopelagicaceae; genus CAIMZW01. Next base: position 46,739 of record CAINLV010000111.1, read on the forward strand.
ACGAAGGTCTAGAAGAAGTCGAAGTACCTGGGCTTGAATAGTTACATCAAGAGCAGTCGTTGGCTCGTCGCAGAATATCAATCGAGGATTCCCGGAAAGGGCGATGGCAATTGCCACTCTTTGACGCAAGCCACCGGAAAGCTGATGCGGGTAAACCTTGAGCCGTTTTTCGGCTTCTGGAATTCCCACCAAAGTCATAAGTTCTATTGCTCGTTCGCGTGACTTCTCTTTTGACCAGCCCATACGACGGTGTGGGATTTCGGCAATCTGAGTTCCTACAGTGAGAACTGGATTCAGCGCAGCGATCGCATCTTGAAAGACAATGCCAATCTTCTCGGCCAAGAGTTGGCGGCGCGCTTTTTCTGATAGTTCAAATAAGGATTGACCTTCGATAAAGATATCGCCGGAGGTAATTCGAGCATTCTTAGGGAGCAATCCCAAAATTGCTTTCAGAGTTATGGACTTTCCGCTACCGGATTCTCCAACAATTCCAATGGATTGTCCTTCATTCACATCTAGTGAAATTCCGCGGATTGCTTTTAGTAGACCTCGGTTTGTTTCAATATCAACATGGAGATTACGGACCGAGAGGAAAGGTGTGCTCATTTGTTCAACCGCTTCACAAGTCCATCTCCAATGAGGGAAAGTCCAAATCCAACAATTACCACCATGACACCTGGAATAGTTGGAATCCACCACTGCTGCAAAATGTAGGCCTGACCTTCCTGGATCATCGAGCCCCATTCGGCAGTTGGAATAGGAACCCCAAGCCCCAAATACCCAAGTGAGACGATGGCCAAAATGCTCAAGACAATGTCGCTCATTGAGAAGACGATGGCCTGCGAGATTACATTTGGAAGAACATGGCGTCGAAGAATACGTGAAGTTGGTAGCCCGCTGAGTTTGGCTGCGTGAACATAATCCAATTCTTTAGCAACCAAAACCGCCGCTCGAATAATTCGGCAATAGGCCACCCAACCAACCAAACTAATCGCGAGGATGATGGATTTAGGACCGGCTCCAACTACGAAGACTAGGGCGATAGCAAGCACATAAAATGGAAAAGCGATTGTGGTATCAACAATGCGCATGAGGATTACATCAAACCAGCCCCCGCGCCAACCAGATATCAAGCCCAAAGTTGTTCCTAGGACAAAGGGAAAGAGAACCGCCAAAATTCCGATCGAGAGATCAATACGGGCGCCATAGATGATGCGTGTTAATACATCTCGACCCAAATTGTCTGTGCCCAGCCAATGATGTCTGCTTGGGGCAGCCAAGGTGGACATGAGGTTTTGACCAATAGGGTCATAGTGAGTCAGCCATGGCGCAAAAATGGCGACGAAAGCCAAGGTAGAAATGATCGCAATACCGAGATAAAAAGAATAGTTTTTGTTTTTCATTAGAGTGAAACCCGAGGATCTAGAGCTGCATGAATCAGGTCGGTAATCAGATTCACGGTGACAACTGCCAATGCAAAAAAGATAGTTACACCTTGAACGATTGGGTAGTCACGGCGGCCAATGGCATCGATCATGAGGGATCCTGTCCCTGGGATAGCAAAAACTCGTTCAACAATCACAGTAGAACCGATGAGATAAGCAATATTGACTCCCAGAACTGTTACCGAGGCAATAATCGCATTTCTCAATACGTGGCTCACGGTGACCCGAATACGGCTAAGACCCTTTGATCGTGCGGTCAGTACGAAATCGGCTTCCCAGATTTCCAGCATGCTGGCACGCAATGAACGAATCAAAATTGGCGACAGGCCAATAGCGATAGAGAGCGATGGAAGAAATATCGAACGAACATGCTCGGCAAATGTGTAGCCAAAGCCACTAACGGGAAAAAGGTGCACTTTCAGGCCCAACAAGAGGATTAATTCAATTCCAATCCACACTTGTGGCATTCCCAGCCCGATGATCGGAACCATTCGAACTATCTGATCTCTAGCCGCACCTTCTTTGGACGCAGCCAAAACCGCTAATGGAAAACTTATCAAGAGGGAGAGGAGGATTCCCCCGATCAACAAAAAGGAAGAGGCTTGCAATCGACCAGCAATTAATCCGGATACCGAGGTGCGATCATAGAAACTGGTGCCCAATGAACCATGAAATAGATGATTCAAGAAGGAAAAATATTGAACGATGATCGAGCGATCAATACCGAGTTGGTGATGCAAAATTTTGGTTCGAGCCGGAGTCGCCGTTTGTCCGAGTAAAACGTCGGCGGGATCTCCGGGAATTAAGTGAACGAGGGTAAAAACAAATACTGAAATGCCGAAGAGAGCAGGTATCACCTGAAGCAATCTCTTGCCTGCATAAGACAAGAAATTCATCCGGTTACTACCTGCTCTCTTGTAGGAATTATTGCTGAGATTTCTATATTACTGGATAGAACTACTTACGCCTTCTTTACATCTTCCATGTGGTACTGAAGTGTAGGAGTGACGTAGAAGCCAGTGATATTGGAACGGTTTGCATAGATGTATGGTGCGTTGTAAACGAACATCATCATTGCATCCTGGGCGACAAGCTTCTGTGCCAGGCTGTAGTTCTTCTGACGAACTGCAACGTCAGTTGTGGTCTGTGCGCGCTTTACTGCGTTGATTACAGACTTGTTGACGTAGTTGGTGTAGAAGGAACTAGTTCCGCCTTCAACTGGGTTCAGTGCGAAGGTCATCAATTCGTCAGGATCTGAAATATCCATGGTCCAGGCGGTGCTGGTCAATTGATAGTTCATAGACTTCTGAGTTTGACGCTTAACCTTTGGCTCTTGGGTCTTGATATTCAAGGTGACTCCAAGAGTTTTTAGTGAAGCCTGAAGAATTGAGCTCATGGCTTGATCCTGTACAGATCCAGCGCTAGCCAAGTATTCCAAGGTCAGGTTCTTCTTGTACTTTGACTTTGCCAATTCAGCGGCTGCGGCCTTCATGTCATATTGGATTCCAGGGGTGGTGGCATCGTAGAAGCCAACGTTTGGAGCCAAGATGGAGTTTGAAACGGTACCGACGCCAGCAAGGACAACCTTGATGATTGCGGCACGGTCAAGTGCGTAAGAAATGGCACGACGGATATGGACATCTGAAAGAGCAGGAACCTTGTGGTTAAACGCAATGTACTCAGATGCGGCTGCAGGGAATGCAGTTGCCTTCAAACCAGATGTGCTATTGATGGCAGCAAATGAAGTTGCAGGAGGAAATTCATTGATATCTGCTTGACCGGACTTCAACATCAAGTCGCGGGTGTTGTCATCGACAACGTACTTCCAAGTAACAGAGTTCAAATAAGGCTTTCCTGGCTGCCAGTAGTTCTTGTTCGCAACCATCTTTACTTCGGTGCCTGGTGTCCAGTGATCAAATACAAATGGACCAGTTCCAACAGGTGACTTCAAGAATGCATCTGCAGACTTTCCGCCGAAGTTGGCAGGCAAGATTGCGTTAGAGAAGCTCGCAAGGTCAGATAGCAAAGGTGCCCATGGGGCGTTTGTCTTGATAACCACGGTGTCAGCGGAAGGAGCCGAAACTGACTCAATAGCGGTGTTCAAGAAGCCCCAGCCGTCGCCCTTTGTGGCACGATCAAGTGAGAACTTAACGTCTGCTGAAGTCATCTGCGCACCGTTGCTGAACTTCACATCGGTTCGAAGCTTGAAGGTCCAGGTCAACTTATCTTTTCCGACGGTGCCGCTCTTGGCTAACCAAGGGGTGACGTTCTTTCCGTCTGGAGTGATCATGAATAGTGGTTCGAAAATTTGCTCTTGGATGAAGATTGAGTCATTTTGAGCCAGGTCCGGATCGAAGGTAGCAAAATCTTGGTTTCTAACAAGAACCAAATCACCCTTTGGTGAAGCGTTATCTGCATGAGCTGCAGGGAGAACGCCGGCAACCAAAGCACCAACGACAGTTACAGCAACAAGAGCTGCACTACCGAGTTTCTTTTTTAATTGCATGTAAATGCACTCCTAATCAACGAAGGATATTCAGGGAACTGAATATGAGGGCTGTTCATGTCAGGTCGGCTTTAATACCGAGGGAGCGACACGGAAAGGAGACTAAAGGAAAATTGTCTGCTTTGCACGTGGAAACGATTTCAGCCATGTAAACCTTTTTTAAAAAGACATACCGCCAGAACAATCTGCCTGCAAATTTGGAAAGATGTGACGATGCTTCAAAGTGGCTAGAAAAGGGAATGGCCGCCATCAACAGAGAGGCATTGCCCCGTGATCCACGAAGAATCTTCTGACGCGAAGAATCTAACCGCATTAGCGATGTCGTGGGGTTTGCCCAACCTTCGGGTGGCAATGCCACTAATTATTTTGGCTTGGCCCTCATCGCCATAACTTTCCCACTGCTTGATAGTGGTCGGATTGGAGAGAATGAAACCAGGAGCAATGCAATTAACGGTAATTCCGTGTGGTCCAAGTTCGTAAGCCATCTGCCTAGTGAAAGCGATCTGTGCCGCTTTCGAGCTGGCATAAGCCTGAATTCCAGTCAGTGAGACGCTTCGGCCTGCCCCAGAAGAAATATTGACGATACGTCCCCACTTTTTGGCCTTCATCCCGGAAACAACTGCTCGGGTCGAATTAAAAGTCGTCTGCACGTTGGCATTAAATATTGCCTGCCATTGCTCATCGGTAATTTCTTCCAACGGATGATGTACCTGTCCTGCTACTCCGCCGGCATTGTTGACCAAAATATCAACGGGACCGATCTTGGCAAAAAATGCGTTGGCTTGCGCCGAGTTGGAGAGGTCGACCTCGGGCAAGTCCACCGAATGAACTATGTACCCAGTCTCGGAGAGCAGTTGCGCAATCCCTTTGCCAATTCCATGCCCAGCGCCGGTTACGACGGCTACCAAATTACTCATGATTGCATAATAGGGGCTAGAAACTCGCGCATCGTCTTTTGGAAAAGTTCGGGTTCTTCACGTTGTGGCGAGTGACCAGATTTTTCAAAAATTACTAACTGCGAATTTGGAAGCAAGTTGGCGATCTTCTCTGCTGAGGAAACAGGAGTCACCCAATCGGTTCTGCCCACAGTTACAAGGGTGGGAACCTGTAGATCTGGAAGTTTGCCAGTCAAGTCATAATTTGGCGTGTTGTGCACGAAGCACCAGTTGTGAGATTCGTGTCGGTAAAAACCTGCTTCCACCGCTTTTGCCGAAGCCACTGGGTCATAATTAAAGTCATAGAGCGGGATTAACTCAGCCCATCTAGCCTTCAAATCTTCATCGTCATATATCTGACCGCTCCAATAGCGATCGAAATTATCCCAATTCAATTCAACCCGAGTTTGATTTCGAGCATTTTCTTTCAAAGTCTCAAAATTTGAAGCATCGGCCGAGGTGTCTCGAAGGATCATTGCCTTGACTCGATCCGGATACGCGACTGCATATTCCATAGCAATGAAGCCACCATATGAGCCACCTGCCACAACAATTTGCTCAACACCCATCCATTGGCGAAGACCTTCGACATCTGCAGCCCATTGTTCGTGGGAATAAGGAGGTATGCCTTCACTAACACCACAGCCTCGGGCATCAAAAACGACTACCTGAAAAATGTCAGATAACGGTCCAAAAGTTGCCTTTGGCTCGTGAAAGGAACCAATCCCCCCACCACCATGATGTGCAATAAGTACTGGAAGTCCCGGTTCCCCTAGAACTTCTACATAAAGCTTTGCGTCATTAATTGTTACCCACATGTTCGCACTCTAGTGGAACTCTTAAAAATGAGCGCAGCAGGATTACATATAGCCAGTTGCCTCCTTAGAATATGGGAGGGCATATTCGAAGGGGCGATCACGGTGACCGAGAATCGAACTTGCGTTGTGTATCACTTCTTCGATGGCGGAATGATTTCCCAAGACAATCTGGCCCACTTCCTGGCCTTTGGATATTCCGAAGAGATCGATTATTACTTTGTTCTCGCCGGTGAATCGCGATTTGATTTTCCAGAGTTGTCGAATATCAAAATAATGGTGACGCCGAATATGAATTTGGATTTCGGAGGGTATTGCACTTTGGTGCGGACCACCCCAGCAATTCAAGATTACGATTACTTAATCTTCATCAACTCCACCTGCCGAGGTCCATTTATAGAAGACTTGAAATCTGAAAAATGGTGGGAGAGGTTTACTCAACCAATTGATGATGGCTACGGGCTCGTGGGACCTACGATCAACATTTTCGACGCTAATGAACAATTGACGATCAAATCAAAGATTGGTGATCCATCGATTTACTTGGGAAGCCACGTTCAATCGTATGCATATTGCATACCCAAAAAGGTATATAGAGGACTCATTGGTTTAGGCTTCTATTCTGCTGAAGAACCACTTAATAAGGCCGAAGTTATCGCTTCGTACGAATTTCGCCTCACCGATTTTGTCCTGAGAATGGGGCTCAATATCAAATCTTTTCTTTCACCCTATGACCTGGATTATCGATTCCCCCATCTGGATCTGAACGCAACCTCCCATACTGGAGATCTGCTTTATCCAGATTCATACTTCGGGAGAACGGTTGGAATAAAAGAAGTGATGTTTGCCAAAACGAATCGTAATCTTTATTCGGAAAGCGAACTTTTTGCCGTAGCTCAAGAGATGCTTTCGGCAAATCCTGAGGTAATAAACTCTCCAGCAATAAACTCCTCCAGAATGCGTTTTTACATCCATCGAGTCAGACCAGGAGTCATCTAATGATCGTTGATTCGGCACTTTACCAAAATGGGCGACGCACTTCTGGTCCAACTGATATTTCAGATCTGGTTGACATAGCAAAACGCGAAGGAGGATTTGTTTGGCTTGGTCTAGCCGAGCCAACCAAAGAAGAATTCGACATGGTGGTTGGCGAATTAAATTTTCACCCACTTGCCGTGGAGGATGCAATCCACGCAAAACAGCGCCCAAAAATTGAAGATTACGAAGGTCTGACTTTCTTCGTGCTCAAAACCGTTTTCTTTGATCGAAAAGAAAGTGAAATCACGACAGGCGAGCTACTGTGCTTCATTGCAGATCACTTCATCGTCATTGTCAGACATGGAGAAGGATCGCCATTGGCACAGGTAAGGCAAGGGTTGGAAGATAAACCCGAGCTCCTGGCAGCCGGTCCATTTGCGGTTTTGCATGCTGTTGCCGACCGAGTGATCGATGGGTATACGGCCATTGCAGGTGAGCTCGAAGGAGAGGTTGCCAGTCTTGAAACTAGAGTATTCAGTGGGCAACGCCAGACATTTTCGCAAGATATCTATTTTCTCAAACGAGAATTCATTGAATTCCGACATGCAATCGAGCCGCTAATCACTCCGGTTCAAAAATTGGCCAACGAAACTTTTACATTAGTGCCGACGACTCTTAAGCCATTCTTTCGAGACACGCTCGATCATCTTCTCCATGCAGTTGAGCATGCAACTGGATTAGATTCTTTGTTGACAGCGGTGCTCCAAGCAGATCTGGCTCATGTTCAAGTGCAACAAAATATTGATGTGAGAAAAATATCCGCCTGGGTGGCATTGGCCTCTGGACCAACAATGATCGCCGGAATATACGGTATGAATTTTCACCACATGCCGGAGCTGAGTTTTGCTTATGGCTATCCAATTGTGATTTCAGGTATGGTGACTTTAACGCTCTTTCTGCTCCGAAAATTTAAGAAGTCTGGTTGGCTTTAATTTTTTCGGAGCCGAATCGAGAAAAACTACATCTGGGCGAGTTCAAATATTTCAATACTCAGTTGACCAGAATTCCCTGCAAGTAGTGGATTTCCTTGGGTTAATGCCTTAGCTGCTTCCAGTGAATCTGCTTCTACGATCGTGTATCCACTTAGATTAGTTGGTGTGGCCATAGATCCGTCATCAACGACGACCCCACCTGCACCAAAAGGCGCGCCTTCATCCACGAGCGCCGAACCAACTTTGCCCATCCATGCACCCCATGCTGCGCCCATTTCTTCGGACATATCTGCAGCTGGACCTTTGAAGAGATAAATGACTTTAGTCTTCGCTTTCCTTTCGATTTGGTTGATGTGATTTTCTAGGCGGCAGTGCGCCGTCCAGAAAAAGCGATTAATTTGGCAATATCCGAATCGGATTGCTCTGCAATAATTTCCGGGGCGAAGAGCCCACGGTCTCGTACTTCTTGGGTAATGATCATTCTGCAATTATTGAGAACATAGCCAGCCACAGGATTTGAGACTTCGTATTCCTGCCCGGTTGCTTGCGAGAGATCCCAACCATGAATGAGAAGTTCCATGCTCATAAGTCCAGCTACCACTGGAGCCGGAAGAACTCCAATTCTGATATCAATTTCTCCACTCAAACCATGGTTTCGTAGCGCTTCAATCGTCCGTTGTGCCAGGTCCGCGATCTCGATTTCAGGGCTTTTTTCATGGTCGTGGACAACATCCAAGCCCAGACCTCTAGCCGTGTTTGAGAGTGATCGAAAGAGATGATCAACTAATTGTTCGACAGTCATTTCTGGGCAAGGAGTTGGTTTTTGAAAATCACTTGGCGAAATATTGGTAAGAATTCTTTGAGTAATGGCTAGGCAAGCTTCGATGGCCACTATGGGATCCATATTCTCCGGAGCAAACGACCAAGGATCGGCCGTTGCGACTCCAGATGATGAGAAGGTGGAAAGGCGATCTAGATAATGATTCCACCCTTGGGCATGCCCGGCTTCTTGTTCTTCATTTAGGCCTGCATGGACCAACCTTAAATTTGTCCCACCTTCGACGCCTTCCAAGGTTATTGAAACTGTAGAAGCACCTGGTGGAAGATCTTCCGAACCTTCCCATCCCCAACTAAGAACCATCTTCTTGCCTGGAACTAATTCCAGAATATTTCCCATCGCCGAATGCCCAGGAGTAATCGTCCAGCGATATTCCCCGCCAACTTCCAACTCAATGCGTGCGGCAACAGTTTTCCATCTGCGAAGACGCTCAGGTTGGGTAACCAACTCAAATACCGCATGAGTGTCCAATGGGAGAAAAACGGTGGTATCGAATGCCATTATTTTTTCCTCTCTTTTTTCACAAGATATTTTTGGGCGTCTGCTACCAGAAGATCGATTTCATTGCTCCAAAACTCATCGAGAAAGAACTGTCTTACTTTGAGCATTCCTTTAGGGTTCACTTTGTAGAGCCGATTCCGTCCAACTTTGCGTGCATCCACCAATCCCGCCTGTTCCAGAAGAAGTAATTGTTGCGAGATCGCAGAGCGGCTGATTTCAAATTCATTTGCAATATCAGTAACCGTTAGTTCATTCTTAGATAGGAGATGCAAAATCTTTCGACGCGTGGATTCGGCCACAACTTCTAATAAATCGATCATATAAATACGTTAGTTGAAACTAACCTATTCCACAATAGCTAATTTCTATTATTAATTAGCTTTTTTAAATATTTATCGCAACTTTGGCAAATGCCAGTCGAACCTCACTGAAAGTTCTCTAACAGTTATCGTCATCATCCCAGAAGCGATAACCAGGAAAAATGTTGCAACATGAAGTTGATGTAATCCAACATAAGTAATGGCGCCGGCTAAACAAGAAGTTCCGATAGTTTCTCGGTGAAGTAACACAGGTTCTACTTGGCATAAGACATCCCTGAAGAGACCACCCGTAACTCCACCAATCAAGCCTAATATCGAAGCGCTAACCCAATTTGCGTGCAAGGCCAAGGCAAAGTTGGTACTTGAAACGGTTGCTACTGCCAGTCCAAAAGTATCCAACGAAAGTACGAAGCGACCAATAGGTAGTGTTTTTCGAATCAAGATTGTTAGAAGAACTGCAAGAATGATTGAAGCAAAGAGCCAAGGATGTTGTAACCAAGGCGGAGTTCGACCCAAGAATAAGTTGCGAAGCGTGCCGCCGCTCAGCGAAGAAATTGCAGATATTAAAGCAATACCGCCGTAATCCATCCCTTTGCTAGCTGCCACCCGGGCACCGACCAATGCAAAAGCGAAGGTGGATACAAGGTCCAGAATGGAAACGATCGAATTCAAATGCATGGCGCGGACCTATCTGCCTTGATTTTCTATAAGTGCATTGGCCCATTTTGCATGTGCCTGATCGATCATGGATCCATCATCATCAGTGGTTGCAGCACCGTGAGAAAGTTCGAGCAATTCCAAAATTCTCTTTGCTCGTGCGATTTCATTTTCGCTCGTCATAAAAACTTCATTAATAATGGATACCTGCGCCGGATGAATACAAAGCCTTCCAATAAACCCAGAACGGCGCAACGCTTCTGAGGAATCTCGTAGCCCAGATATATCTTGAAAATTCCGGGCTGTCGGACCGACGGGAGAGTTAACTCGAGCTGCGCGAGAGGCGAATAGCAAAGAATTACGTGCAAAGTTCATTACTGACCCATCATGATCGGTGGGCAACGCTAGATCTCCAGCTAAATCTTCTTCCCCAAGGGCTAGGCGAACCACCCGCCGTGACTTGGCGATCTCTTCTGCCCGTAATACTCCCGCTGCACTTTCGATGAGTGGCATAAGCATCAGACCCTGGATATTGCTCGCTTTTTCAAAATCAGAGATGACTCCTGCGACCTGGTTTACCTGGTCTGACGACTCAACTTTTGAAGGCACAATTCCAGTAACTTTTTGGTGAACTGCGATGGCCAAATCTTTATACGTTTCTGAAGGCTCGGCATTTACTCGGACCCACAATTGGGTGCTCCCCCGATAATTCGCCAGGTAGGATTTTAAATTCGCTCTTGCTTGTTCTTTCTCTGCTTGAGGCACCGAATCTTCTAGATCCAGAATGAGCGCATCAGCGCCTCTAGAGTCGGCCCCTAAAAGCATTCCCTCATTGCTGGTGGGAACAAATAAATAGCTACGTGCCGCAAAAACTTTCATCAGCGGTGGTTGCTCCCTTGGCTTCGAATTTGAGATTTGCACAATCATACGTTGCCCCAACAATAGGATTAAATTTATACATTTTTCCCCATTGTCAGATGATTCTTCGCCTAAAATCTTAGTAATCCTAAATAGACTAGGAACCTATGAGCACCATTTCATCTAAATCGCCCGTGGTGGTCGTGGTTGGAAGCGCCAATATAGACCTCACTAGTTACGCCCGCCGGCTACCCGAAGGTGGCGAAACTTTAATGGGTGATTCCTTTTCTGAAGGTTTTGGTGGCAAAGGCGCTAACCAGGCAGTGATGGCCGCATTAGCCGGCGCAGAAGTTCATTTCATCGGAAGTGTTGGTGATGACCAATTTGGGAAAGCGCTCATTTCTAATTTCCAGCATTATGGAATAAACACCTCGGGGATCAATATTGCCGAAACAAGTAGCGGTATTGCTCACATATGGGTAGACGAAAGTGGCGAAAATAGAATTCTGATCATTCCTGGAGCAAATGGGACAATCTCAACTGAAGATGTTGAACGGAATCTGGCTGCAATTCCACATATCGATTTCATTATAGGTCAATGTGAAATTCCACAGTCGGCCACCTTCTCAGCATTTCTTGCCGGAAAAGCCAGAGGCGCCACCACGATACTAAATCCAGCGCCTTATCAAAGTCTTGCCGATAAACTTCTAGCGCTAACGGATTGGTTGATTCCCAACGAAAGTGAATTCGCGCTTCTCGATAAATTCTCGCGACTGCCAGAGTCCAAATTGGTAATTGCCGAACTTCGACCTGAAAAGAACCTAATTGTTACTTTGGGTGAAGAAGGCGCTGCTCTTGCGCTGCCTAATAGCACCGTCGATTACATTGAATCGACGAAAGTCCGTTCCGTCGATTCAACCGGGGCTGGTGATTGTTTTATTGGTTCATTCACTGCGGCATTAGGTCTGGGACTTAATCCGCATGAAGCGACAAACTTTGCTTGTCAATGTGCGGCAATAAGCGTGACCCGAAAGGGCGCGCAGGCCTCCTATCCTTCTATGGAGGAGTCTGCGAATCTAATTGCCACTTTATAGATTGAACTAATTGTGCACGAAGAGAATTTGCGGAACTTTTGAAATTCTAATCTGAGCTTTGGAGGCTACAACATCATTACAGTAGGTTCCATCTCCGATAGCGGTCATATCCCTCCACCCAACTTCTTTGGCGATCTCAGTCCTGACAATCATTGCGCCGATGTCAATATTTCCTAGGGAAGGACTAGTCTGAAAGAAATTGTAAGGAATTTGGTTCCTTGCTCCTGGTCGATCATATGAGTGCACCATGTCGCAAATAACTAAATCACTGTCATCAACTTTGGCCCTAGACATCATGTTCTGCACGAATACCGGCACATAATAATTGTCATCATTTGTAATAAGTAGATACTCTCCCTTCGCGTCATTGATTGCCATCTGTCGCAATGAATGCCCGAAATCGTTATACCTCTTGGAAGTAAACTCATAATCCATCTGCTCTGGATATTCTTCACGATATGCGCGAAGAATCAATTCAATTTTTGGATCGTATCCATCGTGATACACCTTACAAAAAAAATCTTGATCGGTCTGAACGAAAAGACTCCGCAGCAACACATGAATCGCCTCTGGGCGTTGGTAGGCAACGACTCCGATAAATAACCGTTTCATAGCAACAATCTAAATCTCCTGAGTCACAAATGGATAGAAGTTCAATTCGATTTCGTTTTTAAATTGGTTATTTCTAAAATCCAAGCCGGATATCGGCAGAGGGACAGAGTTCTTTCTGCTGCCAGGATCGTATGCACGTTTGTTGATAAGCGTTAATTCTAAGATATCTGGAAAGCCATCTTTCGTGCCACCTTCATTATTGGCGTGAGCATGGACGATTACATGATTTCGTAACAACTTAACGAAACAGGCAATTTTGTCAGCAAAGGGAGTGCCCCATGAATCATCGTTAATGCCGTGAAATTCAATAACCATTTGCGCAATATTGCCCAGTTCTTCCTCTTCCACAGTCGATAGCCAGAGATACTCACCACCTTCAATATCCATTTTAAGGAAAATGTCTTCGTAATTGCCCAGCAGGTAACTTAAATTCGTCGTGTGGTCATCATTGTGACTGCCAATGTTCTTCTTAATGAACATAATATTGGTCGTGTATTCAAATGGATATTTATCAATTGTTCCATCAAATGCATAGCAATCAAATGGATTAATGTGAAATTCCTTTAGAAAATCTCTGGAAAAGGACTCTTCATTACTTATGCCAGCCGAAATATAACAATCGTATTCGCCGACCGTTTGTGTAATTACGTAACCACCATCTCCAGCAATTCCCAATCTCCATTTAAATTGAGAAGGAAAGTGGCTCACTTCAAAAAGGGCATGATGGAATTCCAATGGCATAGGTCTAGCCACTCGCTTCAATAGCTCAAATACGTTTTGAGCGTATTGACTCCAAGTGGAATACGTTAATCCCGTTGTGGTGGGATGCATGTTTTGCTTCTTTAGTTCCATCCACTCTGAAATAGCGTTACCAAGATCGGTGGCTCCTGCACCAGAAAAATACTGAGCGTGCTTGCCCATAATCTCCCGGAAAACCGGAATATCTCGGCACAAGACAGATAATTCATGTTGTGCGGCTTCAATAAGAGGTAAACCAAAACCTTCATCAATGCTAGCTGCAATCAGCGCAGAGGCGTTTTTATAGGCCTCTTGAAGAAACTTGTCAGTTGCTTGTTTCATCCAGAAGAGATTCACACCAGAATGAGGATGATCTTCCATCCGAGCAACAATTTCGTCCACGTACCAGCCTTGCCGCCCGATAATCACTAAATTGAGGTCAACTCCTGCAGAAGTTAGATAATCGAAAGCATCCAGCGCCTGGCTGTGACCTTTTCTGGGTTCAATTGTTCCCACCATAAGGAAGGTAGGGCGTTCATTAAAGACATTAAGCACTGTCATTTCAGAATCGGTCATTTCCGCAATTGACAGGCCAGTTCTTTCTAAAGGATGTTGATCGGCAAGAAAGTCTGAACCCAAATGAATTGTCGAAATTAATGGGAAATCTGCCTCTAGATATTTTTCTTCTTTTAGCCAAAGTCCTAGGTCGCTAGCAACCGCATGAGATATGCAAAGAACATGATCGGCGACTACCAGCTTTCGGAGCCAATTGCCAAATTCACGAACGGATTCGGTATTAAAGAATTGAGGATATTTTAATGGCAAAATATCGTAGAGAAGAAATAAGGTCACAACGCCTTTATCCTTCAAATTCTTTACGAATTCATTGCTTAAGAATTGTGGTCCAAGCGGCATGTCGATATCAAAAAATATATCTCCTGGAATGAACTGCACTTTTCGATACTGATGATTCTTATCTTGAACTACATAATTTTCAGAATAGTAAGTTTGATCTTTTTTGGTAAAAACGGCGAAGAAATCAAAATCCCCTTGGACGATCTTTTTCAATTCCAAAAGCAAGCGTTTTTGGACCCGCTCTATCCCGGTTCCGTTATCCCTAATGACCAGAGTCGTCACATCGACAAAGACTCGAGTACGGGGCGTTGTCACAGAGAGATTATATTGTCTATCCGAGGAACGCAGAGAAAGCGGGATTTCTTCGCTTCCCGGCGAGGACCCCAAGGGAGGATTTGTTCCTAGATTAGCCTCCACATCCTCCAAATTGAACGATTATTTAGAGCTATACCTTGAGTCGGGATTAGCGCCTACAATCGGCAATATGGAGCGACGTGACTTTGTATATTCCTCTGCTCGCACTTTGATTAACACTTATCCGCATTTACAAACTGATTCTGCTTTTTCGCAACAAAATACCGCCACCTTCACGCTGCCCCAAGCCGAATATCGAGTGCAGTCGCAAAATGGTGAAGATGGAATTTTGGCGGAAATTTTTTCAAGAATTGGGGTGGATTCAAAGATCTTCGTTGAATTCGGAATTCAAAATGGATCTGAGGGAAATTGTGTTTTTCTGGCAGATTGGTGTGGTTGGTCTGGCCTATTCATCGAAGCCGATCTTCAACAATTCAAGCCATTGTTTTTGAAATACTCGCAGAATCCTAGGATCCAAACATTTAAAAATTTTGTCTCTTCTCAAAACATTAACGAATTGCTTGTGCTCGCGGGAATCACCAAGGAAATCGACCTCATATCAATTGATGTAGATGGCGATGATTTCTGGATATGGAAGGCAATCAATAAGGTCTCGCCTCGTGTTGTTGTCATCGAAATGAATGGTTCAATTCTGCCGCAAGATGTCATAGTTCAACCGCGAAATAGTCCACCTTGGAACGGAACCAGCGCTTATGGGGCATCAGTTTCCGCACTTAAAAAGCTGGGAGAATATTTAGGTTATTCATTGATTCACACCGACCTAGCCGGGGTGAATAGCTTTTTTGTACGAAAGGATCTGGTTCATCATTTTCCAGAAGCGAATGAAGTTGCCATCCGCTCCACAAATCACTCACTACTCGGACACAGACACCCGCCCGCTTCGCTAAAACATTTTGTCGATCTCGCAAAGAATTTCGATGAAATTATCGAAGAACCAAATATTCCAGCGGTTGAAACTAATGAGCTACAAGTTCAGTTTGTTCACGACCATGCCTTAGGCGATTTCTTATTCCCCGCCGATGACCAGATAATTTCTAGATCTATTAGAAACGATGGAATTTGGGAACCACGTGAAGTGCAGTGGCTGAAAGAGAATGTTCCCCCGGGGTCAAACTGCCTTAATATTGGCGCAAATGTTGGTTACTTCACCTGTCTTATGTCCCAATTGGGTGGCGACTCGGGACAGGTGGTTTCCATCGAACCGAATCCCAAATTAATTCCTTTGCTAAAGAGCAATGTAAATCGGCTGGCCCGTCCCAACGTTGAAATATTTGAATGTGCAGCTGGAAATAAAACGGGGGAAATCGACCTCTACTTGAATGAGCGTAATTTTGGAGATAGCCGAGTTTATAATCCGAAAATTACTCAAGATGGTTATCACCCAGCAGAGCATGGATTCGATGAAATTATCAAAACGGTCTCGGTGCCCATTCGCAAAGTGGACGAAATCATCGGCGATAAGCAGATTGATGTGGCCCTAATCGATACTCAAGGTTGGGATCATGAAGTTTTGCGCGGAATGCAGAACATAATCTCACTATGGCACCCAAGGATCTTGGTCGAGTTTTCGCCTTCTTGGATTGCTTCTTTGGGAGAGGATCCAGCCAAGGTGCTGATGGAATACCAATCTTGGGGTTATCGATTAGGCTCCCCCGACTTGGATCTGGGCCAGAATCCCTCAGCAGAAGCGGTTCTCAGAGAAATCGAACTCTGCCCCGCTTACTACATCAATATCTCACTCACCCCGATTTCTTTGTAAAAGGTGAATCCGAGGCCATTTTCCTGTTCTAAGATCTATCTGTGGAACTATCTAAGGTAATTTTATATTACGGATTTACACCTATAAGCGATCCGGATGCCATGAAACTGTGGCAGCAGACGCTGTGCGAATCCCTAAACCTGACTGGTCGAATATTGATCTCTCCCCACGGTATTAACGGAACGCTGGGCGGGGACATGTCGGCACTGAAGAAATATGTACGCGCGACTAAGTCATATCCAGGTTTCAAGAAGATAGATTTCAAGTGGTCCGAAGGAAATGGTCATGATTTTCCTCGTTTGAAAGTCCGAGTCAGAGATGAACTCGTAGCCTTTGGGAATCCCACCGAACTCAAGGTGGACATCAATGGTGTCGTAGGCGGCGGAACCCATTTACGACCAGAAGAAGTTAATAAATTAGTTGAAGATCGCCCCGAAGAAGTAGTCTTTTTTGATGGCCGAAATGCTTTCGAAGCAAAAATTGGAAAATTCAAAGATGCCATCGTTCCGGATGTAACGACTTCTCGCGACTTTGTGAAAGAAATCGAAAGTGGAAAGTACGATCACCTAAAAAATAGACCCATCATTACCTACTGCACTGGCGGTATTCGGTGTGAAGTCCTCTCTTCCGTCATGGTAAATCGTGGATTTACTGAGGTCTACCAAGTAAAGGGCGGAATCGTCCGATACGGAAAACAATTCGGGGATAAAGGTCTTTGGGAAGGTTCTCTCTATACCTTTGATGCCCGAATGGCTATCGATTTCAGTAATAGCTCAAAAGTGATTGGCACCTGTGAAGTTTGTTCCAAACCTTCAAAACAATTTCATAACTGTGCAAATGTCTCTTGTCATCAATTAGTCCTACTCTGCGATGCTTGTGCGGAAATACAATCAAATCAAAGTTGTTTCCACGATCTATCGAACAATCCGGACTCAGAACTTATTGGTTAGTTTTCGGCAAGCAATGTTAGTAGTTATCGAAACTTTTCCACTGCGCTGAAACTTCACGATCAAATGATCTTGGAATAAAATGAAAATTCCCGGCAAATGGATAATTGGTTAATTCGGAGAAAAGAATTTGGTCATCAACGTTATATAAATCAACTCGAACGAAATCTATTCCCCCAGAAAGTTCCTCGGCAACTTTAATCATTTCTTCGATGTTGGCTGGAAGTATCGGTGGTTCCATGACATTTGGTTCTTCCCAGTTAAACCGAAGATCCATTAATTCTCCGGATCTTGAAAATGCAAAATTTTCGAAGGAGTAGCCGATTGGTCCGCCAAGAACAATCGCGCTAACCCGGTAGAAATAGCACTTTCCATGAAAGATCCAAAACTTGTAATTGGTAGGTGGTTTGCCCACCTCCGACAATCTCTTTTCAAGAATTAATTTAGGCGGGATCAGCGAATAGCACCATTCCTCATTAGGTCGAAAGACTTCGGTAAGCCACCTTTGCGCAGTAGCTCGTACTAAACCCTCCAACTTGGACAATTCGGACAAATTGAAAGTCTGATACCCCGACCAAATGTCATCGATGACAACTTCTCGATTTAATACTGGCATAGATTCAGAAAAGAAAAATCCTGCTTGACTTCCGTGCGATGGTTTGAGAACGAAGTCCTCGTCCAGAGATAGCAAATCCAACTCATCGGCTGAATCGTAAATACCAATTACTGGAACCAGATAGGAAGATCCAAGAAGGTTATCTACATAGGATCGAACTCCCACTTTGTCCGCAAATAAACCGAGCAATTCTCTGCGGTCAAATTTCATTTTGTGGTGAATTTTGTCAGTCAGGGTCATTGCTGCAAAATCCACAAGGTTTAGTATAGGTAAATGAGCATTATTGAAGAGTACTTGCAACAACCGAGCGCAATTCCAGAGAATGAATTAGTTAAAGTCTTGATTGATGGAGTTCGGATCCAACGCGCTAAGGTTATTGGAGATGACCGCGGATCAATCACTGAATTAGTGGATATGCAGGATCCATATTGGTCGTTAGGAATGGCATGGATGTACCGAGTCACATGTCGCCCAAATAAAGTCAAAGGCTGGGGAATTCACGATCACCACACGGACAGATACATGGTTATCGATGGCGAAGCACAGGTCGTCCTTTACGATGACCGAAAAGATAGTCCTACATTTGGAGTTGCCCAAGAATTCTATTTGAGCCATACCGGGGTTAATCAGCTAACTATCCCTTCGGGTGTTTGGCACATGCATCGAAATTTGGGTACCAGAGACCTGATCATGCTCAACGCACCATCCGAGCCCTACAACCATGCACATCCTGATAAACGAAAATTGCCAATCATTAATGACTACATTCCCTACAAATTCAAACCACCAATCGGATGGTGACGGTAGAGCCTTCCCCAACCAAACGGGTAATTCCGAAATTAAAAGATCTCAAAAATACTTTCGAGATTTTAAAATTAAGTCGAGAGCCTATCCGTTCCCCTGAAACTCCATTAGTTTCCATTGTTATAGCCACTTTCAATTGGAGTAGCGTGCTTGGGTTTGCGATTAGATCGGTTTTGAATCAAAGTTACGAAAATTTCGAATTAATTATTGTCGGTGATGCATGTACCGACGACACCGGGGAAGTGATTTCTACATTCAAGGATGATCGAATTCGGTATTTCAATTTACAAAAGAATTCTGGAAGTCAAGCAATTCCCAATGGTTTTGGAATCGCGTTGGCCAAAGGTGAGTTCATTGCATATTTAGGCCAAGATGATATCTGGATGCCAAATCATTTGGAGTGGGCGATTTCCAGCCTTCTAGAGACTAATGCTGATCTCTCATTTTCGGGCATGATCGCCAAAGGACCAAAGGGATCAAATCTAATCCGAATAGGAAATGTTGGCATTGATTCATTTCAACGAAACATATGGATGGCGCCATCAGCGGCGGTCCATCGGAGAGACGCTATTTCCAAAGTGGGAACATGGGTTGACTTTAAAAAAATTCATGAACCGCCTGATGTGGAATTCTTCTCTCGGTTTTATGCTCATGGCAAGGACATCATCCTTATAAAGGCCTTAACTGTGCTTAAGTTTCCTTCTGCATGGAACCCTGGAAGTTATAGAGAACGCTCCTCTGAAATTCAATCCCAACATTTCTCTCGAATGATAAAGGGAGGGAATTTCATTAGGAAAGAGCTCATAAATTTTTGGAAAGTTAGATTTCAATCTCTTCCGGAATATGACCCTATCGTTAAGATTTGGCTCACAAGTGACCGGAGTCGACCGGGTTGGAATGTTCATATGTTAAGAAAGATTCGTGGTTTAGATGATCTAACCGAAATCAATCCTTAAAACTTCAGCGATTTATTTAGAAAAGTTAGAGCGCGAAACTAGTCGAACATTAGGCATCTGCGGTGCGGGAATTGGCTCTCCTGGTAGCGAATCCATTTTTCCAAATCGAGAGGAATCGTTCTGCCAAGCGCTTCTCATTTTGACAATTTCTTCATGGCTTCTACCAATGAAATTCCACCACATAGTAATTTCCTCATCAAAGGGAACTCCTCCGATAATTACACACCTTGCTCCTGCCGCAGCCTCAATTTCGACTGCTGTAGCGCCCGTTGGAATGTAGTGCAAGTACCCGTTGGGAATCGAACTTCCATTTACCGTTATCCCTGAAGTAACCGAAAGAATTCCATACTCAAATTCAGGGTTAAGCGGCAGTGACGAGATTCCCGATTGCTGTGCCAGGATTTCAGCACCGATAATTTGCGAATAAATAATGGCTGTAGAACGGTGATTTAGGAAATCGCCTAATATCACCTGAATACGAAAGTTCTCCAGATCAAAAATCGGCAAATCGTCATGGTGGGAAAACTCGGGGAGCATATTTCGAAATTCGTTAGGAAGCACAATCCAAAATTGAAGCCCATGCAAATCGGTCTCGCGGTTGAGTGAAAATTCCGAGTGTGCGATACCTATTCCAGCAGTCATTAAATTGAGTTGACCCGGTGAAATTCTGGCAGTATTTCCGATTGAATCTTTATGCTCGACTTCCCCGGAAAATAGCCATGAAACGGTTTGTAGACCAGTATGCGGATGAGGAGCCACATTCATGGCTTCCTCTTGATTCGTCGGGCCGAAGTAGTCCAGAAAACACCAAGCTCCAATAGTCTTGATCGTTCGATGAGGGAGTAGTCGTGCGATTTCAATCCCAGTGCGGGTTGTGAGATTTACTTTTCTGGGTGCAAGAGTTTGTTCAGATGCAGCAATAGCCTCGGGCTCAATCTCTCCCATGGAAAACTCCCGCCCAAGACAGAATAAAGTCCAAGATTTCCTCATCCTAACGATATTTTCTTCTTGCTACACTTACCGCAGAAGTCTAGACATTCCGACAGAGTCCGTTTTCCAAGGAGCGAATTAATGCCTGATTACACATTCAGCCTGATCACCCCTTCCCATAGATACACCCGGAATTTGGATGAACTGTATGAATCACTTCTGGCGCAGACTTACGACAAATGGGAATGGGTCCTTTTCCTCAATGGCAATTTCCAAAAGGGACAAGTTCCACGCCATATTGCTGCAGATCCACGGGTTCGAATCTATTTTGATTACACGGGCAACAGCAATATCGGGTACCTGAAAAATTTGGCCTTTAGCCAAGGAACCGGTGAAATCCTGGTCGAAATTGATCACGATGACCTAATTACCCCTGATGCCCTTTCAGAAATGAATATTGCATTTCAAGATCAAAAGGTTGGATTTGTTTACTCTGACAACGCGATCTTGCAAATGGATGGGGAATTTATTCCATACAACAAGGAGTTTGGGTGGACTTCAAGCAACTTCGAATATGAGGGCAAATCCCTTACCTCGATGTATACCTTCACTCCCTCCTCGCAAGCGCTCTCCTATGTTTGGTTTGCCCCGGACCATATTCGGGCTTGGCGAAAAGATATTTACTTCAAACTTGGTGGTCATAATCCCAATTTATCTGTCTGCGACGATCACGACTTGTTGGTCCGTACCTATTTGATAACAGATTTCTACAAGATCGAAAAAGTTCTTTACATTTATCGAAAGACTGGGGTCAACACCACCATTACTCGAAATGCCGAGATCCAAGCCAAGACTCATGAAATTTTTAATACATTTGCCCAAAGTCTGGCCGAACGCGATGCTGATATCAAAGGCTTATTAAAACTTGATCTCTCTGGAAAATTTTCTACCCGGCCAGGTTACACAGTTATCGGTCATGGTGGGAAAGATCTCGATTGCGATCTCAATGATGGAATTCCCTACCCCGATAACTCCGCTGGCGTTATCAATGCTTCTCATGTTTTGCAACGAATCAAAGATCCAATATTCGCCATGAAAGAAATCCATCGCGTTTTAGCGCACGGCGGCTGGGTCTTTGTTGAGGTTCCATCAACCGATGGAAGAGGAGCTTTTCAAGATCCCACCCATATTAGTTATTGGAACGAAAATAGCTTCTTTTATTACACACAATCACATTACGCGAAATTTATCGAGAACGATTCGATCAGATTCTCTCAACTTCGCTTGGAAACCGTTCAATGGGAAAACAATGTCTCAGTAGTATTCGCTGCCCTTTGGGCCGTTAAAGATGAACTACCTCGACTACCCGGGAAGATTCTTATTTAGTCACCATATCTAACTGAGAAACACCATCGATCTCTCGGTAAATTGCCAGTAATTCTGATCGATCATTAAGTAGACGTAGCGCGTAAAGAGGCGTTCTGCCACATATCCCGCCCAACGTTCTTGTCCTTCGACGATTGGAATCGAAGGAACTAAAGGTTGCATCTCTTGAAATACAGAATACAAAAGCGCACACCAATCATCATAAAATTTCCTAGGAGAAATAAAAGAATTCCAAAAAAATCCTCGGTTGCACGACTGCATAAATTCTAGAGTGGATTGTTGGCCGGATGCGATTCCGTATTTTTCATCAAAAGTTTGGCAAGCGAAAATAAATGCTGTTAGAAGTGTTGGGTGCATATCTGAAAAATGGCTATAGAGCGTCCAATTGGATAAGTGAAGTGCCTTGGGAATTATCACTTCATCGCTTGCGATTCGAAGTCTGTTTTGCAATTGATTGGCCATATTTGCTCGATTTTCAAAATTCGATGCGAGATTGCCTTGAGCAGATCTATTTGTCTTAAATGAAGGATGATCCGGAATCGCGGTAAATAGGCGCCGATAGTGCATAAAGCCAACAATTTCACTCTCTGGAAAATACTTTGGAACGGAAAAAAGGGCCGGAATTTCACTGTATGCCGAATTAGGGATATTGAGACCGGGTATGCCATCAACGTAATATTGGTATCCGGGTTGCAAAATGTGATTGTCACCAACTACACAAACTTCATAAAACGGGGCGGGAAGCGGGGTCAATGTACGTGCCTGATGTGAAGCCACAATGAAGGTCGTTTTCATGAAATTCGGCGCTCCCCAACACGATAAAGACTCTGTTCGATTTACCTCGGTGTATTCTATCCAACATCATTTCTAACGGTGCGCCTGCACAACAGGTAGATCATGGGTTATTTTGCGAATTTTAGTAACTGGTGGTGCTGGCTTTCTTGGATCGCACCTGTGCCAGGCATTGCTCACTCGTGGGCATCATGTGATCTGTCTCGATAATTTTTACACGGGATCCACGCACAATATTGAGCCATTTCGAAATGATCCAAATTTTGAACTGATCGAACACGATGTCACCATGCCCATAGATTTACCTGTGGATGGCATCTTCAATTTGGCCTGTCCTGCTAGCCCAATTCATTACCAGCGCCACCCAGTTCAGACCCTTAAAACCAGCGTATTTGGGACCATCAATCTTCTGGAGCTGGCCCACAGGCATGGTGCCCGAATTCTTCAGGCATCAACTTCTGAAGTTTACGGAGATCCCGACATTTCACCACAAGGCGAGAGTTATTGGGGCAATGTCAACCCGGTGGGAATTCGTTCCTGCTACGACGAGGGCAAAAGAGCAGCAGAAACCGCAATATTCGATTTCCACCGCCAATATGGAGTAGATATCCGGGTTGCGCGAATTTTTAATACTTACGGAACTCGAATGGCAATAAATGATGGCCGGGTCGTAAGTAATTTCATCGTCCAAGCCCTAAAAGGTGAACCGCTAACGATCTATGGCGACGGCTCTCAAACTAGAAGTTTTTGTTATGTGGATGACCTTATAAGAGGGCTGATAGCGCTCTTTGAAACAGATGACATAACCGGTCCTATCAATATTGGAAATCCGCAACCCATAACCATGCTTGAACTTGCCGAGGAAATTAGGGTTCTCACTAAGAGTACTTCTAAAATCACGTTCTTGCCCTTACCTTCGGATGATCCAAAGCAGCGAATGCCAGACACCACATTGGCTTCGGAGAAATTGCAATGGTCACCAATGGTAGAAAGAACTGAAGGACTTTCAAAAACCGTCGAGTACTTTAAAAATATGTTGCAAACTATTTAATATCCGTTGCATAAGTGCCATCTAGATAGGCAATCCCGGGTTCTACTGGTCCAAAGTTACCAACAACTAATCTTTGCCCAAGGAGATTCTTTTCAGGCGCAGCCTTTTTGATGATACATAATGAATTCATAAAAGTAATTGAGTGCACCCCGGCGAAAAAATCATCTGGAAGTTTCATGCCCACAGAGCTCAATGCCTGAGAAAAAAAGTCACGAATTTTCGTGTCCGTTCGCCAATGTTCGTAATTGATCACATCTGCCATCTTCTTCAAAAAACTCATTGACGAAGTTGGCTCTTCTAAACCGCCGTTATAAGCAGGCCAGTAACTAGTGACCAAATCCTCAATTATGTAGGTTCCGCCATCTGCTAAATAACCGAAATAAATAAGAAATGTTTTAATTACATCTGCTGAAATATGACTTCCATCATCAATAATTAAGTCGAAACTTTCTGAGAGGCCAATTATCTTTCTGTAGGTTTCAGATTGATTTACATCTCCCACGATTACCTGGATTCTCGGGTCTTCAAAAGCGAGCACCGAACAACGAGGATCTACATCGCAACCCACAATTAATCCGGCCCTAGTGAAATATTTCGCCCAAATCTCTAGCGAACCACCGTTTTGGACTCCGATTTCTAGAACTGTGCCGATCTTGAATCGCACCGGTTCCAATGCCTCTTGGTAAGTGGAAACATAGGAAGACCATTTATCACTAAAATTCCCGATATGTTCAGAATGGATATGGGCTAAATCCGGAACCTCATTCTTCATTTGCCACCATGTACAAGTAAGTACCGTATGGACTGGATTTGTATCCCGCGGCCATATCTAAGAGCTCGGCTTTACTGATCCAGCCGTGCCTAAAAGCTATTTCTTCAAGACAAGAAATTTTCGTTCCTTGTCTCTCCTCGAGTGCGCGGACATAGGAAGATGCATCATGGAGAGAAGTAAAAGTGCCGGTATCTAACCAGGCGGTACCGCGAGGCAGAATGCTTACATGCAAATTGCCACGCTCTAAGTAAGTTTGATTGACGCTTGAAATTTCCAATTCGCCGCGAGCACTGGGTTTTACCGCCCGAGCAATCTCTAAAATACTCTCATCGTAAAAGTACAAACCAGGAATGGCATAGGAGGACTTTGGGTGAACGGGTTTCTCTTCTATGGAGATCGCTTTCCCGTCACTACCGAATTCAACTACTCCGTACCGCTCGGGGTCACTTACTCGATATGCAAATATCTGAGCCCCTTCGATCTGGGCGAATTGCGTCAATTGGGATCCAAGACCAGCTCCATAAAATAAGTTGTCACCCAATACAAGCGCACATTTCTTACCTTCGATATGTTTTTCCGCGATCAAAAAGGCTTGAGCCAACCCGTCTGGAGTTGGCTGGACTTCATATTTGATGTGAATTCCAAAGGAGGAACCATCGCCCAAGAGCCTTTGAAAGGAAGATTGGTCTTCCGGGGTGGTAATCACGATAATGTCTCGAATTCCAGCCATCATTAGGGTCGAAATCGGGTAGAAA
>CAINLV010000112.1 GCA_903850565.1 uncultured Actinomycetes bacterium
CTTGGCTATCTGCGATGGCGACTTTGTCGTGATCCGTTCCCAAAAGAACGCCGAAAAGGGCGAAATCGTCGCCGCCATGATCGATGGCGAAGCCACTGTCAAAACATTCTCCAAAAAGGACGGCCACTACTGGCTCCTACCCGCCAACGACAACTACGCCCCGATCCCGGCAGATGATGCAGAGATATTGGGCAAGGTGACTGCGGTGCTGAGGTCAGTTCGCTAGCGTCTACCTTCCTTTTGTCAGCTGCAGCTGATTAGCTGCTGTAGTGAATCCAGATCGAGTTACCCATGGCTGGTCCGGGAATGTAAAAACTTTCTTGAATACGCCAACTAGCGTGATCGAAGCTCAACTCGAGTCCCACAATTTTGGCCTCTTCAACACAGGGACCGCTGGCTCACAGATTGAGGCCTGGCTTGAGGAAATCGAAGTATTGAGAACCGCCCTTCGAGACTTGGCAGTTGTTCGACCTGATTCAATTGCTTGGTCTGTAATTCTGGAATATGAATTACCTCTTGAAGGCGGACGTCGACCCGATGTGATTATTCTGGGGCCGAAGGTCGTTACGGTTTTAGAATTTAAACAAGATCCAGGACTTCAACGTTCACAAATCGACCAAGTAAATGCTTATGCCAGAGATCTATCTGAATACCATTCAAAAACTCACGGATTGAAAGTTGTTCCGGTTCTGATTCCTACAAAATTAAGATCTGTTGAGCTAATCAAAGATGGCGTCCAAATATTGTCCCCGGACCGTATTTCTATTTATTTGAACACCTTAGAAGAAATGCCTGCAATAGACCTACAAGATTGGCTAACTGGTGACTACGCACCTCTTCCAACTTTAATCGCAGCTGCAAAAATGATTTTTAATAATGAAAAATTGCCCGCTATTCGGCGAGCACAATCCCTCGGGGTGCAAAAGGCAGTTGATGCTCTTCGCGTCATTGCTCAATCTGCTCGTGATGAAGGGAAGAGATCCCTTGCGTTCGTTTCAGGGGTTCCGGGTGCCGGAAAGACACTCGTCGGCCTGCAATATGTTTATGCGGAATCTGGGTATGACTCGCAAGCCATATTTCTTTCGGGTAATGGCCCACTTGTCGAAGTTCTTAGAGATGCCCTCAAGAGCAAGGCATTCGTAAGCGATTTACACGCATTTATCAAGAGCTATGGTACGACTTCAAAGATTCCAAAACAAAACATTATCGTGTTCGATGAAGCACAGCGAGCTTGGGATTCAGATCATATGATGAACAAGAAGATGATTTCCGAGAGCGAACCTGAGCTTCTTGTTCGAATCGCTGAAAAAATTCCTGACTGGTCGACTCTTGTAGGCCTGATTGGCCACGGGCAAGAAATCAATACGGGCGAAGAAGCAGGAGTTCCAGGTTGGTATTCCGCTCTGAATAGCTCCACTTCGGACATTACCTGGAGCATTTATATGCCTCCTAGATATTCTCACGAATTCCCGAACCTCAAAGTTGAAGAAATCCCAGAACTTGACCTCACCAAAACTTTAAGGTCGAGACAAGCAGAAGATTTACACGATTGGGTTCAAGAACTGCTTGTAGGAAATCTAGGTGCTGCCGCTCGGATCGCAGACAAAATCAAATATCAAAACTTTCCCATTTTTGTCACGAGAGACTTAGCACTAGCTAAAGAATATGTCTCAAACATGTACAAGGGTCAGGAGGAGAAGAGATACGGCCTACTTGCCTCTTCCAAAGACAAATTCCTTCCTAGCGTTGGAATCCTTAATGGTTTTCAGGACACAAAATTGACGAAGTATTCTCGCTGGTATAACAATCCTTTGGGCGAAAAGGGATCCTGTTGCAATTTAGTCGACGTCGTTACAGAATTTGGCTGCCAAGGTTTGGAGCTCGATATGGCCCTGGTGGCTTGGGGTAATGACCTTCTCTGGGATGGCAAAGAGTGGAATATGAGAAAAATGCGATCCCGCTTCCCACAAAAAGATCCGCACCAATTAAGAGTTAATAGCTATCGAGTGCTGCTAACTAGAAGTAGAGATGGGCTTGTCATTTACATTCCAGGTGAGGTTACCTTCGACCAAACCGAACACGCTCTTTTAGCGGCTGGGGCTCAAATCCTCGTAGACGACCTTGACTTTGCAATCTCTAGCTAATCATTGCCTCATCCAAATAGATGAACCCTAAGAAACAATAAGTAAAAATTGATTTAGAATCTGGACTCGTTAATACTCATTTTGTCGCGAATCGCCTTGCTTAAATCTATGTCCAGAACATCAGTAAGCCTGAGCAAGTAAATAGCCACGTCAGCTATTTCCATGCGGATGCTATCCATCTTGGCGCTGGACAACGAGTCTTTCATTGACTCTTGTGCCGTTAACCATTGAAATTCCGCAACTAATTCTCCGGATTCACCCGCGATCGCCATCGATAGATTCTTAGGGGTGTGAAAAATCGCCCAATTTCGAGCATCCGCGAAAGCTCGAATTTCGGTCTTCAAAATGTCGATCTCAGTCATTATTCTTCTCTTTCCTGTAGGCATTTTCTAAAATATTGGGCGACTGCTGGATCTGTGCAATAAACGTAACAGCCCTTCATGCCTCGCGTCATTAAAGTGCGATAAGTATTTCGGATGATTTTATCGGCTTTCTCGATTGCACTTACTGGATTTTCAGCGCTTTCCTTCCTAAATCCATTTAGAGAAACGTCCGTAGCAGCCCTCCCCGCAGGATTTGAGACAAGTTCCCCATCCTTGATTTGAAAATCCGGTCCGATTATCACCCCCACATAGTCAAGTTCTAGCCCTTGGGAAGTGTGGATGCAGCCTATATCCGCGATGGATTCGGGATCGATAATCCAAGCGCTTCCTCTCGATTCCAAATTCCATTTAGCTTTAAATTGGAATTCTGGAAATTCTATGTCAAATTTATCTGGGTTCTTCTTACTCACCCAGTTCCAACAATAACCAGCTAGCATTCGCGACTTATTGCTTGGAATGTTCTTCTCCCTTATGCGATCAAATAACGCAGTTGGATCATCAAATATTTGAAAATCGTAATCTTCGCCCGAGAAGTAAGTGGACTCAACCTCCTTTCCGAATATTGCCCCATCCAGCCAATCGATGTATCCATCTGATCCATTGCAACGAAATTGTGAAGTAAGTTCTAGTTGAATGATATCTGCGCCCATCGAATCGGCGAACTTGATGATTTCACTCACTTCGCCGATGTCCTTCCACGTGACTTTCTGCGCTTCATCGATGAAGAAAACGGACGTTCGAGCAGCATGGATAATCTCTCGTATTTGGTTGTCTCCACCTTTCGAATACTGTGTTCGCAATTTTAAACGGTGAGCCTCATCAACTATCAAAATGTCATACTCATCCTGTTCTAATCCCGTGTAACTTCCGGAACCACTAAACAATTCCTTAATTTGGCCACCTTTAAACGAATCCTTTAACCGGACCTCGAAAACCGCGCGGGGAGCCGCATTCGGGGTCACATATCGGGCATTCATCCGTTGTCCCATAAGCCGAGATAGAGCATTAATCGCAATCACGGATTTTCCAGTCCCTGGTCCCCCATTAATGATCACGACTTGCTTATTCGTATCCAGAGACTTAAATGCCGAATACACTATGGTTTCCAATACTGTCTTTTGATCGTCAATCAGAACGAATGCTTCCTTGCCTTGCAACATCTTTGAAATAGCATCTGCCAGTTGGAGAGATGGGCGTGTAGGTGAAGCATCAACTCGTCGCAATAAATCGATTCCATCGCCGGTGGAAATACTTTCCTTTATTAACTCAACTATCTGATTCTTCTCTCCATGAATGAATACTGGTGTATTGCGAAGAGCTTCCTCATATCTAGAATCTGAGATCACATCTGCGCTAGGGCAATTATGCAAATACGCACAAGATTGCACATGCACAGGGGTGTCGTATACGTACTCGTTGTACATTTCTAAAAGACTTGCGTAGCTGCGAGCTTGATATGACGGATGTAGAACTTCTCGATCCTTCTTGCCAACAAAGGTCTTCACATGTTCTGGTAGATAGGAAAAATCTATATCTGTCCATTGCTTCAACTCGATTATGACTATTGATTCAGCTCCATCCCTATTCCTGCCTGAGATAATGAAGTCGACTCTTTTCTTATGCTTGTTGATTTGATACTCAATTGCTACTCCTGCGTTGAGAGGTATTTCAGGACTATTCATCACATTTGCCATAGCATTTCCCAAGGAATTTCTCCAGGAGCTCACTTCGTTTGGGCTGATTCCAATGTGCAAATGCTCCTTAACCGCATCTTTCACAATATCTTCAATGATGTGGGCGTCAAGCAAGAATTGCTCTTTTGTTGCCAAATAAGCCAGCATGAGTTCAGATTAGCGGATTAACTTGAAAATGATGGGAACCTCGCGCCGAAAATTTGTTCTTTGAATTCTCCATCTATTGTCTTCCCAACCAAAAAGTGGCGAGTCATTGCCAGCATCACCGATGATAGGCACAATTGCCCTCTATCCCATTGGAGGCGATCATGGATCTGTTCAATAAAGGACAACTAGAAATATTAGAGAAAGAAAACACAGAACTGAAGCAAGAAATTCAGAGTCTAAAAAGATTCGGCGCCATGGATGCAGTTCAAATCGAAAATGAAATTGCTGCTTTAAGGCAGAATAAAGTGAACTTAGAGAATTCACTCTCTGACTTAGCGGGGCAGGTAAAAGCCGTTAGGGCCGAGCTTGTAGAAACCCAAGATATTGCCATCCTACAAGAAGTTGGAATCTATGAATTTTCTGAAATTCTAGATACGGCAGTCGACTATCAAGACAGAATCAAGGCGATCGAGGAAAAGGTGAAATCCGCCAATAAACCCCATGGAGGAGCGACGACCTCAGCTACAGGCTGGACAGTCAATGGATCCGCTAAAGAAGGCGAACATATGATTAACGAGACATGCAAATTAATGTTGCGCGCCTATAACGGTGAAGTCGAAGACGCTTTACGTACCCTGAAGCCGTTCAAAGTCCCGGCTGCCATTGACCGCCTTGCCAAGGTCAGAGATTCAATTGCCAAACTGGGCAAAACTATGCAAATAGAAATAAGTGGCAACTACCATTCGTTGAGAGTTAGTGAAATTGAATTGACAGGCGATTTTCTTGAAAAGCAGGCCCAAGAAAAGGAAAAAGCAAAAGCTATAGCTCAGCAGTTGAAGGATGAGCAGAAAGCTCAAGCGGAATTTGAGGAATCCAAAGCCGCACATCTGAAAGAACTAGCTCAGCATGAAACTATTCTGAAAACCGCGGAAAAGAACGGAGATACCAAAGTAATCGAAGCTACCCAATCAAAAATAGCCGAGATACACGAAGCAATTGCAAGCGTCGAGGCCGGAATTGCCAATATAAAACAGGGATTTGTTTATGTAATTTCAAACATCGGAAGTTTTGGAGAAGGCGTCGTCAAGATTGGACTAACCCGTAGAATCCATTACGAGGACAGAATCCATGAATTAAGTGATGCTTCAGTTCCATTTATATTCGATATTCATACAGTCATAGCAAGCGAGGATGCTGTGGCCCTAGAGCAGAACCTCCATAATGCTCTCGAAGAATTTCGTATAAATAAAGTTAATGCCCGTAAAGAATTCTTTAGAGTGACCCCAACCATGGTGAAAGACAAGCTTGAGAATCTCTCTGGGCAGCATGTACTCGTTTTCAACGAAATGGCGGAAGCGGAAGAATTCAGAATATCGGTAGGTACCTTGAAAACAGGAGGAGAAAAATAGTGGGCAAAAAGTCCCGTTATTGGTGGTTAGGGTTTGGAGTTCTTTCCTTCACTTCCGCGGTTAATGCTGCATTAAGTAAGCCTCAACCTGGAGACGCCAGTGTCGCTGGCACGGCAACTGCAGGTTTTCTAATTTCCTTTTTATTTCTAATTTTGGCTTATCGCGCTAACAAGAAGGCCACTTCCGTGAAAACAAAAGTACACATAAACCCTTCCGTTCTAAACGTTCAGCAAACAACATATGTAACACCTGACGTGAGTAGTTCAGGTAAGAACATTATTTCTGATCAGCCTCGTGAACCGATTTCGCTAGTTGAACAGGAGGCTGCCCGTCGGCGAGCTGAAAAACTTCATTCGGATATCGGAATCACGGCCTCGGAAACGAAGTCATGCCCCACTTGCCAGGAGAAACTTCTTACTACAGATATAAAGTATTGCTCTAAATGCGGTGGATTACTGAATTAGTCTTCTGCGTCGTGTGACAAAATCCAGGCGGCAAATGAAGCTGTAATCGTGCTGATCATGGCAACGCCGAAGATTATTAGAATCCCTGCGACTAGCCGTCCCTCGGTAGTCACCGGAAACTTGTCGCCGTAGCCAATAGTTGTAATTGTTACCAGTCCCCACCATAAGGCATCCATTGGCGTGTGGATGTTAGACCCTGGAGCTGTGCGCTCTATATCCAAAATGGCTGCTCCCATAATCACTATCATTACAAACGCCGCACCTGTCATAACTAGTGGTATGGATTTAACCAATGATTTACGAGAGCGAATACTTGCCTGAGTTGTGAAAACCAAGGCTCTTAATGCCCGAAGTGGTCTAAAGAAGGGCACTGCGACAAGAATTAATTCAAATATGTGAGTTTTAAAGTATTTCTTATTATCAGGTGCTAGCTTGATTTGAACTAAATAGTCCATGGCGAATATCGCCCATGTAAAGTAATTTATGATCTCACAAACGAATTTAATCCCCCCACCCACTGGATACCAGTAAATAGGGTAAACGAACGAAGCTGTGTATACGAGACTCAAGATGAGGGTTGGGAGTGCCATCTTCTTTTGCCAGAGGTGAAGAGTCATGGGGAGTACTTTGTCATAGCGAGCAGCTTGAGACTCGTAAATCAACTCATTTCATGATGGGAAATTATTTTCCGTACGAACAGCTCCCCTGTCTCGCGATAATTGAGTAGGTAATTTACGCTTATGGAAGTCGGCTTCAAGGAGATCCATAAAGTACTTGGTAACTTCTCTAAAAAATTCCAGAGTGCCGAAGGTTGCTTTTTTTTGCGTTTCAGCCATTTGGTTTTCCAAGCTTGGTCATGGTTAAACCGTATCCAGAACTGTGACAAGGACTAGCCGAGGAGGGATCGGCCACGAGCAATGGCCTGGTTCGGAGCTGGGGGATGGAAATTGGGTTCAATATCCTCAACAAATCACATCGGGGATTTAGGATCTGTTGCGTCCAAAAAGCAGTTCACCTCTAGCATTGGGTGTAGCCGCTAGATTTTAGTCCATCTGATCGGGGTCCGAGCACCGGCCCGCCATGAGAGCCTCTCTCTGCCGGCGTGAAACCTGGAAGCACTTACATTCGTTTTCAACTCCTGCATCTAGCGGTGAATCGAATCTGATGCGTTTCCTAAGGGAGCCATGAAAGATAGTTCGAGATACAATCGTAGAAATTCTATGGAAACTTAATTGAATCCGTCATCGCGTAAGGAAATACGCCATAGTTAGGTTTATCAGGCGTCCCACCAGACATACGGACCAATAGGGGAATAAATAGGTCCTTACCTATGAGATTAAGTATCTGTGTATGTACTTTATGCGCAGACTCTCTGTCCATGTACCCAGCATGCA
The DNA here is from genome assembly GCA_903850565.1 of uncultured Actinomycetes bacterium. Classification (GTDB taxonomy): domain Bacteria; phylum Actinomycetota; class Actinomycetes; order Nanopelagicales; family Nanopelagicaceae; genus CAIMZW01. Next base: position 7,636 of record CAINLV010000112.1, read on the forward strand.
GCACTGCAAATGGAGTTTCGGTACCTCCAACTTCAATTGGCTTGATTACGTAAACGGCAACTGCAGTTTTGTCGAATGGATTGGCTAACTCTGGTAAGAGAAAGCCGGCCAGCCATGGCAAATCCTCTCCGGGTTGATTGTTGCAAAATGCAGCAATTTCATTTTCTCGGAATGATTCGCCTACATTGTTTATGGCCTGTTGTTCTGTCGAAAATGCCACTTGCGGTTTTGCTTCGCGGGAATCGATAGCATCCCAAATACTCTGCAAGAAATCTCCATCAAAACTAACTTGCGTATCGAATGTTTTTCCGGACGATTCAAAATACTGCTTCAGGCTAGCCCAGCTATCTTCCCAATCACGGTCAAAGTTGATAATTTTAAGTTCGACTGGCGGTTTGATACCTGTTACAAGTGACCGAAAGAAACCCATGTACCAACGATCTCATCCTATTCTTGAAAGTCAATAGTGCGAAGGCTCGATAAACTAACTCTGGTAATCACCGAAGAGGCTCATTGATTTCCAATGTCCCATGGGACATAGGAAGAGAGTCTCCACTCCACTTATCTGGGGATATAGACTTTTGAGAGGCGTAAGTTCTCCCTTATGGCAGGGATAGACAATTTTCCGGGGTTAGCAAGGAATACGAGCGGCCGGGCAGCTTGTCCGTTGCAACCAGGGCAACCGTGCAATTTATGCCATCCTGATGCTTACAACGGACCGCAAGATTGTCCGTTGGTGGCAATTGTTTTGGATGATGATGCGCTGCGCGAAGTTATGCGCGAGAAAAGGATCGAAAATAAGGCTGCTAAACCTTAACCAAAATGCTGCGCAAAACCTTTACTGTTTTGCTGGATCAATAATCGTGATTCCACCAACTGTTGC
>CAINLV010000113.1 GCA_903850565.1 uncultured Actinomycetes bacterium
CGTTATCAAAAATATGAAACGAAGACCCGGGCAGCCTCTTTGAGTACCACTTATGAAGGTACGGAAGAATCCGCTCCTCGTTGAAGCAGGGCACAAAGATATCGACAGATACGGCCATAATTTCAGCCTAAGGGATAAAGGTCACGGTTTCTTCTCCTTATTGCACACACGGTAGAGTGAAATATGTGAGTTTAAAAATGGTTCGGATCGCGGCTGGACTGGCCTTAGCAGCCTTCATCTCTAATGGTTTTTTGGCTTCGGCTGCCACAAACAATCTCGACACCGCAGCTACATCTATGAAATTGGTGAAAACCATTTACGGCTCCATCACCCCGAAATCTGTTGCTTCATCTGGCGATGGCGTCGTAAGCGCTCAAAATATGATGTATCGGCATTCTGTGACCCTTTACGATGCAAAGAATTTAACGCTGAAGACCACAATTTCCGACACTGTCACATTAAGTGAGCTCGGATTCCCAGAGATTATCGGTTCATCCAAAGGTGCCCCAGTTGAAGGAGATTTTTCCAAGGATGGGCAGTATTTGTATGTCACTAACTACTCCATGTATGGAGTCTCATTTACCGCAGAAGGCCACGATGACTGCAAGGCCAACAACAAATACGATCGAAGTTTCGTTTACAAAATTGATAGATCCAGCAATCAGGTCGTCAGCGCTTTTAAAGTCGGAGTTGTTCCAAAAGTTGTCAAAGTATCGCCGGACAACAAGTACTTACTGGTGACGAATTGGTGCAGTTATGACCTCACGATAATTCCTTTGGCCAATCCTACAAAGATGCGGACGATTAAAATCGGGGCATACCCCCGAGGTATTGTCATCACGAAGGATTCGAAGATCGCTTACATTGCACAAATGGGTGGGAGCGTAATTCACAAAATATCGTTGGTAAATTTCTCACATTCCACAATCTCTATCGGATTGAACCCACGAGCGATTGTTCTATCACCTGACGAAGGAACGCTCTATGCAACTCTTAACCTATCTGGCCGCGTAGTTGCGCTAAATCTCAAGAGTAAAAAGGTCGTTCACAGTCTTATTACCGGCAAAGCCACCAGAAGTTTAGATATTTCAACTGATGGAAGTGCTCTCTTCGTCGTAAATTTCGACAGTGATACTATTTCGAAAATTAGGACTAAAGATTTCGCGGTAGTGCAAAGTATGAAAGTCTGCGACCAGCCCATCGGAGTCACCTTTGAACCGACCCAAGAACGAACCTGGGTGGCCTGCTATTTGGGCTCGATAAAGGTCTTCGATAATAAATGAAGAGTGTGCTGCGACAACTGTGGCAGGATTGTGTTCATGGCTGAACTGATCTACTACTGCGGAACTATGGATAGTGGTAAATCCACTTTGGCCTTGCAAACTGCCCATAACCACCAAAGTCGTGGCCGGAAAGGGTTGATTTTCACCAATCGTGACCGCGCCGGGCGAGGTCTAATCTCCTCTCGTCTTGGGTTACAGAGCCAGGCTATAGAAGTTGATTCCGAGTTAGACATCCATAAGTTCGTCGTCGAAAAACTCTCCAATGGCGAAAGAATTGACTTCGTTATTTGCGATGAAGCTCAGTTTTATACCGCGTTGCACATCGAAGAGTTGGCAAAGATCGTCGATGGTTTGAGTATCGACGTATTTGCCTTCGGCATTTTGACAGATTTCCGAACCGCTCTCTTTCCTGGTTCTGCCAGGCTAGTCGAGCTAGCCGATCGGGTGCAGACTCTTCAAGTGGAGGCTCTCTGCTGGTGCGGGGCTCGCGCAACCCATAACGCCCGAACTGCAGGTGGCGTCATGGTGACCGAAGGTGAACAAGTTGTTGTCGGAGATGTCTCTTCAGCCGCAGAGATTGGTTATGAAGTTCTGTGTCGCCGACATCATATGAGGCGTGTAACATCGCGTGCATCACGTAGCGCGGGTTTAGAACCGCTTCCTTTTACTCAAGAGTAAGCGATTCATTAATCTGGCTGCATTAATTTTCATAGAAAAGATTGAGGTCATAATGAAGTCCAAGGGATACGCAGCACATGTTGCCAAGGGTGCTTTAACACCGTTTGAATTTGAGCGCCGAGATTTACGGGCCAATGATGTTGCCCTGGATATTTCATACGCGGGTATTTGCCACTCTGATATTCACCAAGCACGAGAAGAATGGGGCCGGGCTAATTTCCCAATGGTTCCAGGACACGAAATCGTGGGCACAGTTACTTCGATCGGGTCGGCCGTGAACAAGTTTTCGGTGGGAGATTTGATTGGCGTCGGAGTATTTATAGATTCCTGTCGAGAATGCGAACAATGCCTGGCTGGATTGCAAAATTATTGTGCCAATGGCATGACTGGAACTTATAACGGATTTGAACGAGATGGCGTTTCACCTACCTATGGTGGATATTCCAATAACTTCGTGATCGATGCTGATTACGCGGTAAAAGTTCCCGCGAATTTGGATCAAACTGGAGTTGCACCTCTGATGTGCGCTGGAATCACACTTTATTCACCACTGAAGCATTGGAACGCTGGCCCTGGGAAAAAAGTTGGAATCATCGGACTTGGCGGTTTGGGTCATATGGGCCTGAAGTTTGCCCACGCCCTTGGCGCTACAACCACGGTCTTTTCTCACTCTCCAGAAAAAGAGGCAGATGCTCGCGCGATGGGTGCAGATCATTTCGTCTCAACCAAGAACCCAGAGTTTTATAATGAGCTTGCCTCGGACTTTGATTTAATCCTGAATACCGTTTCTGCTGAAATTAACTTAGAAGATTACCTTCGACTGTTAAAGGTGGATGGAACATTGGTCATGATTGGTCTTTCAGGTAAGCCTTATGCAATTGGCGCTGGAACTCTTATTGGTAAAAGACGATCCTTGGCTGGTTCCATGATCGGTGGAATACCTGAACTTCAAGAGATGCTGGATTTTTGCGGTCAACATCAGATAACTAGCGACGTCGAAGTTATTTCGGCCGAGTACATCAATCAGGCTTACGAAAGAACTGTTGCCAGCGATGTGAAATATCGTTTTGTGATTGATGCAAGTACTTTCTAAATCAGCTGTGGCTAAATGAATTGATGAACTAGCAGTGCGATAACCGGAACGAATGCAAGCGCCGGTAAAAGATTTCCCACTGCTATGTTCTTAATTTTCAATAGACGGAATGCTATTCCTAGGAGGAGTACTCCCCCGGTAGCAGTGAGCGCTCTAACTTGATACACGTTAAGAATATTTCCTAGAGATAACCCAACTCCAGTCCAAGCGAACTGATAAATTCCAACCGGAATTGCCGAGGCAGCAACGCCCCATCCAAAAGTGGATGCAAAGGCGATAGATGTGAAAAAGTCCAGCACGCTTTTGAGAACCAATTGTTGAATTCCGGTACCCATGCCGTCGCTAATGCTGCCCAGAATGGCCAGCGGACCAATGGCGAAAATCAAAGAGGCGGCCATGAAACCCTCTAGAAATCTTCCCTTCCCAGATTTATTGAATCTGCGTTTTAGAAGAACTCCCAAGGATTCAAGCCTGGCTTCAATGTCCAACCACGACCCAGAAATGGCACCCAGTAATAGCGCTACAAGAATGGTGAGGACGGTCCACCCCCGAGGGACTGCTGAAACGAAATCTCCATTCCAGAGCGAGGCAAGTGCATCGGCCGCTGCGATTATCACTATAAATCCGAGAACATCTGTGATCAAATCCCGGGTTCGCTCCTTGAAGCGGTTTCCCATAAGAACTCCAAATGCGGTTCCCGCGCCGATCGCAACAATATTTATGAGAGAGCCCGTGCCCGCAATCATTACTGAAACCATCCTCATCGTTAATAGTGGCGGAGCGCCTCTTCCCGCAGTGGTTAGACTCTAACAGTGCCAAAAAGCCTCTCTCGAGAATTTCTCTTGCATATTCTCCGACCAGCAAAATCCATACCTCGAACCCCTTGGACTGCCGACGGAAAGTGGTCGCTTAATCGACTTAGACTGGGAGTTTTGTTTTTCGGTTTAACGGTCTTTGGCTTGGGCGATTCGTTACTGATTCAATCTCACATTGGAAATGCACCCTGGTCAGTTCTGGCGCAGGGAATTTCACAACACACCCCACTCTCTATCGGGCTCTCTACATTTTTGATCAGTGGTGTCGTTCTGCTCTTGTGGATTCCGTTGAAGGAACGACCTGGATTTGGAACTATCGCGAATCTAGTGATTATCGCCGCAGCCATTCAACTTGGCCTTTTCATCTTTCCGCCACTTTCTCATTCACTCTTTGCCCAATTGATCTATGTTCTAGTTGGCATAGTTCTGGTTGGTTTGGGCAGCTCTCTTTACATCACTTGTGGTCTTGGACCTGGACCTCGAGATGGGTTGATGACCGCTCTTCATAAGCGAACTGGGATTCGAATCGGTCGAGTTCGTTTGGGTATCGAACTTTGCGCACTTGGAATCGGAGCACTTTTGGGTGGTCGGGTAGGAATCGGCACCGCACTCTTTGCACTTCTTATAGGTAATTCAGTGGCGATCTCGCTAAACCTGGTGCACCGGTTGGCTCCTCAAGGTTAGTTTCTAACCCCACTCAATTTCGGGAAAACCACTAGTAAGTAATTTTGCGTTGATGGTTGAAAAGGGCCTGCTTCCGAAAAAACCGCGATAGGCCGAAAGTGGACTTGGATGAGGGCTAAGTAACAAGCGATCTCTGGAAAACATGGGCGAAAATTCCTGCGCATAATTTCCCCACAAGACACCGATCGCTCCATGCTTGGCTATTTCTCGCACAATTGCACCGGTAATTTCCTGCCATCCGAAATCCTTGTGAGCATGAGAAAGGCCAATTTCAGTTGTGAGAACGCGGTTCAAAAGGATAACTCTCTGGTTTGCCCAATCCGATAGATCGCCATGTGTACGAAGTGGTGACCCTAGATCAGAAGAGATCTCTCGAAAAATATTTTGCAATGAAGCTGGGAGCTTGGTCGTTTCGCTACTTATAGAAAAAGCCAATCCGTTAGGAACTCCCTCGGTTGGATAAGGATCTTGCCCAAGTATTAATACATGGGCCGGCGAGATTTCGCTAGGTAGCGCTCTGAAAATATTCGGGATCGCTGGTTGAAAATTGCCCAACGTATTTAACTTCTTTTCAATGTCATCTATCTGATCGCGTTGTTGAAAGAGCAACTTTTGCCAAAGCTCGGGAAGAGTTGCAAAGAGAGCCCCCATTTTATTGAGCTCTTGCGAAGAACCGGCCAGCTTCTTGATGAACTTCGATGGGCAATCCATATGCCATCGAAAGATTATGACCGGTAACTACTTCCTGGATAGGGCCTGATGCAACTACCTTCCCACCGTTGAGTAACAATGCATGAGTAGTCCCCAAGGGGATTTCTTCGATGTGATGAGTGATGATAATTGTGGCTGGTGCTTTTGGATCGGAAGCCAATAGGTCCAAGCGCTTAAGCAGATCTTCTCGCCCACCTAAATCCAGACCCGCTGCTGGCTCATCTAAAAGCAAAATTTCTGGATCAGTCATCATCGCTCGAGCAATCAGAACGCGTTTCTTCTCCCCTTCGCTCAGGGTGCCAAAGAGCCTGGATCCCAATACCCGTACTCCTAGCGTTGTCAGGAGCGCTAGCGCTCGGGATTCATCCCACAGGTCGTAATCTTCATTCCATCGTCCCAATTGCGCATAAGCGGCGGTAAGGACCACATCGGTGACTAGTTCATCGCCGGGAATTAACTCATCCAAATTGTTGGTGACAAGACCAATTCGGGGGCGAAGCTCGAAGACATCACACTTTCCCAAGGTTTGATCCAAAATCTTTACCTGGCCAAAGGTTGGGTGCATAAAAGTGGAGATGAGATGAAATAGCGTTGTTTTGCCGGCGCCATTTGGCCCTAAAACCACCCATCGCTCCTCTTCAACCACCGACCAAGACAAGGGGCCAAGGATTGCTTTACCTTCGCGCAATACTTGTACATCATCGAGGGAGATCACATGGTTCATAGGAGTGAAAGATACCCTTGCTGGCGGTATAACGCGCTAACCTTCCGCGTGTGAGCACCCAAGAGTTAGATAAATCTCAATTTACCGCGCTAATCCTCGTAACTGGAGTCGATGCACCTGGAGTTACCCGAGCGCTCTTCGATGAATTGTCTCCGTTCTCCATCACCGTCTTGGATATCGAGCAAGTAGTGAATCGGAATCGGTTAATACTTACTGCACTTATCGCTCTGGATCCGGCACATGCCGATGCCATCGAAAGTGATCTTCTGCTCCTGGGCAAGCGTCTAGACCTGGATATAGCGATTGATTTCTCCGATGTAATTCTAGAAACCGTTCCAAGTGCCCAGCACCTGCATGTGGTGATGATGGCTGGAGCGCTAAAGCCCAGTGCAGTATCTGCCGTGTCTGGGGCTATCGCTGCTGCTGGCGGAAATATCGAGCGCATTCGACGAACTGCGGCATACCCGCTCTACGCAATCGAATTTGATGTGACAATCTCTGCACCGGCAAATGATGCAGATTCAGTAGTTAATCTGCGCCAGAGTTTGGCCCAGGTTTCCAGAGCGAATGGGGTCGATCTAGCGGTAGAACTAGGTGGGCTGATCAGACGTGCCAAACGGATAGTTCTCTTGGATATGGATTCCACCCTCATTCAACAGGAAGTCATTGACTTGCTGGCAGAAAAGGCAGGAGTCGGAGACCAAGTCAAAGCAATCACCGAATCAGCGATGAAAGGTGAATTGGATTTTAAAGAATCATTGACGGCCAGAGTCGCGCTACTTTCCGGATTGAAATCCACAGTGTTCCAGGAAGTTGCCCGAGAATTAGTTCTATCTGCTGGAGCCAGGACTCTGATCCGCACACTTCATAAGTTGGGTCACAAGGTCGGAGTGGTATCTGGTGGATTCATCAATGTCATCGAACCGTTATTAAAAGAACTTGAGATTGACTTCTATTCCGCAAATGAATTGGAAATTGTAGATGGTGCTCTGACTGGAAAAGTAGTCGGTGGAATTGTAGATCGTGCCGCAAAAGCAGAAGCGTTGCGAAGTTTTGCTACAGCGGAAGGAGTAACACTTTCGCAAACAATCGCAATCGGCGACGGCGCAAATGATTTAGATATGATCGAACTAGCTGGTCTTGGCATTGCCTTCAACGCCAAGCCTGCAGTCAGAATGGCGGCCGACAGTGCATTGACCTCGCCATACTTGGACTCAGTCCTTTATTTAATGGGGATAACCCGAGAAGAAGTAGAGTCTGCGACTGATTAAAGTCTGCAGGCGTGAATATCTGTCACCAGAATTCCGCGGGCTCCAATGCTCCACAGCTCATCCATAATTTGATTTATCTCTTTACGTTTAACCATGGCCCGCACTGCACTCCAACCCGACTTTTGCAGTGGGGAAATAGTAGGTGATTCAATTCCTGGCGTTAATCCACACGCCTGCTCCAAAAGTTCAGTCTGAACGTCGTAATCGACCAGAACATATTGACGCGCAATCACAACGCCGTTCAACCTTCGAATCATGGTTTCCAAGGCAGTAGATCGTTCTGCTCCAGTGCGCTCAATGACCACCGCTTCACTAGATAGCAATGGATCACCAAATACTTTTAATCCTGCTTGGCGCAAAGTTCCACCCGTGGAAACAACATCGGCGATAACGTCGGCAACCCCAAGGCGAATGGCACTTTCAACCGCGCCATCTAATCGAACAACTGACGCCGTAATAGAACGCTCATCTAAATAGCGCTGCACCAAGCCTGGATAAGCAGTCGCGATACGCAACCCAGATAATTCTGCCTCCGATATCGCCATACCTTCTGGTGCGGCAAAACGAAAGGTGCTTCGGCCAAAATCTAAGGAGAGAACTTCCGCTGCCGTAGCGGCGCTATCGATTAATAAATCTCGACCAGTAACACCTGCATCCAGTTCGCCGGAGCCGACATAAATCGCGATATCTCTTGGTCGCAGGTAATAGAACTCGACATCATTCTCCGGGTCAAAGAAAACCAGATCGCGAGGGTCATTTCGTTGGCGATACCCCGCCTCTTTGAGCATGAGCGCTGAAGAATCTGAAAGAGATCCTTTGTTAGGTACTGCAAGTCGTAGCGTCACAATTCTCCTAAAAGTCCGTGGAACTAGAGCGATCGGTAGACATCAGCTGGGGATATTCCTTTGGCGAGCATGAGGACTTGAAGGTGATAAATCAATTGGCTAATTTCTATCGCCAGATCTGCCTTCTCCTGATACTCGGCAGCCATCCAGACTTCAGCGGCTTCCTCGACAATCTTCTTCCCAATGGCATGGACGCCAGCATCTAGCTCTTTAACCGTGCCTGAACCCTCTGGGCGGGCTATAGATATCTTCTCAAGCTCAACCCAGAGTTCATCAAATGACTTCATTGCGCGAGTTTACTCGACCTTACCCGAGCAATGCCGCGGCTTTACTCGAATCTTCGGCTTTTTGGATCTTGAGCCAGTAAATAAAGCCCCAAATTACGAACGGCATATAAATTCCGTAGAGGATTCCGGTTGGATAGTTCCCATGGGCAAAGGCGAACGGAACGCCGACGATATCGACAGCCACCCAGACCAGCCAGAACTCCACGTAACCTCTACTCATGGCGTAGGTAGCAAGGGCGGTTCCGGTAAATATCCAAGTGTCCACATATAACCATTGGCCGTAGTAGCGCTCCCCCAAAACCTTGAAAAGTTGCAAGAAGAGGAAATAGCCGAAAATGACGGCGGGAACTAGTACCGCCTTCTCTCGTTTCGTTGTCCAACGTGGTGTAACTGCAGGCTTGCTAATTCCGCTGCTTCGGTTCTTGGCCCAGACGACCCAGCCATAGAAACTCACCAACACCAAGAGGAGATTTCGCCCGGCCTGGCCATAAAGCGCCGGATGATCTGCTGTTTTTCCAAAAGAGAAGAGCGCGCCAGCAAAAACAGTGAATAGCAATGCATCTCCGAGAATTCCAATCGGCCAAGCGATGACCTTGCGGCGCATTCCTAAGACTGCGCTGGCCAAACCTAATATTCCACCGATTATTTCGCGGATCGCTATCGACTTGCTGCCAAAGTGGATTTGGGCTTCAAAAAGCCATTTAAGAATTGACATCTGTTCCATCCCCAATCGAAGTAAGTAAATAAGTTCGATCCCAAGGGAAATAGCCGGGATAGCCATGAGGCATCCCGCTTTGCTCCTTTATCCAGACTGTGACTGTCGGTTTTGGAATTACACCAAATCAACCGATTGATGGCTTCAATCGGGTCGCGGACTTTACCGCCGGTTCGGAATTACACCGACCCCCGGAACTAGCCCAGTCTTACAGATTCCAGAACTTTTTTCATATCTAAAATCATTTGAGCGGGAATTGGGGCGTTAAATACGGCACTTCCCGCGACAAAAGTGTCCGCACCAGCGCCAGCGGCAGTTTCTATGGTCGCCAGCGAGATTCCGCCATCTACTTGGATCCACGGCCGTGGCTTGGGCATCAGATCGATGACTGTCCTGGCGCTGGAAACTTTCGGCATCATCTCCGTCATAAAGGATTGTCCGCCAAAACCAGGCTCAACTGTCATTACTAAAAGCATGTCGATCTTGGAAAGCAGGTGACTTACTTCGGTAAGTGGAGTTTTGGGTTTGATTGCTAACCCAACCCGCGACTGGCCTTGCCTAATTTGCTCAATCACTAATTCGGCTTTTTCAGTTGCTTCCCAATGAAAGGTGACGCTAGCCGCACCAGCCTGGCAGTAACGGGTGACCGTTAATTCTGGTTCGGTAATCATGAGGTGCACATCTACTGGCAAGGGCGAAAAACCGATTATTTCTTCCGATCTTTCTAGATCGAAAGTCTTATTTGGAACAAAAATATTGTCCATGATGTCTAAGTGAAGAAAATCCGATACTTCAGATACTTTCTGAATTTCACTCTCAAGATTAAAAAGGTCGGCATTGAGAATGCTTGGACAAATACGCCACTCTTGCATGCGGAAATCGTACGCTATGCGCTCTTGCGACAGAGGGCTAAAAACATC
>CAINLV010000114.1 GCA_903850565.1 uncultured Actinomycetes bacterium
TATATTGCTGCTGATCGCGGATTCATCGATGCAGTAATTGAACCCCAGGAAACTCGCCACCAAATAACTAAAGCTCTTCGGGCACTTCGCAATAAGCGAGTTGCTCTTCCTCCTCGTAAGCACGGGACTATTCCACTCTAATGTCAAAGCGATTCACGATCCTTAAGGGAACGCCCACAGCGGCAGAACTCGCTGCACTAGAAAAGGCACTTCCCACGCCAGTGGTGAAGAAGGTTGAAGCAGCAAGTCTTTGGCGAAAATCCCAAATCCGCCAACCACTTCCTAAAAAATGGACACAGAACTTCTGATGAAATTCCAACCTCTTCGACAAGTCGTCCTTGCTTCCGGTTCAGCCTCTCGACAAAGATTATTGATTAGTTCTGGAATCAGTCCCACGGTCATCGTTAGTGGGGTTGATGAAGAAAATCCAGATATTACTTCGCTGATTCCTTCGGAAATGGTTATTGCTCTGGCAATTCTGAAAGCGCACGCAGTTCGACCGCTTGTAGGAAATGAGCACCTAATCATTGGATGCGATTCCACCTTTGAATTCAATGGTCAATCTCTAGGAAAGCCCATGAACCGAGCAACAGCTATAGATCGATCGACGGCGCTTCGGGGTAACTATGGCTATCTGCATACAGGCCATTGCGTCATCGATACCTTGCAAGGCATCGAATATTCCGACATCTCAACTTCAAAGGTTTTCTTCGCGGACATGACCGACAATGAGATATCCCAATATGCAGATTCTGGGGAACCCTTACATGTAGCTGGCGGGTTCACGCTTGATGGGCTTAGCGCTCCATTTATTGAACGAATCGAAGGCGATCCCAGCGGGATCATTGGACTTTCTATGCCTTTGCTTCGACGTGCTGTTATGTCCTTTGGTTTAGAGTGGTCAAATATCGCAGAGATGGTGGTCCCAGCGTGAAGTCAGTCTTAATTGCCAACCGAGGTGAAATCGCAGTACGCGTTGCGCGTGCCTGTCGAGACCACGGAATCAAAAGTATTGCTATCTTCTCCGATGAAGACCGCACCTCGCTACATGTTGCGACCGCAGATGAAGCATTCGCACTCAATGGAATGTCTGCGGCGGAAACTTATTTAGATCAAAGCAAGATCATTGATATCGCCATTAAATCTGGCGCCGAAGCAGTTCACCCGGGTTACGGCTTTCTTTCAGAAAATGCCGATTTTGCCGACAAGGTATTGGCTGCAGGTCTCATCTGGATCGGACCAACTCCAGCAGCGATTCGCCTTCTGGGAGATAAAGTTTCAGCTCGCAAAATTGCCGCCCAAGTTGGTGCTCCCCTTGTAGCAGGAACTACAGATCCTGTTGATACTCCTGAAGAAATTATTGCCTTTGCTCAAGTCCACGGCCTACCTGTTGCCATCAAGGCCGCTCACGGGGGTGGTGGCAGAGGATTAAAAGTTGCCAGAACGATGGCGGAAATTCCCGAATTATTTGCATCCGCAGTGCGCGAAGCGATCACTGGTTTTGGTCGTGGTGAATGCTTCGTTGAAAGATATCTCGACAAGCCCCGCCACGTAGAAACCCAAGTACTTGTAGATTCTTTCGGTACGGCGGTCGTAGTCAGTACTCGAGATTGTTCACTGCAACGTCGCCACCAGAAATTAGTTGAAGAAGCTCCAGCACCATTCCTGACCCAAGATCAGATAGATCAGCTGTATTCCTCCAGCAAGGCCATTATGAAAGCGGCCGGTTATGTCGGTGCAGGAACCTGCGAATTCCTCATTGGTTCCGATGGCACTATCTCATTCTTAGAAGTGAACACTCGGCTCCAAGTAGAACATCCTGTGAGTGAAGAAGTGACTGGTTTAGATTTAGTACGCATGCAATTTCGCATTGCAGCGGGCGAGAAAATTGATCCCGTGGATCCAGTTGTCCGAGGCCACAGTATTGAATTCCGAATTAACGGTGAAGATCCAGGCAAAGGCTTCTTGCCTTCACTTGGAACCATCACAAAATGGGAAGTCCCAGATGGGCCGGGAGTCCGAATCGATGCCGGGTTTGACCACGGTCACACCATTGGTTCGCACTTCGATTCATTATTGGCAAAATTAATCGTTACTGCGGCCACCCGTGAAGAAGCGATCGAAAGAGCCCGACGAGCACTCAAAGAATTTGATATTGGAGGGTTGGCCACGGCACTGCCATTCCATAAGGCGATTGTTTATGACCCTAATTTCACCGAAGATTTCAAGGTCTATACCAGTTACATCGAAAATGAATTTGATAACCAGATCGAGCCATTTTCATTTAAGCAAGGTGTCGCTGATTCAAAAGCCGCTTCGCAAAAAATCATCGCGGAAGTTGATGGCCATCGCTTTGAGGTACTTATGCATACCCCGGAACCGCTGCATAAGCGTCATCGCGTAAAAAGCAGCGGCGTAGGCAAAGTGGCTGGAAATTCTCTCGAGAGTCCAATGCAAGGGACTGTCGTCAAGATAGTACGAGCCAATGGTGACCGGGTTGAAATCGGCGATTTGATTGTGGTCCTGGAGGCCATGAAGATGGAGCAGCCCTTGATCGCCCATAAGGCTGGGACGCTGGCAAAGCTACATGTTGGAGTTGGGCAAACCGTTGCAAGTGGCGCGGTTCTCTGCGTGATCGAAGATTAATTAACTAAACTTCACTTATGGCTCTGTACGCAGCATATGGATCAAATATGGATCCCAAGCAAATGCTAGAACGTGCCCCATTCTCCCCTCACCGTGGAACCGGTTGGCTAATGGGATGGCGGCTGACCTTTGGCGGCGAAGACCTTGGCTGGGAAGGGTCGGTAGCCACGATTGTGGAAGATCCCGATTCGCAAGTCTTCGTTTCGCTCTATGAACTTTCTGTCGAAGATGAAAAGAACTTGGATCGATGGGAAGGAATATCGGCCGATCTTTACCGAAAAATTCGGGTCCGAATTCAATCTCTAGATGGACAACCTCTTGCCTTCATCTATGTACTAAATGGATTTGAAGGAGGTTTCCCCAGTCGTCGATATAAAAGCATTATGGTCGATGCCGCCTTGGCGGCAGGCGCTCCAGTCGATTACATACTGGAAATCCAAAAGTTCGCCACTAACGATTAAATCTAAATCCCGATAAGTTTGGGTAATGACTGATCTGTACTCCAATCCCCTAGCAACGGCCGAAATTGCCGCCGAAAAGATTGCCGAAATAACGGGGAAGAAATCCCACCATGTCGCCCTAGTTATGGGTTCCGGTTGGATTTCAGCGGCCGATGCCTTAGGGGTTCCGACCCACGAGTTTTCGGTCACCGAATTGCCTGGTTTTCCAGAGCCAACGGTCGCCGGTCACGGCGGAGTTATCCGCTCCTACAACCTGCAAGGCCCAGATGGAGTAATTCATGCTCTGGTCTTCCTGGGGCGAACTCACCTCTATGAAGGCAAAGGTATTGAGCCAGTGGTTCATGGGGTGCGCACCGCAGTAAAAGCCGGTTGCCAGGTTGTGGTTCTCACAAACGCTTGCGGTGGAATAAATGTGGAATACCGAGTCGGACAACCTGTAATCCTCCGTGACCATATCTCTATGACTGGAGTCAGTCCGTTAATCGGTGCCGATTTCGTCGACCTCACCGACCTTTATAGCAAGCGAATCCGTGAAATTGTCAGAGCAGAGGATCCATCCCTGGCGGAGGGCGTCTACGTTCACTGGCGCGGGCCAGCCTACGAAACTCCTGCCGAAATTAAAATGCTACGAACCATGGGCGCAGACCTGGTAGGTATGTCTACCGTACCCGAGGCAATTGCAGCTCATTCACTTGGGGCCGAAGTCCTAGGAATTTCGTTAGTGACCAATGCCGCGGCAGGCGTAACCGGTGAAAAACTCAATCACGAAGAAGTAATCGCTGCCGGCAAAGCTGCCGCAGGTCGAATGGGTGAACTTCTTAGAAGGGTACTTCCACAACTGTGATCGAAAATTCCTTGCGCATTGAAGTTGAAGAGTGGATTGCACTCGACCCCGATCCAGTCACCTCCAGCCAACTTCGTCAATGGTTAGAAACTGAAAATGAAACCGAGTTACGTCGATGTTTCTCTGGCTTCCTTCAATTTGGTACTGCTGGACTTCGTGGACCCATGGGGCCTGGACCTTCATGCATGAATCGCGCAGTCGTAGGAAGAGCCGCTGCAGGAATTGCGGCTTATATGAAGAAAAGAAATTTGACCTCGGTTGTTATAGGTCGGGATGCACGCCACGGTTCGGAAGATTTCACCTTTGAAAGTGCCGAAATTTTCGCCGGAGCCGGTCTAACCGTCTACGTTTTGCCGCGCCCACTTCCAACACCGGTCCTTGCTTTTGCAGTAACTGAGTTGGGAGTCGATGCCGGCGTAATGGTGACTGCCAGTCATAACCCACCTCAAGATAATGGCTACAAGGTCTACTTAGGCGGAACTGTAGATGGGCAACGTTATGCGGGTTCCCAAATCGTGCCGCCAGCAGATATAGAAATTGCCGCAGAAATTGCCGCAATAAATTCGGTGCAGCCCCGAGGAACTGTCTGGACAATATTGGATGACGAAATCTTTAATAAATATGTTGACCGAACTAAGCGGATCTCAAAAAAGGCATACGACAATAAAATTGTTTATTCGGCAATGCATGGCGTGGGAACCGAAACCGTCAACGCCGTTTTCGCAGCAGCAGGTTATGCAGCTCCGATTCTGGTTGCAGAACAAGCTCAACCCGATCCGGATTTTCCAACTGTCCAATTCCCTAATCCGGAAGAGCCCGGAGCGATTGATCTATCTTTGAAAGCCGCGGAATTTCATGGCGCCGATTTTGTTATTGCCAATGACCCAGATGCCGATCGATGCGCGGCAGCTACATATGACCCACAGGGCGGCTGGCGGATGCTTCGAGGTGATGAAGTAGGCGTCTTGTTGGGATATTTCATCGCTACTGAAATGCCCGAAACTATTTCGGGAAAGGCTTTTGCAAACTCCATAGTGTCATCTTCTGCCCTTGGCCGAATTGCAAAGTTAAAGAACATTGAATTTCATGAAACTCTTACCGGCTTCAAATGGCTGGCAAAGATCCCAAACTTGGGATTCGGATATGAAGAAGCGCTCGGTTATGCAGTCGATGCCGCAACTTGCAATGATAAAGATGGAGTATCTGCGGCATTGATGCTTGCTCAGTGTCTAGGAGTTCTTAAAGAGCGTGGCATAACAGTCATTGAATATCTTGATCAGATTTGGAACGAAATTGGTTTCCATCGAACTGAGCAAATTTCTATTCGGGTCAGCAATTTGGATCAAGTAGATAAAGTTTTGCATTCTCTTCGCGCAGAGATTCCAACCGCGATCGCAGGTTACCCCGTCACACTTTTCGAAGATTTGCTCTCTCCCAATGGCGTTATGCCGCCAACAAATGGATTGCGGATCTGGCTAGAGGATGGCGTGAGAATAATTATTCGGCCCTCGGGGACTGAGGCAAAACTCAAGTGCTACATAGAAGTTGTCCGCCCCGGTGGATCTGTGGTGGAGAAAAATCGCGCTGAAGAAATGACGCGCTCCCTTAAAGAAGAACTTCTCAAGGTCCTATCGTGATCATTGACGGCAGTGAATCCTCGCTGAAATCATTTCTAGGAAATCTTTCCCCCGTAGATCAAGTTGGGGCAGAAGCGCGAGCAGCGATGCTAGCCACCAGAAGCATTAAGGCGGCCAGCAAGAGTTGGGCTATTGATTTGGCTATTTCCATGGTGGATTTGACCACTCTTGAAGGTGCAGATACGCCAGGAAAAGTTCAGGCCCTGTGTACCAAAGCGGTGCGTCCTGATCCAACAGATCCTTCAGTGCCTAGCGTCGGAGCTGTTTGTGTGTACAACGACATGGTGAAAGTTGCCAGATCCCAACTGGATGCAGTCGGTGGATCTCATATTCCAGTCGCAGCCGTTTCCACTGCCTTTCCATCTGGTCGGGCATCTATGAAAGTCAAACTTCAAGATACCCAAGATGCTCTCGATAATGGCGCTGGCGAAATCGATATGGTCATTGATCGTGGCGCTTTCTTGGCCGGTAAATTGGGCTTGGTTTTTGACGAAATTGTTGCCATAAAGGCACTGTGCGGGGAGAAAGCCCACCTTAAAGTTATTTTCGAAACCGGGGAATTGGTCACCTACGACAATGTCCGCAAGGCCTCGTACTTAGCAATGCTGGCGGGCGCGGATTTCATCAAGACTAGTACTGGAAAAGTTGCCCCTGCGGCTACCTCACCTGTCGTCCTGATCATGCTCGAAGCGGTAAAGGATTACTTCCAGATGACTCAAAAGCAGATCGGAGTTAAACCCGCTGGCGGCATCAGAAATACAAAAGATGCGATTAAGCAATTAGTTCTGGTCAAGGAAACAGCAGGTCCAGATTGGCTTACTCCATCGCTCTTCCGAATTGGAGCCAGCGCTTTGCTCAACGATTTACTGATGCAACGAATGAAAATAAAGAATGGCTATTACTCCAGTCCCAACTACGTGACACTCGACTAATGCGAAAGCAAAAAACAAATGACTAATTTCGAATATGCGCCGGCGCCCGAATCAACTGCCATTCTCAATCTAAAGGAGAAGTACGGTCTTTTTATTGATGGCTCTTTTGTAGATGCCAAGAGTGGCAAGTTTTTTGACACCATTAACCCAGCCACCGAAAAGGTCATAGCCAGTATTAGTTACGCCAACGAATACGATGTAGATCTAGCGGTAACGGCGGCACGAAAGGCTTACTCGAAAACTTGGTCGAAACTCTCCCCGTCCGCTCGAGGCAAATTTCTCTTCAGAATCGCTCGAATTTTGCAGGAACGTGCTCGTGAATTCGCGGTCCTAGAAACTTTAGACAATGGCAAGCCCATTCGCGAATCTCGAGATGTTGATGTTCCACTTGCCGCTGCCCATTTCTTTTATCACGCCGGTTGGGCGGACAAACTAGATCATGCTGGCTTAGGCGCTGATCCGAAACCTCATGGAGTAGTTGGCCAAATTATCCCATGGAACTTCCCACTTCTTATGTTGGCCTGGAAGGTAGCTCCAGCGCTGGCCACTGGTAATACCGTTGTCTTAAAACCAGCCGAAACTACGCCACTCACTGCCCTTCTCTTCGCGGAAGTTTGCCAACAAGCAGGATTGCCCGAAGGTGTCGTCAATGTGATTACCGGCGACGGAGGTACAGGTTCATTCCTGGTCAACCATCCGGATGTAGACAAGATCGCTTTTACTGGCTCAACTGCAGTCGGAAAGGCGATAGCCCGAGCTGTTGCCGGCACTAAAAAGAGCGTTACTTTAGAACTCGGTGGCAAAGCTGCAAATATTGTTTATGAAGATGCGCCAATAGATGAAGCAGTAGAGGGCATTGTCAACGGAATATTCTTTAATCAAGGCCATGTTTGCTGCGCTGGTTCTCGCTTGTTGGTTCAAGAAAATATTCAAGCCGAACTCCTAGAAAAACTTAAGCACCGAATGACCCTTATTCGCGTTGGAGATCCGCTAGATAAAAATACCGACCTTGGTGCCATAAATAGTTCGGAACAGCTGGCTCGGATAAGGGAACTGGCCGAGAGCGGTGATGCCGAAGGTGCACAGCGCTGGAGTCCGCAATGCCAGATACCAGCACAAGGTTTTTGGTATCCCCCAACAATTTTCACGGGAGTCACTCAAGCGCACAGAATCGCGCGCGAAGAGATTTTCGGACCGGTCCTATCTGTCCTTACCTTTAGAACGCCGCAAGAAGCGATCGAAAAAGCAAACAACACCCCATACGGATTATCAGCGGGAATCTGGACCGACAAGGGATCCAAAATTCTGTGGACCAGTCAACGGCTACGCGCTGGCGTCATTTGGGCAAACACCTTTAATAAATTCGATCCCGCCAGTCCTTTTGGTGGGTACAAAGAATCTGGATGGGGCCGCGAAGGCGGACGACATGGATTAGCTGCCTATTTGAAAGGCGAAAAATAAAATGAGAGTAGATGTTAAAAAGACCTACAAACTCTATATTGGTGGTGCATTCCCTAGAAGTGAATCTGGCCGGGTCTACGAAGTATTGGATGCAAACGGAAATTTCCTTGCCAACCCATGCCAGGCTTCCAGAAAAGATTTACGAGATGCAATTGTAAGCGCTCGTACTGCCGTCAATGGCTGGAGCAGTGCCACCGCTTATAATCGAGGACAAATTCTCTACCGAGTTGCCGAAGTTATGGAAGGTCGGATCTTTCAATTTGCTGAAGAGATCGTCGCCCTTGAAGGAATCAACTTTAAGAATGCGAAGTCTCAAGTAGAGAGAGCTATCGATACTTGGGTTTGGTATGCGGGCTGGTGCGACAAGATTGCTTCGATCAGCGGTGCGACAAATTCGGTATCTGGTCCTTATTACAACTTTACGATTCCAGAACATTTGGGAGTCGTGGGAGTGTTTGCAGATCAAAAGAATTCACTCCTGGGATTGGTCAGTGGTTTAGCACCTGTGCTTGCTGGCGGGAACACGGCCGTCGTAATAGCCAGCGAAAAATACCCACTTCCAGCTATCACCCTTAGTGAAGCGTTGGCGACCAGCGATGTTCCTTCCGGGGTTGTAAATATTCTCACCGGCAAAGCGGTAGAACTTGCGCCGTGGCTGGGTGGGCATATGGATGTAGATGGGATAGATGTCTCAGGGCTTTCCAAGAAGTTGGAAGAAGACACCAGACTTTCCGGAGCTGAAAATCTAAAGCGAATTTATCGATTCAATGAAGATCAATCAATCCTTCGAATCCAAGCTTTCATGGAGAGTAAAACTGTCTGGCATCCAATCGGCATCTAGTACCTGTAATTCTTAGTGAACCACCAGAACTGGGCATTTCGCCTTTGCACTGCAGCTATTACTCACCGAGCCCAAGAAGAGATCGGCAATTGCGCCGTGCCCGCGCGATCCAAGTACCAGCATCTGCGCTGATGTACTTTTTTCTAGGAAAACTTCGGTGGCTCCCCCTTCATAAGTGTTCAACTGCAAATCGTGCGGTCTAGCATCGGGGAAAATTTCAGCCGCTGCACTTTCTACAATCCGCTTCGCAATGTTTTCAGCGTCAGTGGTGTCCACGACGCCACTGGAACCAAAACCAACGGCTAGTAAATCTGTCGCGAAAGATATGTTGTCCCAGACACAAATTGCTTCGATAGCCATATTTAGCAGCGGCGCATTCTCTCCTGCCCAACGCAATGCAGCGAGAGATGCGGGCGAACCGTCCACGCCTACAACCATTAAACCCTTGGGAATTGAAACTTCCTCATGAGACATTTTCGGCTCCTTCTAATGACTTTCTTACAAAATCATTGAACGCTTGTGGCCTTTGGAAGTCAATGAATTTAACGAGAGGTAGCAGTCAAAATGAAGTGAGTTCAGCGACAAAGATGCGAACTACTCGGAAGCGATCTTCAAAAAGCCGGGTTTAACGATGGTTTCGATTATTGCCAATCGTTCTTCGAAAGGAATAAACGCGCTCTTCAAAGCATTGATGGTGACTCGCTGCAGGTCAAGAAGGGTCCAATCAAAAGCGCGAACAACTTCTGACATTTCATGTGTCATAGAAGTTCTACTCATTAATCGATTATCCGTATTGATAGTCACTCGGAACCTTAGTTTTGCCAATGCGCCAATGGGGTGAGTTTCGATGGAAGATGCGGCTCCAGTTTGTAGATTGGAGGTGGGACATAATTCCAAGGGAATTCGCCGATCTCGGACGTATGAAGCCAATTTCCCGAGTACCGGCTTTTCTCCCGATAAATCAATATCTTCGATGATTCTGACACCGTGCCCTAAGCGTTCAGCTCCGCACATTTGAATTGCTTGCCAAATGGAGGGCAGACCAAATGCTTCGCCAGCATGGATCGTGAAGTGCGCATTCTCTTGGCGTAAATAATCAAAGGCTTCCTGCTGCCTAGTCGGTGGAAATCCATCTTCAGGTCCGGCGATGTCGAAACCAACCACGCCTTTTTCGCGAAATTCGACAACTTTTTCCGCGATCAATTGCGCGTGATCATTTTGTCGAAGTGCACAGAGAAGCTGTTCTACCCGAATGTGGAATCCCTCTGCCGAAGCTTGTTCCATCCCCTGCTTGAAGCCTTCGGTAGTGGCTTCAATTACTTGGTTGAGGGTTAAGCCGGCTCGTGTAAAAAGTTCTGGCGCACCTCTCACTTCGGCATACACAACGCCGTCCCGAGCAAGATCCACGGCACATTCGCGAGCAACCCGAACGATGTCCTGCTCTCGTTGCATGACCGCGATCGTGTGTTCAAAAGTTTCTAAGTAACGAACCAATGAACCTGAATCGCAAGATTCTTGAAACCAATCTGCAAGTTCTGCGGGATCTTGAGTAGGTAGTTCCAAGTAGCCGATTTCGTTAGCAATTTCGATGATTGTTTCTGGCCGGAGCCCACCGTCGAGATGGTCGTGCAAAACTGCTTTAGGGAGCCGCTTGATCTGATCGACTGAAGGAATGGAACTTAGACTCATATCAACCTTCGATTCGATCAACAATTAGGGGAAGTCGCGCAACTTTCTGGCCAGTATTGCTGATTCGAAGAGCACCTTCTAGGGCTTCTTGGGCACGAGCAAAACGGTCTGGTTCATCGGTATGCAAGGTAAATATAACCTGACCTTCTCGGACCAGCGCCCCGGGCTTTGCATGAATTTCTATTCCAGCTCCGGCTTGTACTTTTTCACCTTGCCTGGAACGACCGGCGCCCAATCGCCAAGCAGCTATTCCGACTTTCATCGCGTTCATATCGATAAGTTCGCCATCAGAATCGGCAACAATTTCCATGCTCTCCTTCGCAACTGGCAATGCTGCATCAGGATCCCCGCCCTGGGCTGAGATCATTCGGCGCCAGTGATCCATTGCAGTTCCATTTTTCAGAGCATCTGCTGGATCCAAATCTGATTTCACACCAGCGGCCTGGAGCATTTCTCGAGCTAACAAAACGGTGAGCTCGACTACATCAGAAGGTCCTCCGCCCGCTAATACTTCAACCGATTCGCGAACTTCTAAGGCATTCCCGGCGGTCAGACCCAGAGGAATATCCATGGCAGTAACAAGTGCGAGCGTCTTAACCCCGGCTCGAGTACCTAACTCCACCATTGTTCTGGCCAATTCCCGGGCGCGATCTGGATCGCTCATGAAGGCTCCGACGCCAGTCTTAACGTCGAGAACCAGTGCTCCAGTTCCTTCGGCAATTTTCTTACTCATAATTGAAGAAGCGATCAAAGGAATGGCTTCAACCGTAGCGGTGACATCGCGAAGGGCATAAAGCTTCTTATCGGCAGGAGCCAATCCGGTTCCAGCGGCACAAATTACTGCGCCGCATGTCTGAAGAACGGAGAGCATCTCTTCATTAGACAGCGATGCGCGCCAACCAGGGATGGATTCCAATTTGTCCAAGGTTCCGCCGGTGTGGCCCAATCCGCGGCCAGATAATTGTGGGACTGCGGCACCGCAGGCAGCGACCAATGGTGCCAATGGCAAAGTTATTTTGTCGCCAACGCCACCAGTGGAATGTTTATCAACCGTGGGACGGTCCAGCGCGGACCATTCCATTCGTTCCCCACTATTTATCATCGCATCGGTCCAACGTGATATCTCTCTGGAGTTCATCCCATTAAGCAAAATTGCCATGAGCAGCGCGGACATTTGTTCGTCGGCAACTACTCCTCGGGTATAGGCATCAATAATCCAGTCGATTTGTGGATCGGATATTTCATGCTTATCTCTTTTTGCAGCGATTATTTCAACTGCAGCAAATAATTCAGCCACGTGGATTGATTCCTAAATCTTCTGGACCAAATGCCCAAGGCAAAAGGTGCGACATTGGTTGGGGTCCCGCTTCGGTCATAAACAGCACTTCTTTTCCGCCATGCTCAAAAAGTAATTGGCGACATCTTCCACATGGGGACAGGTAATTTCCCTGCCCATCCACACAAACGACTGCAACAAGTCTGCCGCCACCGCTAGAAGCCAAGTCCGAAACCATGCCACATTCAGCACATAGGCCTAGGCCGTAACTAGCATTTTCAACATTGCATCCCTTAACAATTCGACCATCGTCAACCAGTCCAGCTACTCCAACAGGGAATTTTGAATAGGGCGCGTAAGCCTTAGCCATCACCGCTTCAGCATGTGCTTTTAACCCCGGCCAATCGATGTCGATCATGCGGTTGAGTCTACTGAGAATTGGGCAAGTAGTTAATCTTTGTACTTATTTAGCTGGCAACTTTGAGTTGTCCAGAAAGTATTGCCTTCTTGGCCGCGGCAACTTTTGCAGAAATTGCTGGATTTGGAACTACTAATGAAAGATCAATGCCACCATCTTTGATGGAAAATTGATGCCCATATACCCCGTTCACCGGATCTACTATGTCGGCAAAAGATTGGCCCTTAAGAGTTGCCCCGACAAGTTCGACCATAGCGATATCGACATGATTGAGCACAGAAGCAATCAATATTTTCTGAGTATCTTTATTTCCCAAGAAGAACTGCTCTGGAGCTTCGCCGATAAGTTTAATCTTCGAAGTCGCGGGCCTTGCGACATTAATTTTTGAAATTGCGGCAACTACCTCACCAGATTTGTACCAACGAGAATAAATTACATCCACCTTTTGGGAGTTCAGATAGGCGACATCCGCAAGCGGGGTATCTTGCGAATTCCTGATAAAGACCTTGGTGCCTGCCTTTCCGTAATTGGCACCACGGGTGAACGCAGAAATAACATTTAATGACTGAGGATCCTCGGCATTGGTCACTAAGCCGACCTTACCCAATTTGGAACTAATGGCGGCGGTAATGCCGGCCAAGAAAGCGCCTTGTGCATCTGCGAAAACTGCTGAAGTCACGTTGATCATGGGCAATGTTTGATCGTTAATTACCGCAAATTGTGTTGCCGGAAATTCTCCTGCCACAAGGGTTAGCGCAGGGATAAATCCCGAGCCAGTAGTGATGATCAGGGCGTATCCAGCCTTTGCTAAAAACCTTAATCTATTTTCACGATCAGTTTCCGTGCCATCTGTTACGAGTTCGCGAATATCTAAAGCGGAGAGGTGGTATTTCTTCTTTGCTAAATCGATACCCGATGCCGCGGCATCATTAACTGCTCTATCTCCTCGGCCACCATTGTCATAAACAATGGCAATCCGAGGTTTCACCGCGCCACCGGCCACATTTGGAAGCAGTGAAAATACAATAATTAAACCGATGATGCCGATTCGGCCGCTCGATTTATGCGCGTGGAATGAGGCCAAGAACTTCATAAACATGTTTCACGGTTGCATCGGCTACTTCTGAAGCCTTTTCAGCTCCTTGTTTCAAAACCGATGCCAGGTGATTACCATCACTTAGTAATTCATTGGTTTTATCTCTAACCGGGCGCAAAGTTTCAACAACAACTTCGGCAACGGCACCTTTGAAATCCCCGTAACCCTTACCCGCGAATTCATTTTCCAATTCCGAAATACTTTTACCAGAGAGAGCGCTATGTATCGTGAGCAGATTGGAAATACCTGCCTTGTTTGTTTCATCAAATAAGATTTCACGACCAGTATCGGTTACGGCAGATTTAATCTTTTTAGTATTTACTTCTGGGGTGTCCAGGAGATCAATCAAACCAGAGGCAGAATCAGCAGATTTACTCATTTTTGAAGTTGGATCTTGAAGATCATAAATCTTCGCAGTTGCCTTCATGATGTAGGGCTCTGGAACCACGAAGGATTTCCCATACTTACTATTAAATCTTGTGGCTAAATCCCGGGTTAATTCCACGTGCTGGCGTTGATCTTCCCCGACCGGAACAAAATTGGTCTGATACAACAAAATGTCAGCAGCCATCAGCATCGGATAGGTGAAGAGACCGACAACCGTTCGATCGTTGCCATTTTTTTGGGATTTATCCTTGAATTGTGTCATTCGGCTAGCCTCGCCAAACCCAGTAACACATTCCATAATCCAAGCCAGTTGATTATGTGCTGGTACTTGGGATTGAACAAAAAGCGTGCACTTCTCCGGGTCAAGGCCCAATGCCAGCAGTTGCGCTACTGAAGTCAGAGTTCGCTTGCGTAGCAAAGTTGGATCTTGTTCCACCGTCAAGGAGTGGAGATCCACCACACAATAAAAAGCGTCATTCTCTTCTTGCATCGTGATCCAGTTTTTTACCGCGCCAACGTAGTTTCCTAAATGGAAAGAATCGCTGGTTGGTTGAATTCCAGATAGAACGCGCTTTTTAGCTTCAGTCATGTTTCTCATCTTTCCATAAATCGGTTCCGACTTGCGAGATTAATATTTGACCGGCACGTTTTCCTTCGACGGTAAGAACGGTTAGCCGTAAGTTTTCAACCATTACAACATCGTGAACCCGAGGCAGTCGTCCCAAGTAATGCATGATGAAGCCGCCAACGGTTTCGTATGGACCTTCTGGAATCTTCATATTGGTTTGGTCTAAGAGATCTTCCAAGGAAATCAGCCCATCGATTTCAAAATCACCTGTTCGATCCTGAGGTGTCACTTCACCCGTATCAGTGTCATATTCATCCTGAATATCCCCAATGAGGCGTTCGACTAAATCCTCCAAAGTGATGATGCCATCAGTTCCGCCATACTCATCTAAAACAATGGCGATGTGCTGCTTCTTACTTCGGAGTTCCGTAAGTGCGGGTAGCACCCCTTTAGTGCCAGGCAAGAACGGCACGGGACGAATGAGATCCATCAAGGTAGATGTACTGGGCGAAGGATTGACCTGGGTATTTAACAAATCTCGGATATGGATAAATCCAATTACCTCATCGCTGGAACCACGAGTAACCGGGTAGCGCGAATGCGATTTTTCCACTGCAATTTTGGTTGCATCGGAAATCGTTAGGTTTGCGTCGAGAAAATCAACTTCGATGCGCGGAACCATAATTTCGTGAACCGCCATTTCGCTGGCGTTAAATACTTCTTCAACGATGTCGCGTTCCTCATCGCTCAAGGCGGTGTGGCCGGTGACAAGATCCACCAATTCCGCTTCGGAGATTTCACTCCGCGCCTCTTTAGAATCCATGCCCATCAACTTAAAGACCAGATCAGTAGAACGGGATAGAACCCAGATGATCGGCCGAAAGACCATGGCCAACCGGTCGATGGTTGGGGCAGCCATCAAGGAGATTTGTTCGGTCCGAAGTAAGGCCAAACGCTTGGGAACTAGCTCACCAAAGACCAGCGAAAAGTAGGCGATTCCAGTGGTCAAAAGGACTAAGGATGCCGTGACGCTCATACCGTGAGAAAGACCGGCTTCTTCTAACCGGGGAATCACATACTTTCCCAGCCGTTCCGAACCCAACGCTGCCGATAGGAAGCCACAGAAAGTCACGCCTACCTGCGCGGCAGCCAGAAAACGGTTGGGGTTCTTGTGCAACTTTACGACTCGATTAGCCCTGGCACTGGCCCCCTCTAGCTGGCGAACCTGGGAGTCCCGCAACGAAATCAGGGCAATTTCGGCCGCCACGAAGAAGCTAGCCACCCCGATGAAAAAGAGGACCAGGGCGATATCCCAAAAAATGCTCACGGGCTAAGGGTAGCCACACTTGGCAGGACTTCCATTAGCGCCCATTTCTATCTAAACTTTGCCCAGCACTTACAGGAGTGCGTTCCACCTTCATCCTACGGACCGTCGGGCACGTACCTGCCCGGAGAAGGAGCAAATAGCTCATGGCATCAGTCGTATTCGACCAAGCATCACGTATCTACCCAGGCAATCCAACCCCTGCTGTAGATAAATTAGATCTCACCGTTAATGACGGCGAATTTCTTGTCCTCGTTGGACCTTCTGGTTGTGGAAAATCTACTTCGCTGCGAATGCTCGCTGGCTTAGAAGAAATCGACACCGGTTCGATCCGTATCGGCGATCGAGATGTCACCAACGTGGCACCTAAAGATCGCGATATTGCGATGGTTTTCCAGTCCTACGCTTTGTATCCACATATGTCTGTCGCAGAAAATATGGGCTTTGCGCTCAAGATCGCCGGCGTTGCTAAAGAAGAACGTGATCGTCGAGTTTTGGAAGCAGCAAAGTTGCTTGACCTTGAGCCATACCTAGATCGCAAGCCAAAGGCGCTCTCTGGCGGACAACGCCAGCGTGTTGCTATGGGTCGCGCAATTGTTCGCGAACCTCAGGTCTTCTTGATGGACGAACCTCTATCTAACTTGGATGCCAAGTTGCGTGTGGCTACTCGTACCCAAATTGCTGCGCTACAACGCCGCTTGGGAATCACTACCGTTTATGTAACACACGACCAGGTCGAAGCTATGACCATGGGTGATCGCGTTGCGGTATTGAAAGATGGTCTGCTACAGCAAGTTGATACACCACGAAATCTTTATGATCACCCAAATAATGCATTCGTTGCCGGCTTCATTGGCTCACCTGCGATGAACCTTCTCAATGCTCCAGTAATCAACGGCAAGGCAATGCTGGGAGACTTCCCTCTCGACGTTCCTTCCGGCGCTGGTTCAACTGTCACTGTTGGTATTCGCCCAGAAGGTTTCACCCCGGCAACAACTGGCTTCCATGTCATTGTTGAAGTTGTTGAAGAACTCGGTGCAGATGCCTTCGTTTATGGCCGCCCACTTGATACCAATGTGGTCTTTGCCAATTCTGGCGATGAAGGCGCACAAGTCATTGTCCGCTGGGATCCAAAGCACCCACCAAAGCCAGGTGAGACCATCACCGTTGGCGCCATTCCTTCAGCTATCCACTTGTTCGATGCAACAACAGGTCTTCGCATCGAAAAGTAATAAAATCTGGCTTACTAGCCAACAAAAAAACCCCGACCTTTTGGTCGGGGTTTTTTTGTTGGAAATATTACTTAGCCATTGCCACTTTCAGATTGTCATCAATAGCGGCCAAGAATTCTTGGGTATTGAGCCAAGGGGCATCTGGTGAAATAAGAATTGCCAAGTCCTTCGTCATCTTTCCGGTTTCAACGGTTTCAACACAGACTCGCTCTAACGTCTTGGCAAAGGCCTCTAGCTCTGGAGTGTTATCCAACTTCGCCCGGTGCGATAAGCCCTGAGTCCAGGCAAAGATCGAAGCGATTGGATTGGTAGAAGTTGCTTTGCCCTTGTTGTGCTCGCGGAAATGGCGAGTCACAGTTCCATGCGCAGCTTCTGATTCCACAGTCTGTCCATCTGGGGACATAAGTACTGAGGTCATCAATCCTAGGGAACCATAACCTTGGGCAACGGTGTCGGATTGAACATCGCCATCGTAGTTCTTACAGGCCCAAACGTAGCCACCAGGCCAACGAAGGGAAGTAGCAACCATGTCATCGATCAAACGGTGTTCGTATTCGATTCCGGCGGCTTGGAACTTCTCTTTAAACTCGGCATCGAAAACTTCAGCAAAGAGATCTTTGAATCGACCATCGTAAGCCTTCAAGATGGTGTTCTTGGTCGATAGATAGACCGGGTAATTTCGCTTTAATCCATAGTTCATGGATGCGCGGGCAAAGTCCCGGATGGATTCATCCAAGTTGTACATGCCCATGGCAACGCCTGAGCTTGGAAAATCAAAGACGCTGAATTCCATCGGAGCAGAACCATCTGACGGAGTAAAAGTCATGGTCAATTTTCCAGCAGATGGAACGCGGAAATCAGTTGCCTTGTATTGATCTCCATAAGCATGACGGCCAATGACAATCGGCTTTGTCCAATGTGGAACCAAGCGCGGAACATTACTGATGATGATTGGCTCTCGGAAAATTACGCCGCCAAGAATATTTCGGATCGTTCCATTGGGAGACTTCCACATCTGCTTCAAACCAAATTCTTCTACTCGAGCTTCATCTGGAGTGATGGTGGCGCACTTTACGCCGACTCCGTGCTTCAAGATGGCGTGAGCAGAGTCGATCGTTACCTGATCATTCGTGGCATCACGATGTTCGATACCAAGATCGTAATAATCAAGATTGATATCCAGATAAGGAAGTATCAATTGATCCTTAATGAACTGCCAGATAATTCTGGTCATCTCATCGCCATCGAGTTCGACGACCGTTCCTACAACCTTAATCTTTGACATATTCAGTTCCTTTGTTATCTGGTTTGTTGTACTCGGAAAATTTATCTTTAGAGATCTTTAACATCTGCTTGCTTGGCGCGTACTGCTTCGGCGGCAACCTTGAGAGCTTCTAGCTCTGAATCAGTCAGATCGCCAGCGACAACTTTGCGAATTCCAGTACGCCCTATTTCGGCCTCAACGCCAAGGTAGACGCCACTAATTCCGTATTCGCCATCAACCCAAGCACACACTGGCATGACCGCACCAGAGTCTTCAATGACTGCCTTAGCCATGCGGGCGGCTGCA
>CAINLV010000115.1 GCA_903850565.1 uncultured Actinomycetes bacterium
CCATTTCCGTTATTCTTACGCGGTTGCCGTAACAGATCGACCTTGGCGGGTTGCCCGAGCGGCCAATGGGAGGGGACTGTAAATCCCCCGGCTCTGCCTTCGAAGGTTCAAATCCTTCACCCGCCACCAGCACCAAGATCATTAACAACTTCAAGAAAGAGCTCGGCAACCCGATCCGGCTGTACATATCCAGATAGTCCCATTTCACAAGCAGCGGCAGCCGTTGCTACTCCGAATTGCGCCGAAACTACCCAATCAATCGCGGAAAAGTCTCCTGCGGAATTTTGTTCTTCGCACTTTAAGAGAAATCCAGCGGCAAGTGAATCACCGGCTCCCACCACACTCTTGACCTTCACATAAGGACTCTTGATAAAAGTGACTTCTTCGCCATGCGCTAGCGCCGTACCTAGTTCTCCTGCATGAACAATCGCGACTTTAACGCCCATCTTGCATAACGCCAGTGCAGCGCTTATCGCACGTTCCTGTCCATGTTCATTGTTACCAATGAAGAAATCTTCATTGGCAGAATTAATGACGGCTTCGGCTTCATCCAAATTTGGCGAAACAATATCGACGCCAGCGGTAATGGCCATTTTAAGGGTGTGAGGTGCAGTATCGATAAAGAGCATTGCGCTTTTTGAGTGCACAAGATTTACCAGGTCTGAAATGAAGTCTTGATCCGTTCCCATGGGGAAGCTGCCCATGCAAGCAACCATTTCTCCTGTATGTATCGCGCCCGAAATTTCCGACAAATATCTTTTCCAATCCCCATCGGTGATAGTGGGGCCTTCTTCGTTCACGATTGTCGTGATCAAAGTTTCCGGTTCTATATACATGGTTGCCACACGAACTGATCCAGGAAAGGAGATAGTTCGAAAATCGATTTCTTCACTTTGAAGCAGGCGGGAATACTCAACCGAATCTCGATCTCCTAGTAAAATCAGAAGCAGTGCTTTTCGGTTGAGGCATTTAGCAACTCGTGCTGAATCAATGCCTTTGCCTCCGGCACGAACATCTGCTGATTCTGTCCGCATAATCGCACCGCGTTCGAAATGTGACATGTGCAAAGTTCTAGAAAAGCAAGGGTTGGGGTTAAGGATCATCATAATGAGTAATTTACGCTCTTTTGCGAACTGTTAGACCACCTGGCATATTCACTGTCCGCAAAGAAACATAACTACACGGTTCGGTGAATAATAAATTGGAACTTTCCTTCTACGAAGTAAGTGTCGCCCGTGAATATTGGAGTTCCATTTCGAAGATAGTGAACCTGACGTAGAAGCAGATAAAGCCCGGATTTTGGGCGATCTCTTCCCCAGCCGATATCGGTGGAACTAATCGCATGAATTTCCGCACGAGCTCTGACTGGATGTTTTCGTATCGAATTTAGGGCTGTAAACACTGAGCCATTGGTCATCTTCTTAATGACGGCTGGCGTTAGTTCGGCAACATTGAAAGTATCGTAGGAAAAAACAACCACAGTTCCGTCGGCAGCGATGGCACGTTCTATATGAAGTACGTTGTCTTCTTCGGTAATTTGCAAGTCAATCGCTTCTTGATGTGTAGCTTTTCTAATGACACTCGATTTTGTTGTCATTTCAGCCTTATGTCCCATTTCGCGAATTGTTTGCGTAATTGAGCGCAATTCTTGCAATCCTGCCCGAACGGAGTCACCGAAATCGGCGATGTAAGCACCGGAACCGTGTCTTATATCGATCAAACCTTGAGTTTCAAGAGAACGTAACGCGGTTCTGATAGTTACACGGGCAACGTCGTACTGGTCGGCCAACTCGAACTCGCCAGGAATCTTTCCACCAGGTAACCATTCATGGCGAAGAATTCTTATTCGCAAATGGTCTCGCACTTGGTCAGCCAAAGAACCAGAGGTCTCTTTTGAAAGATTCTTCTGGAAGTCTATTGACATTTATTTTTCCTCAAGTATTCTCATCTCTAAGTTGTAGTACAACTATTAAGGAGTCCGAAACAGATGTCAATACCCTTCAAGGTTATCGATTGGAAGAACGAAAAGTTAGTTCTTCTGGATCAAACTTTGCTGCCCGCAAGCGAGGAATATCGGGCTTATGACACTGTCGAAGAATTGATAGTAGCTATCCAACTCCTCGTTGTTCGTGGCGCTCCTGCCTTGGGGGTTGCTGGTGCATATGGCGTTGTTATTGCCATGGATCAGGCCAAGCGCGAATCTTGGTCGACAGATAAATTTGAAGGCGCCTTAGATGCCCTGCGCGATGCCCGGCCAACGGCGGTTAACTTAGCTTGGGCCGTGGAGCGAGTTCGCCAGGAGACGGGAAAGGGCAGAGATGCCGTCCTTGATTTCGCACATAAATTGACCCAAGAAGATGAAGATTCCTGTACCGGGATGGGTAATTTTGGGGCGGATTGGCTGATTCGGGAACTGGGCGAGAAGCCGCTCACCCTGCTTACCCACTGCAACACTGGTTCACTGGCTACTACTGGAACTGGTACCGCGCTTGGGGTTATCCGGGAGCTGAGCGCTCGTGGCTTGGTCAAAGAAGTTTATGCGGACGAAACTAGGCCGCTTCTGCAGGGCTCCAGGTTGACGGCTTGGGAACTGATGAAATCGGGGATTCCTCATCGGATTCAACCTGACGGTGCGGCTGCCATGGCCATTCTCAGTGGACGAATTGATGCTGCCTTGATTGGTGCTGACCGAATTGCCAAGAATGGCGACTCCGCCAACAAAATCGGATCGCTCAGCGTTGCTTTGGCTTGTCAGGCAGCGGGCATTCCGTTTCTGGTGGTCGCTCCAGAGTCAACCGTGGATCGAAGCATCGAAAGTGGAAAAGACATTCATATTGAAATCAGGGCCGATGAAGAACTTACCTTTTTCAAGGGAATTCAAGTAGCTCCTATTGGAACGAAAACATTTAATCCTGCCTTCGATGTAACCCCGGCTAGATATATCAGCACGGTAGTCACCGAATTAAAAGCGTATGAAATTCAAAAAGGGGAAACACTGTGATCCAATACCAACCGCTCCATGAACTTGTTGCGCGCTCGCAAAAATTGGGAGCCGACCAAGAGCTAGTTGTATATGGCGGAGGAAACACTTCCAGCAAGGGCGAAATTCAGGACCACCTTGGACGTTTAAAAAAGGTGCTTTGGGTTAAAGGTTCTGGCGCCGATATGCAATACGCCATTGATAAAGACTATCCAGGGCTCTATTTGGATGAGCTGGTTGCCCTTGAAGGTTTTGAATCAATGACTGATGACATGATGGTGGATTATGTAACACGTGCCTTAGTAGATCCAACATCACGCCGACCTTCAATTGAAACTTTGCTTCATGCATTTCTACCCGCAAAACATATCGATCACGTTCACTCTGATTCTATCTGTGCATTGACTAACCACGAAGGCGGCGAGCAAGCCGTGCGTGAAGCACTAGGCGAAGGCTTTGCATATGTTGATTGGATGCGACCTGGATTTTCCCTCTCTAAGGCTGTCGGTGCGCTAAAAGATTACGAAGGCGTTGTGCTGGCCCATCATGGTCTTGTTGTTTGGGATGAAGACACAGACATTTGCTATTCCAAGACCGGAATCAATGTCAAAAAGGCCAACGACTATTTAGATTCACTTTCCAAACGTCCCGTTGCAAATTTCGTTCATCACGATCTGGGCGATGAAGAGTTAAAAGATTTACTTCTGGCACTTCGTGGAAAAATCGGGAAGAAGCAGGTTCTTCGGATTGATTCTCGCCTAGCCGAAGTGGCTTCTCGTGAAGATCTACCGCAGGTATTAGCTGCCGGCGTTGCCAGCGCAGACCACATGATGCGGATTCGCCCTAAATCTGCGGCCGTGACCCTCGGGGATGTTGATGCTGGAATTGATCAATACCGCACGGAACATCAAGCCTATTTTGAAGAGAATAAGTACTTGTTAACTCCTGGATATTCCAGCCATGGCGATGATCCGAAGGTTGTTTTAGTCCCAGGTGTAGGCGCAATAACAGGTGCCAGCACTTTGAAAGATGCCGCAATGTTGGCTGATATCGCCACTCATACTCATAAAGTCGCGGCGCGAGTCAGAGATGTATTTGGTCAAGGTCGCGCACTTCCGTCATCAGAAATATTTGGTTTCGATTACTGGCCACTTGAACTATTTAAATTAAAGTCAAAGCCTGCTCCTGCGCGATTCGATGGACATATATTCATTGTTACTGGTGCTGGAAGTGGAATTGGTCGCGGAATAGCGATTGAACTTGGAAGGCTAGGGGCCAATGTTGCTCTGGCTGATATCGAAGAAGAAGGCCTATCAGAGCTCGAAGCAATCTTTAAGGAGAATAAGAGCAACCCACCGTTGCTAATCGTCGGTGATCAATCGAACGAATCTGATGTTAAGTCAACGGTTACGAAAACAGTTCGGCATTTCGGCGGACTAGATGGCGTAGTCATTAACGCGGGAATAGGTGTTTCAGATACTTTAGAAGAGCTAGATGTTGCAAAGTGGCGCCGCGGATTAGATATCAATTTAACCAGCGCCTTTATGTTGACCAAAGAGGCGATGGCCACCATGAGAAAACAAAAAATGGGCGGGTCGCTAGTTTATGTTGCCAGCAAGAATGCATTTGCGCCTGGCGCTGGTTTTGGTGGCTACTCGGTTTCAAAGGCGGGTATGTTGCAATTGATGCGCATCGCCGCACTCGAAGGCGGAAGCATTGGAATTCGTTGCAATGCAGTAAACCCTGATGCGGTATTTGATAACAGCAAGTTGTGGGCTGGCGGAATTCGTGAACAGCGCGCGGCTGCACATGGAGTTAAGCCGGAAGATCTAGAAGATTTCTATGCATCAAGAAATCTCCTAAAGGCTCGAGTGAGAAGTGTCGACGTTGCACGCAGCGTCGCTTACCTCCTCAGCGATGAATCGTCACGAACGACAGGCAGCGTCATAGCTGTAGACGGGGGTGTGGCGGCAGCTTTCCCGCGCTAAGCGAGACGGCGTTACTGGCTCAGCTCGTGAGCCAGTATCAACAAGGAGGAAAACAATGAAGGCAGGAAAAATTAGACTGCTTGCTGTTGCGACCGCCGCATTGGTGTTGTCCACCACTGCAGTGCAAGGCAGCCAAGCTGTTTCAAAGCCAGCGCCATTTGACGCAGGCTTAGTCAAGATTGCTCTCGTCCAAAATTCTGGCGCTGGCGATTATTTCCAACAATGGACTAACGGCGCAAAGAAGCAAGCAACTGCCGTTGGTTTCGACATGCAGATTTACGATGCACAAGCTGATAATGCCAAGCAAGCAACCGACATGGAAACCGCAATCGGTTCCGGCGTAGCAGGCATCATTGTCGACCACGGAAATGCAGACACCATGTGCCCAGGAATCAACAAGGCCATTGATGCCGGTATTCCAGTAGTTGTTTATGACAACGACATCCGCAAGTGCGCTCCACGTGCTGTTTTCACATCACAGAGTGATGAAGCACTAGCAAGCGCAGTACTTGGACAAGCAGTTAAGGATCTTGGCAAGAACAAGACCGTTGGCTATGTCAACGTATTGGGAATTGCTCCTCTAGATCGTCGTCACGTTGTGTGGCAAGCCACCAAGAAGGCCCAAAACTGGACCCAGAAGTTCTTCGTTGGCAAGTTCACCAACTCGGTAGCAACAGATAACGCTCAATTAGTGGATGCCGCCCTTAAGGCCAATCCAAAGATTTCAGCAATCTTTGCTCCATATGATGAATTAGCAAAGGGAACCATCTCTGCTATCTATCAGAACAAGCTTCAAAGCAAGATCAAGGTTTACGGAATCGACATTTCAAATGCCGATATCGAAATCATGACCAAGGCTGGAAGCCCATGGACAGCTACTGCCGGAACCGATCCAAACGCCATTGGCGCTGGAGTAGTTCGTGTAATGGCTCTGAAGATTGCCGGACAGCAAGCAACTAACGTTGTTTCTTTCCCTGGTGTATTGATCACGGCCAAGTTCCTAAAAGATAACAAGATTAAGAACATGGTTGATCTTCGCGCAAAGCTTCCTTCATTGAGCATGTCGAAGGCTGCATCTGCTGCTTGGATTCCAGCAGTATCGTTCTAATCTAAAAAATAGATCCAAATAACTAAGAGTTGAAGAGGTGAATTGATGAAGAAGTCGCTTGAGATTCGATCTGTTCGAAAATCATTTGGCAGCAATGAAGTACTGAAAGGTATTTCATTCCGGATTGAGCCAGGAGAGATAGTTTCACTCCTCGGAGCGAACGGTGCTGGCAAATCGACTTTGATCAAGATTCTCTCAGGTGCCTTCACCGAATTTGATGGGGAGATCCTTATAAACGATCAACCCGCAAATATCAGTTCACCTCTTCAAGCTCGTTCGCAAGGAATTGAAACAGTTCACCAGAAGATTAATGAAGGAATTATCGCCGGATTGACTGTTGCCGAAAATCTACTATTTGATCGAATTGCCCTGGGGGAGATTTCTCGACTTGCTTCACCATCCAAAATGGTTCGCGAAGCTCGCAATGTCATGAAATCTCTGGATTTGGATTGGGATGACTCAATCCTGAAAGACGATGTATTTAATCTTGGAATCGCCGATCAACAACTTCTCCTTTTGGCTCGAGCGCTTTCGCATAGCCCAGCCTTACTTATCCTGGACGAACCAACCTCGGCTCTTTCCAACGCAGAAGTTTCAAGACTCTTCACCATCATTCAAAAATTGCGGGCCGATGGCGTAGCAATTCTTTATGTTTCACACCGTTTGGGTGAGCTGGAAGAATTGGCCGATAGATTAGTTGTTTTACGCGATGGCGTAATTCAATCCATACAAACCAAGCCATTTGAATGGGCCGACGCCTTGCATGACATGCTCGGCATGGACCTTCGCGACTCCCAATTTGGAATCGAAGAAGAACGCGGTACCGAAGTCTTGCTATCTATAAAAGATGCCCAGATCTTTGATGAGAGCAAGCCATGGTCGATCGGAATCCGCAGCGGTGAAGTCACTGGGGTAATTGGTTTACTAGGGGCGGGTAAAAGTGAACTGGCGCGGGCGCTATTTGGTGCCGATAAATTAAAAGGCGGAACCTTAGAATTTTTAGGGCAAGCTTTTAAGCCTAAGACCCCATTAGATGCGATTCGAAATGGAATATTTTTGATCTCTGAAGATCGTGCCCGCGATGGAATCCTGGAAAATTGGTCGATTTCAAATACCACCAGCCTGCCATTCTTAAAGAAAATTGCTTCTGGAAAGATCCTCAATTTCAACAAAGAAACTGAGTTGGCAACCACTTTGATTGAGCGCCTTCGAGTAGTCACTGAATCTCATAAGTCCACGGTGGATTCACTCTCCGGTGGAAACCAACAAAAAGTCATGGTGGGCCGCTGGTTGGTTCAAAACTCCCGACTGTTGCTTTTGGATGAACCATTCAGAGGTGTTGATATTGGCGCGCGGCGAGAAATCGCCCAACAAATCCGAGATTTGGTAAAGGCTGGCAATGGCGCCGTTATTTTCTCCTCCGATATTGATGAGATTTTAGAGTCGGCCGACCGGGTACTAATCATGGTCGAAGGTGACGTTAAGTTTGATAGTTATCTATCGGAAACATCCCGAAATGAAATAATCAAGAAAATGTCGGAGGTAGCATGATGAAAAAGGGAAATAATTTGAGCCAAGGTAAGGAATTTGTTGCCCGAGATTTCCTGGTTAGGTATGGATTCATTCTCGTCACCTTGATCTCCTTCGTTTCGTTCTTTGCCACGCAAGACACATTTAGACTTTCGACGACTTTCTTCTCCATGCTCAAATACACATCTGTAGTTGCCATAACTGGCCTGGGCATCATGCTCTCGATGGCAGTTGGTGGATTGGATTTGTCGGTAGGAGCAACTGCGGGAATGGCCGTGACGCTTTCAGCTATGACCATGGTGGTCTACAACAAACCTGCAATCGTTGCAGTGGGGCTGGTTTTGGTGGCGGGTATTTTAATCGGATGTTTAAATGCATTTTTGATTGTTGTCTTAAAAATTCCAGATCTCCTGGCAACGTTGGCTTCCATGTTTGCCATCATGGGTCTGAAGTTAGTCCCAGTGAATGGCCGATCCGTTTCCTCAGGAATGATGATGGAAAATGGCAGTACTGCGCCAGGAAAATTCACTGATGCATTTTTGAAAATCGACTCCGGTCAACTAGGGCCAATTCCTTACGCGGTTATTCTCTGGATGCTGTTGACGATCGCCTGTTGGTTATTCCTGACTCGTACTACTTGGGGTCGAGCCATGTATGCAGTGGGTTCCAATCCAGAAGCCTCACTTCTTGCCGGAATCAATGTAAAACTTTACCGATCATTGGCTTACATCCTTTCGGCTTTCCTAGCTTCTATCAGCGGGCTGATCTTGGCTTCCAGAATCGGCCAAGGAGATATCAGCGCAGGAAACTCGTTGCTCTTGGATTCCGTTGCAGTCGCTCTAGTTGGAACTTCAGTTCTAGCAATGGGTAAGCCAAATGCCTGGGGAACTGCGTTAGGTGCATTCCTGATGGGCGTTGTTATCACCGGATTGACCATTGCCGGTTTTCCTTACTATGGACAAGATGTAGTAAAAGGTGCGGTTCTGCTTTTGGCTTTGGTCTTTTCATTTACGCTCTCGCGTAAAAAATCTCGATTCATTTCGGCCGTATAGGAGACGGTTACATGGAATATACATATGAGTTTCTCTCCAGTGAGAACATTGCTTCTTACCTAGCTTCTCGACCTGAAACCTTCGCGGTTCTGGATTCGACCTCCATTGTTGAAATGCAAGAAGTGGGTGATGGCAACCTCAATTTGGTTTTCATCGTCAAGGACAACAAGGGCAAGGGGATCGTGCTCAAGCAAGCCTTGCCATATGTACGTCTGGTTGGACCTTCTTGGCCGATGTCCCCTGATCGAGCGCGAATCGAATACCAAACCACGGTAATTCATTCCCAAGCTGCCCCACATTTGGTTCCAGAAATTTACTTCTATGATGCCGATCGTTACATCATTGCAATGGAAGATCTTTCAGACCATAAGGTATGGCGCACTGCGCTAATAAATGGTGAAATCAATTATGGTGCCGCCGAATCAGTCGGCGAATACATTGCCAAAGTCACCTTCGCGACTTCCATTTTTGGTGCGGGAGCCGCTGCTCACAAAGCAGGAATTGCCCGCGCTATAAATCCGGAGATCTGCCTAATCACCGAAGACCTGGTTTTTACAGAGCCATATTTCCCCGGAGATAGAAATTCATACTTGCCCGAAAACGAACTAGATGCATTGGCAATTATCAATGACCAACAGATGGTGCTGGAAATGGGCGAGCTCAAGTTTGCTTTTATGACCGCTTCGGAAGCGCTGATTCACGGAGATTTGCACACTGGTTCGGTGATGGTGAAATCCACCGAAACAGGAGCGGAAGTTTCCACTAGAGCCTTTGATTCTGAATTCTCTTTCTATGGGCCGATCGCCTTTGATATTGGCGCAGTTTTTGCCAATTTCTATATTGCTCTTGCGCGTTCTATCGCATTGGGCAGAACTGACCATATCGAATTCGTGGAATCGCTTCCGACGGCTATGTGGAACGCTTTCGAAACTCACTTCCGTGGGCTTTGGCCAACCCGAGTAGATGCCCGCGTCTTCAACGATGAACTTCTGGAAGTTTTGATGACAAAGTGGAAAGAAGATGCCTTCGGGTTTGCCGCGGCAAAGATGGCCCGCCGAATCGTGGGTCTGGCCAAAACTAGCGACATCGAAACGTTGGAACCTGTATTAAGAGAGGGTGCGGCTCGAGGAGTTCTTCAAGCGGCACAAATGCTTGTTCGAGCCCGCCATAACCACGAATCGGTGGCCACCATGACGGCACAAGTGAAAGCAATCATGGAATCAGTTCGCACGGGAGGCAATTAGAAATGAGCGAAGCACGAGATTTCGCTGAATCGTATTGGCGAGCAGAATGTGCCCGAGACACTGATCTAGTTCTCTCTCACTATCACGCAGATGCAACCTTCTGCCCACCGGGTCAAACCCTTGTGGGACATGAAGAAATTCGCACCTTTTACGACGCTTCAGGTGCCGATTTCCCGGGATTGAAAGTCACCATTGAAAGTGATTTCACTGTTGGGGATCGTTCGGCCATGGAATGGACTGCGCTATTAACTAATGTCCAAGGAGAAGAGTTCGCCATCAAAGGGGTGAACATTATTAAATTGCGTGATGGAAAATTCGAATGGGTGCATGCCTATTTTGATCCAACAGTTTTACAATCGAAAGGTAATTAATCTCTAATGAGTGAAAATGGTTTAGAAGTTGTAAGCGAGATCGAAAAAGTTGCACACGGAATTCGTCGCCGAGTTCTGCAACATACAATTTCTAACAATGGCGGTTATATGAGCCAGGCCTGTTCAGCAGCCGAATTACTAAGTTCACTCTATGTCGGAATTTTAAAGTTTTCAGCGCTCGGTCAACCCATAGATCCACCGGCATTTATTGGGGTTCCCGCAGTTGGACCCCACACTTATCAAACCGGTGCGCAATTTCACGGTGAAAAGCGCGCAGATCTAGATCGGTTGATATCTAGTCCGGCCCACTATGCCCTGGTTATTTATGCCGCCCTTATCGAAACCGGACGTCTTCGAGAAGATGGTCTCGAGCATTTCAATCGCGATGGTTCGACCGTTGAAATGATCGGCGCCGAACATTCACCAGGATTTGAAACTACAACTGGTTCATTGGCACAGGCGTTATCCCAAGCATCTGGAATTGCATTAGCTCGCAAAATCCGCGGCGAGAGTGGCCGCACTTGGGTTTTCAT
The DNA here is from genome assembly GCA_903850565.1 of uncultured Actinomycetes bacterium. Classification (GTDB taxonomy): domain Bacteria; phylum Actinomycetota; class Actinomycetes; order Nanopelagicales; family Nanopelagicaceae; genus CAIMZW01. The sequence continues at coordinate 10,807 of CAINLV010000115.1, forward strand.
GAGCGATGGCGAATTTCAAGAAGGGCAAACATATGAAGCGCTCCAAGCGGCACGCTTCCATGGACTTACCAATTTACGGGTGATTGTCGATGTAAATAAGGCTCAGTGTGATGGCCCTATGGATACGGTCATGACCATCGAACCTTTGGCGGATCGAATCAAGGCCTTTGGCTGGGAAGTTAGCGTCATTGATGGTCACGATATCGATGGCATTCTTGCTGCCAGTGAAAAAACAACTGACGCCCCTCATATGATTCTTTGCTATACCGACCCAGTTCGAGGTCTGCCAATCCTTGCCAACCGAGCGCCAGTTCTTCACTATTTACGTTTTACTAGCGCCGATGAGCGCGCACAATACGAGCAGGCTTATCAGGAGATGACTAAATGAGTTACGAAATTGTTGCCCGTCCCCACCAGCAAAATTTCATCGATTGGGCAAAAGATAAGCCAGAAGTATTGGTACTTTCGGCTGACCTGACTAATTCATGTGAAGTCGGAAAATGGCGGGACACCTACCCAGATCGATTCTTTTCCATGGGAATGGCCGAACAAAATATGATGGGAATGGCGGCAGGTCTGGCTCGCGAAGGTTTTGAGCCATGGTTGCATACCTTCTCTGTCTTCCTTTATCGCCGCCCACTGGATCAACTTCAAATGTCTATTGCATATCCAGCTTTGAAGGTGCGATTAGTGGGATTTCTTCCAGGCATTATGACTCCTGGTGGAGTGACTCATCAAGCTATTGAAGATATCGCCATATTACGAGCCATCCCTAACATGACTATTTTCGAAGTAGGAGATGCCACCGAAGCACAAAGCGTTTTGGATGTGGCGCACGATGTTCAAGGCCCGGTTTATATTCGAATGTTGCGCGGGGAAGTTAGTCGAATTTTTCCGGTCACGGAGCCTTTTGTTTTCAATCGCGCCCGCATCCTTTCAACGGGAACCGATATCACCTTGATTACTTCTGGTATCGCTACCGAAGAAGCGCTTCGTGCAGTCCCATTGCTCCAGGCCCGTGGAGTTTCGGTAACTCATCTTCATGTTTCAACATTGAAACCATTTACTGACCCACAAGTTGTTGCTGCATTGAAAAGTGCAAAATCCGGCGTCATCACGATGGAAAATCATTCGATCATTGGTGGCTTGGGCAGTGCCGTGGCCGAAGTTATGGCCGAAAATGGAATTTCAGCACCGTTGCAACGCATTGGCCTGAAAGACACTTATGCACATGGAGCTTCGCAGAAATTCTTAATGGCTGAATACGAACTCGATGCCGCAGCTCTTGTGAAGCGCGTTGAAGTAGCCGTCGGCCGAAAGCTCGATATTGATGAAAGCGAACTTCAAGAACAGCGATCCATCAACGTGCACAGCAGCGCGAAAGTAGAAGCGTTGTGACAGATCGTTTCGAGATCTCCTATCTCTATCACGGAACAGATCCAGCAGCTATTGCTGATGTGATTCGGGTAGAACAAACCATTGAATTTCCTGCTGATTTAGCGCCTTCGTGGATTCAAGATGAGGTTGTCGGTAAAGTCGAAGAGATCTCATTAGTCGAAGAAAATATTCACCGGATAACGATTTCTTATAACCCGGATGTGACTGGCGGGGAACTCACACAACTCCTAAATGTCTTGTGGGGAAATGCCTCACTCTTTCCAGGACTCAAAGTTGTCGGAATAAAAATCCCTGAAGTAATCACTTCAAGATTCAAAGGCCCCAGATTTGGGATCGATGGGCTTCGTGCTTTCTACGATGCGCCGGATCGGCCACTCCTCACCACGGCCTTGAAACCTATGGGTTCCAGCCCAGAAGTTTTAGCGGCGATGGCCCGGACCTTGGCCGTCAATGGTTTTGACATGATCAAAGATGATCACAGCCTGGCCAATCAACCTTGGGCCATGTGGGTAGAGCGCGTCACTGCGGTCGCTCGCGCAGTCACTGAAGCCAACGAAGAAACTGGTGGCCGGTGCCTGTATGCCCCAAGTTTGAACCTGCCATTTGATCGAATTCGCGATGCTGCCTTCGAAGCGAAGGCCTTGGGCGCAGGAGCACTTCTAGTTCTACCCGGGATTTCTGGCTTTGATTCGCTTCGAAGCCTGGCCGAAGATGATGACTTAGCGCTGCCAATTCAGGCTCATCCGGCCCTTCTAGGCTCCTTTGTGACCTCTCCAACTCAAGGGGTATCTCACGGCATTCTCTTTGGAACTTTAATGCGCTTAGCTGGCGCCGACATCACTATCTTCCCAAACACTGGCGGTCGTTTCTCCTTCACGGCAATTCAATGCCTGGAGATTCAAAATGGTGCCCAGTCCAAACTTGGCCATCTGAAGAAATCATGGATTGCTCCGGCTGGCGGCATGACCATCGAGCGGATCCCAGAGATGATTACGATGTATGGAAATGACACAGCGTTGCTCGTGGGTGGTGCTCTATCTAGAGGTGACTTGGCCGAGAATGCGGCACGCATGAGCGCTCTGGTTCGCGGAAGTTAAACCAACTTCCTTTTATTCATTGGTTAGCTCTATATCTAAAATATCCCGCAATGTGACTAAGCGGGCATCGATCTCATTTGCTTCATCGACATTGCCAATTTCTCGAAGCGACTGGGCTAATAATCTGTTTGCCCTGATCAAATTTTCGTAGGGAAGGTCCGGACATTGAACCAAACTTAAGATCGCGTCATTGAGCGCCTCAATTGCTTCGCGATGTTGACCTTGCGCCAAATAATTCTCACCGCTGATTAATAAGCAAAAACCCAAGTTCTGATGATCCTCGATCATCGCCGAGACAACCTTCGCCTTTTCAAGCAAGACATGAGCGTCAAAATGCCGATCAAGTTTGCGAAGAGTATTTGCGGTGTTTACATCACAAATGGCGACTCGGCGAATGTCACCTTCTTTTTTAAAAATCGTGCGAGCTTCTTGGAAGCAACGCAGCGCTTCCTCGTAATTGTTAATTCGAAAGGCACAGTTGCCGATCATCAAGAGATCGCCGGCGGCATTGAATGTATCGACCCATTCGGCATGGACTGTTACCGTTTCACGGTAATACATATGAGCATCTTGATATTTCCTATCTAAAACCGCCCACCAAGCTCTGGTGTTTTCTGAATTTGAATTAAAACCGGCATCAGATTTTACAGAAAACGAAATAGCCATCTCCAGAGACTGTTGTGCTTCCTCATTGCGCTGTAATTCACGAAGGTTTACCGCAATCGCAAAATGAGCACTTGCAAGCTCACTGAAATCAATGCTGTCTGCTTCAAATATGGCCAATGCTTCTTCAGCCAATAGCAAGGAGTAGTTCCAGCTTCGATATTGATGTGCATAGCGACTAAGCGCAAGCAGGGTCCGGCCTTTTTGAAGCCCAACTAGATTTGGAAAAGCTTCCCAATCTTGGTTCATGCAGTGCGGGCAAGGTCCGTGAAAATGAGGCAAGTGCCACCAACCTTTCTAAAAATGAAGCGAAACGTTTAGATGTCGATATGGAAAATCAGTCGATAGAAATTAAATCGATCACCACTACCAAAGACTCATCTGGACCGACAACTCCGTCGCTTGTGCCATCAATTCCATAGGCGAGATCAGGTGGGATAACTACTAGTCTTCGACCGCCAGCCTTCATTCCAATCAAACCTTGCATAAATCCATCCAAAAGGAGGTCGCTCGATAGGTCATAAACGAAGGGATCTCCGGAAGCAAAGGAGTTTTCAACTTCCTCTTGCGTGGACCAAGTCAGCATTTTCATATTGAAAGTGACCGATGAGGTGGCATCAACAGCAGCCCCGGATCCATTCTTAATATTTCGAATTTGCAACTCTGTTGGTGGATCATTCTCTGGAACAACAACTGTTGGGTCTTCGCCAAAATCTGCAGTCACCGTAGGAAGATCGCTTGAAGCAGTGGAAGTAACACCTTCTGGAACAGTGGGATCTATTGGACCAATCCACATATCCAATGCAGGTTCAACATCGAATTCATTTTCACCCGAATCGATGTAAACGGTTCCGCGAATCCAAAGTTGAGCAATGGCTCCAAGGCATTCCCGAGGAAATTGGAACGCAATTGCAATAACTGATGTGGAATCAGGATTGTTGTCATCAAAAGGCTTAACCGTCATCTGGCAATCTAGTGATTGGTCATGAGGGGGAAGAGTCTGGATGCTGGCTGTTGATTCTTGGCCGTTCTTCCAGCAATCTTGGCTGGGTGATGTTTCAAACTGTAAATCATTTTTCTGGTGGGAATTCGTTGAAATATTAATTCCCAAATATCCTTGTTGCGCCAAAACGCAACCATCAATTGGTTTATCGAAGTACATATTGACGGCAAGCCAGCTGTTGGAATATGCCTGCATCATCATTCCGTTGATGTCAGCCCGGCCCGAACCAGGATCTGTATTGAGATCAATGGAAGTGTTTGACGCTGTTTCACCAGATGGAAAAGTCACGAGCTCGGATTTGAGATAATTCCCGGCAGTTGCAGAGAGAGATAATTTATTTGGCATTATCGTGGATTTACTATGACCGCTTGCAACCCAACGAGTTTCCATTTCTTTCGATGCAGTAACGATCCAAGCCGCGTAATAACTCACTCTTGTATAGACTGTGGGTGTCTTTACATTGCAACCGGAAGCCGAGCCATAGCTAACAATGCCTACTATATTGTTGACTTTTCCCAGCGTGGTAACCAATGGGCCACCTGAGTCTCCGTAGCAAGCGCCAGCGTAAAGTTGCTCTTTCTTATAATAAAAACCTCCACCAATCATGGTGGCATCATTAAAATACTTGAAAATCTTCTTTGTTGTTGAAGAGTAATTATCTTGGCGAACTGATGCGGAAGCATTAAGCGACCTTTTATCTTGCTGATCTCCAAACCCATACAATCTCATGGAACTGAGCAGGTTCTTATCGCTTTTTGGAACAGTGAGATAGCGAGTTGCGACAGGAATCGCTGCATAAGCCTTGGCATCAACTGTTTTGTCCACTGCGTAGTAAAGACGAATTATTGCAATATCGTTTTGCATCGTTGCGGCGCTGTATCTTGGGTGAACTACCCAGTCGGCAACAGCGAGGGTGTATCCCCGTGAATTTAAACTTGGGGCGCCCCAAACAATAGAGAGAGATTGTTTCTGGTTCACAACACAATGCGCCGCGGTGAGTACATGGGTAGCATCGATCAAAGCCCCAGTGCAGGTTTGAAAGTCTCTCAGGCCAGTGTCGCTATCCACGGTCCAAATAGAGACCAGGTAAGGGGCATCGGAAATTTTGAGATTGGTTTTATCTGGAAAGGTGACGGAATTACTTAAAGGGGCGGAAGTAAATGAAATGGCTAAGGCCAAAGTGAGAATTTTCGCCAGGCCGTAAGTTCGCATGAATCTAGTTTAGAAGGGCTGACCGACACCCATCTTGGTGCCAGAGAAGTTTTCCAGCTCTTTGCCTAAAAGAGTGGTGTTCGAAATGTTGATGTCCAATTTATACCAATGGCAGCCAGACGCGACCCGTTCAGGTCAGTTTCTGGGCGCTGGCAAAAGAGCGCACAAATCAACCGATGAGAGATAATCGAGGAGTGCCAGCCACCAGCCTGCCCGAGAACCCCATCTTTGTTCACTCATCTGAACGTTTGGTGTGGGTCGAGCTTATGCAGCATCTTCCGTCAGAAGTGACTGTGCTGTGCAATGTAAAACTTTTGGTGGACTCCAAAGAACACGAAATTGATTTCTTATTGCTATGGCCAAACCATGGCATTGTGGTTTTGGAAGTCAAGGGCGGAAAGGTTTCCCCAAATCTGGATTCAACTTTCACACAAGAAGATTCCACCGGCTCAAGAATAATTGATCCGATTTCCCAAACCATGAGCAGCGTTCACGCTTTACAGCGTTACCTTGATAAAAAACATATCACGCATTTTTCAGCCAAACCGTATCTAGTTTTTCCTTATTCGGAAATACCTGTCAGCTATTCTCGATCGGATATTCCCAGAGAAATAATTGCAGATGAGCTGGATCTTGCTAATTTAGTTGATGGAATTTCTGAATTATTAAGAGGGCAAAACTTTAGGCCAAATGCACATGAGGTTGCCGGAATGATTACCGCGCTTGGTCGGATCATGGAGTCGCAGAGAGACCTTTCTGAGTTGGGTGAGGAACGCGAAGCTAAAGTTCGATTATTAACTGAAACACAATTCAATATTTTAAACCTCTGTCGCGATATGCCAAGATTCGCCATCCTTGGCGCCGCTGGTTGTGGAAAGACTTTTGTTGCCATCGAACCTTCCGGA